>JAAVZY010000145.1 GCA_022791945.1 Oscillospiraceae bacterium | reverse complement strand
CAAATCTATATCCGCCGCCAGAACCTGGGTCAGATCCTCAAAGGCTCCCGCCTTCTGTATCTTGTGGATATCGTTGCAGACAAGAAACGCCTCGTCAATAAATATGAGATCCGGCCCCTCTCCGGCCATCATCCGGGTGCCTAGTTCCTTTACATAAGGATCATCATAAGCCGGAACATTGATGATATTCACCTGCACCTCCGGATAGGCCTGCTGGTAGAGGGCGATCGCCCGATTCAAGGTCACCTGCATGGATGTAGTGCCGGGTTCAAGGCACTGCATCTCGATATTCAGCTCCTGGGTAGGCTCCCAGTTTTGGGGGCTTTGACAGCTGCAAGCTCCAAGCATAAGCAGAACTGGCAGAAAGAAAGCGAAATATTTTTTCATTTGCGTTTCACCTCTTGGAGTAATAAATTGTGGATAGAGGCGCCCCTTCTACTCACTGAGATAGATCCGTAAAAAGTCCTCTGCATCCTGCCGGCACTTTTCAAAGGAGGCGGTCCCCTCCAGGTAAGGGGTGAACATATCGAATACCTCCCGATCGGTGGGAAACCGCAGGAAAACCCCGGTGATTTCCTCTTGGAGGGCCACGAACCGGTCATAGTCCTCCTGGGGGACAGCGGGGAGCTCCAGGGGCGGATCGTCATACACCAGCCTGTTGCTGAAGGTTTGTTGGAAAGCCTCTTCCCAGACCTGCCGGTTCACGGGAATACAGGTCATATGGGGATACCAAAGGACATTGGTTACATCCATTTGGGCTTCTTTTGAAAGAGCAATTTGAATGAAGTTCCAGGCGTTCTGGGCGTTGGGAGCCCCCCGACGGATGGCCAGGGCGCTCTCCAGCTTGGCTGTGACGCCGCCCTCCATATTGCGCCAGGGATAGAGCCGGGGCTTTGAGCCCTGACCGAACCATTGTAGAGCACGAAAATAGTTGGAGTAACCGTAAAACCCAAAGGAAGATGTGAAGGTGCCCGCCTGCATCTGGTCATAGAGAAGCTCTGGCTCGATTGGAAGCAGACTAATCTTGACGTCTGGAACATTGAGCCTATGCGTTCGCTTCCATTGATCCAGTATCTGACGGAGGACGTCGAAATCGATTTGGACTTCTCCGGTTTTGTAGTCCCCATAGTGCATCCCGGCAATATGCGGGGACATCAGGATATAGCGGGGATAGGTCATGGCATAGGCCGGTTTCTCCTTGTGCTGTTCCTGTTCCCAGTAGTCCCCCAGCTCCGTCAGCAGGGCGATGGTGTCACCAGCCCCCTCGAAATCAATATGGGATTTTGCCATAGCCTCTTCTGTGGTAATGAACATGGGAAGACTATAATGGAGAGGGATCAGGTAATTGTGTCCTTCGTAGGCGATGCTGTCAAAGATGATCCGCTGATAGGGGCCCTCCTCCAAATCTATGTCCGCTGCCAGAACCTGGGTCAGATCCTCAAAGGCTCCCGCCTTCTGCATCTTATAGAGGTCGTTGGTGAAGAGAAGCCCCTCGTCAACAAAGATGAGATCCGGCCCCTCTCCGGCCATCATCCGGGTGCCCAGCTCCTTAGAATAAGAATCGCGAAAAGAAACATTGGTGATATTCACCTGCACCTCCGGATAGGCCTGCTGGTAGAGGGCAATCGCCCGATTCAGGGCCACTTGCATGGGAGAACCGCCACCCTCATATGCCCTCATCTCGATATTTAATTCCTGGGTAGGCTCCCAGTCGGTGGAGTGTTGGCAGCCACAGGTTGCCAATAAAAGCAGAACCGGCAGCAAAAAAGCGAAATATTTTTTCATTTGCGTTTCACCCCTTTGAGTAATAAATTGTGGATAGAGGCGCCCCTTCTACTCACTGAGATAGATCCGCAAAAAGTCCTCAGCATCCTGCTGGCACTTTTCAAAGGAGGCGGTCCCCTCCAGGTAGGGGGTGAACATATCGAATACCTCCCGATCGGTGGGAAACCGCAGGAAAACCCCGGTGATTTCCTCCTGGAGGGCCACGAACCGGTCATAGTCCTCCTGTGGAACAGGGGAGAGCTCCATGGGCGGATCATCATACACCATCCTGTTGCTGAAGGTCTGCTGGAAAGCTTCTTCCCAAACCTGCCGGTTCACGGGAACGCGGGTCAAATAAGAATACCTGGTTACGTCCATTTGGACCTCCTTGGAGAGGGCGATTTTGATAAGATTCCAGGCGTTCTGGGCATTGGGAGCCCCCCGCCGGATGGCCAGGGCGCTCTCCAGCTGGGCTGTGACACCGCCCTCCATATTGCGCCAGGGATAGAGCCGGGGTTCTGAGCCCTGACTATGCCACTGCATGGCACGGAAATAGTTGAAGTACCCGTAAAACCCAAAGGAAGACGTGAAGGTGCCCGCCTGCATCTGGTCATAGAACCGTTCTTGAGCGGTTTCAGGCATAGCAACCCGGACATCTGGAACGTCGAGCATATGCGTCCGCTTCCATTGATCCAGTATCTGACGGAGGACATCAAAATCGATTTGGACTTCTCCGGTTTGGTAGTCCCCGTAGCGCATCCCGGCAATATGCGGGGACATCAGGATATAGCGGGGATAGGTCATGGTATAGGCTGGCTTCTCCTTGTGCTGCTCCTGCTCCCAGTAGTCTCCCAGCTCCGTCAGCATGGCGACAGTGTCTCCAGCCCCCTCGAAATCAATGTGGGATTTTGCCATGGCCTCCTCTGTGGTAATGAACATGGGGAGGTTATAATAGAGAGGGATCAGATAATTGTGTCCTTCACAGGCAATGCTGTCAAAGATGATCCTCTGATAGGAGTCCTCCTCCAAATCTACGTCCGCTGCAAGAACCTGGGTCAAATCCTCAAAGGCTCCCGCCTTCTGCATCTTGTGGATATCGTTGTTCACCATGAATATATTATCCACAAATATGAGATCCGGCCCCTCTCCGGCCATCATCCGGGTGCCCAGTTCCTTATAGTAGGGATCATCATAGCTGAGATCAGAGTAGTTGGTAATATTCACCTGAACCTCTGGGTATGCCTGCCGGTAGAGGGCAATCGCCCGATTCAGGGCCACCTGCATGGGGGAAGCACTGCCTCTATATGCCCTCATCTCGATATTTAATTCCTGGGTAGGTTTCCAGTCGGTGGAATGTTGGCAGCTACAGGTTGTCAATAAAAGCAGAACCGGCAGGAAGAGTATAAGGACTTTTTTCATAAAATCACTCCTTTATAGGTAGATAAATTAAATAAGATCCCCCTACCGGTATAACCGGTAGGGGAGAGGATCTACCGCAAAACTCCTTTTTCCCTGCTTCGACTGGAACTCAAGCCGCTGCTATTCCCGAGCCCGTCATAAGAAGTGACAGAATAACCAGTGTTACGCGGATCGGTAGTACCGGAGCAAGAGCATCCGCAGCTGGTGCATCCACAAGCTGAGCAGTTGCAACTTCCGCAGTTCCCGTAGGCGTTCAGCGTCTCCAGTTCGTTGAGCTTTCTTTTCATGAGCTTCATTCAGTTCAACCTCTTTTCTAAAAAAATATTTATCATTACCGTTTGGCCAGGACGGTTATGACTCACTTACCAGCTGAAGGATCCCCTCAATCGTGTTAAATTCCTGATGCAGGATCCGTTCGGCGTCAATGCGCGTCTGAAAGAGCTTTTCCACTTCAAAAAACAAATAGGTAAGCCCCTGCGCACCGAAGAAAAAGGGCGGAGCGGTCAAAGGGGACGTAAAATGCTCTTCCGTCAATACGTCCAGCGGTATCTGGAATTTGCGATTCAGCAGCGCTGTCAGCTTCGCTTTGGCCTCGCCTTTTTCAATTGGATTCGGATTCAGGCGGCTGCTCTCCGGCTCCGCTGGAAGCACGGTCCCCAGCGCCTTTTTAACGGAATCAAAATTTCGCCCATAGCTTCCGGCCAGCTCATAAATCCCCACTTGGCTTTCCCTGCTTTGAAGGAAGTCCCAGTGCTTTTGATAGATGGCATCTGATACGCGGAAATAGACAGGCAGGAACATTTCCTCAGAGCTATGTTCATTGACCATATCATGGCTTAAAAAGATACTGCTCAGCTCACAGCTGTATTTCACAGAGAAGATGTGGGATAGCTTCCTCAGATACTCCGTATCAAAATAATGGAAGGGAAAGCAGCAGAAAAGGTAGTCAAGCTGAACCGCTTGCGATAAAAGATAAGAGTATATCCCCAAATCCGAAGGGATGCCATTGTTGTATTTCTGCATCCCGCCGGGCAGCTGAATGAGCGTAATATCAGGGCGGTGTTCAGACTCCAAAGCCTCTATATAGTGATTCAGCTCCAGAATCACATCCGTGAAGCCATAGCTCCCGTTATACAGAATATCCGGCAGCGGATACATCCCCAAAAGCGCGGCATAGGGCTTGTCCAGAATGGTTTTGACACGATACCCCGCGCCCGTCAGGTAATCCTCCATCGCTAATGTAATGGCCAGGGAATCTATTTCCGGAAGAATGCGTCCGACCCCTATAATAACAGACTTTGGGGATGTAAGGGCCGCATTTGTAACGGAGAGCTGCGGCAAATCCTGATACGCGTTTGTGTAGTACCGAAACTGCTCCCCATAGGGGCGGAATTGCTGCACCTCATCCTCGGTAAGTGCAAGTGCGCATATAACCGATTTTCCCTGGTCCAGGGCTGCCTTTGCCTTCGTTAAGACCTTCGTGCGGAAGGAATTTTCAATTGTTCCATCGGCGATCATGAGTCCGGCGGAGGTGCGAATGGCCATATCCACATCCTCAGTCAGAGTCACCTGGTTTTCCCGGTCGTTTTCCAATTCTGCAAACGGTTTTTCCGGAATTGGATATCCATTCGGTTTGACAAAAATCAACTGGTCCTGCTCATCCATGCGGCGTACCAGATATTGTGCTACAGACATAAATGCGTCTGTAAGCGGGTAAACGGCCCATTTACCATGCAGCACAGGAATCACCTCATATTCTAATATAAATTACGTATTTCGTCCAGCATGATCATATGCTGCAGAAAGCTTTCGGCCTGTATTTTACTTTCCTGGCAGTGCTTCAAACGCGGGCCCGCCTCAAAGCGGTCGCCGCTGTCCGCTGTACGGGCACATTGCCGGCACAGCAGAAATGCCCAGCAGTCTTTACAGTTGGAGGCGGTTGTCCGCGCCACATTCAGGATTTCAAGCACCTTTTGCATATCAAAGCCTGTTTCCAATGTGCCGATATTCATGACTGAAGAGGCTTCGCTGACGCGCTCGCAGGGGAAAAGATTACCGTTTATATCGCAGAATAAGCGCCGGTGACCGGGCAGGCATGGGCCCCCGGGGCACCCGGTTTGCCCTAAAGAGGAAATGGGACGGAAGTTCTGAATGTCTGTGTAGCTTCGATTTATCTCGTTTTGTGTGATACAGGATAGCTGCGCTTTGTCCAGGCGATTCAGCTCGCATAAACGCCCTAAAAAGCTGTGGTAGCTTGACTCCGTGTCATATCTAACGGAGCTTTTGACAGGTTCGGAAGAATAGGTATCGTCTATAATGGACGCAAGCAGCGACATTTTCCGAAGAAAGGGGTATTGATCAAAGACCTCCAAAATATGCTCAAAAGAATTTTGAGGATCGATAACCATGCTGATGTTCATCTTTGATATCTGCTCCGGGTGCTTCTGTACGATATAGTCTAAATTACGCATCAGCCGATCGAATGAACCATCGTTCTTGAAGTGCCGATGCCGATCGTGGATTTCCTTAGGCCCGTCAAGGCTAATTGTAAGATGTGTGTTATGCACAAAAAGATGGTCAGCAACCTCCGGAACCAGCAGAGTGCCATTTGTGGTTATGTTAAAGGTCAGGGAGCGCCCTTCAAAACGTTCTTCCGCATAAGCAATGCCCTTCTTAATCAGGGGGAACTCTAACAAGGGCTCTCCGCCATAGAATGAAACAATAATATTTTTGGCGTAGCGGGAACGTGCATGAAGAAAATCAATGGCTTTCCTCATTGTCTCCTTGCTCATTCGGCCCGATGAATGGCTGCGCTGCTTTTCGTTGTTCGTCTCAGAATACACGCAGTATTCACAGCGCAAATTGCAGTTTTGTGTAACCTGCAGGCAGATAGTGTCCAAATCATTTTCCAACATGCCGGGAAGGTATGTTGTGTAGCTGTGCTCGATTCTCGAAATTCGGTTCGTAGAAAAATATCCCGCATGAAGCAGAGCTTGTATCTCATCCGGAATAGATGCTTCGCCTTTGCCTTGCAGCCATTTTTCTAAATAGTCATGACTATCGTCCTGAATGGAAAGGATTTCATTGCGATTCGCATCATAGGCATACGCGCCGTTTGGCGAACGCAGCAGTTTGACAAGCGGCTTATTAGTCATAAGGCAGACCCCCTCCTTGCATTTTGCACTGATTTCGCAGCTTAGAATACCTGTCTTTCATTAAGCTGTCTACACTATATCACATTCTTTCTTATTTTGCAATACTAAATATTGATCTTTTTAATCTGCTGCTGTATAATAGAGACATGACAAACAAATATACAAAAATTTCCATTTCAATTTTAATCGTGGTTAACTAAATGAAAAAATCAGAGTCAGAGAGCAGCGGACATTCCTTCAAAGATTACTTCAAACGAGCCATCAATCAGATGCTTGTTCTGGTCTTGCTATCCGAAAAACCAATGTATGTCTATCAGTTGGCCTCTGAGCTGGAAAAAAGAAGCAGCGATTCCTATTCTGTT
>JAAVZY010000085.1 GCA_022791945.1 Oscillospiraceae bacterium | reverse complement strand
CAGCTTCCCGGCCACCAGCATACATGACACCAGCAGGATCGACGCACAGTCCGCCATGGCCCGCGCATCCTTCTCCGCCGTTACCGCTGCCGCATTCCCTCTCTGCAGATCCGACAGCACTTCCTGCCAGCAGCGGATCTGATCCATATCCGATTCCCGGAAAGGCCGGAGCATGGTGCCGGCAGGGTTATGATAATAGCAATACCCCTGGTATTCCCGTCTTTTGGGGGTGGGGGGGGGGACGGGCGCTTGCGCCCGCCCCCCTACCTCGCTGGTACTCCCTGCCTTGCTGGTACTTCCTGCAGAGACGATCGCCCGCCTACCCATTTTTTCGTAAAGAAAAAATTCAGTTCCATAGGCGGCGCAGAGAGTGCGACGCACGCAGGGTGGAGCTTTTTTCTTTACGAAAAAAGCGTACTGCGGGAATCAGACTATCTGCGTGGCAGGAGCAAGGAAGTCTGTACAGACTTAACCCCCAACCCTTCCGCCCTTAAAAAGCCTTTAAAAAATTACGGGTTCCAAGGGGATTTAGATCCCCGATGCGCCGCCAGCGGCGCATCGCAGAATTCGGCGAAGCCGAATTCCTAGGTGCGTCGTGAAACGACGCACCGCAGAGACGCGAGACAGCGTCTCGCGGCCTTCCCGCCGCAGATGGGGAGGAAATTCTGATTCTGAAAAATCTTTTTGAAATAGGGCTGTACATTTGCTGCCGGACAGCGTATAATATAAAGTAGCGTTTCTTCCTCTGTCGGAAGCGGAAGGAGGGCCCCATGGGGGCGTAAAGGTTTCGACGGGGATTATGCACTATGGTAAGCGGGTAGAGCGGGCGGAGGCTCTATAAAAGCCGCACAAAACAATAAATGCGAAAACTTCTAAGACCAACAACTACTCCTTCGGAGGGTTGTGCGCAGCCTAACTTAGGCTGTCCGTATGCCGCCTGACGACCACTGGCTGGCGGTATGCGTCATTTTAAGTGGTGAACGTCCGGCCGGGTAGCCTTGACGGCCGGATGTACAAAAGGCTACCAAAGCCGTAAGCCTGCCGTTCGGCGTACGGCCAAGGGAATTTCAAAAGAACCGGCTACACCCGTAGAAAGCCATGGGAATTGATTTTCGGACGTGGGTTCGACTCCCACCGCCTCCACCAGGCTGAGCCTGGACGCAATTCGCGTTCCGGGCTCATTCTTTTGCCCTCCTTTGCGGCTCGCGCTGGAAGCGTGATCCTTTTCCTCACCGAGTGCCACCAGGCTGAGCCTGCACCCTCGCCGCGCGCTCACTTTGTAGGTGCGCGATGGTTTTTATTCCCGCGCTGACGATGTCAGAATTGCGGTTGTTCACAGATAAAGGAGAGATCAGCACATGACAGGGATATTTGACTCCCATGCGCACTACTATGACGAGCGGTTCGGCCAGGAGCGGGAGGAGCTGCTGCTGCGGATGAACCGGGAGGGGGTGGCTGGCATTCTGAATGCCGGCTGCGATCTGGAAACCAGCCGGCGCTGCTTGGAGCTGGCGAAGGCGCATCCCTTCCTGTGGGCTGCGGCCGGCATTCATCCGGAGCAGGCGGGGGATTTTTCCCTGGACACGGACTGGCTGTCTCCCATAGAGGCGCTTCTGCAGGAGGAACGGGTTGTCGCGCTGGGGGAAATCGGGCTGGATTACCACTATGACACGCCCCCGCGGGAGGTGCAGAAGCTGGTGTTCGAGGAACAGCTCAAGCTGGCTGTCCGTGCGGACTGCCCGGTGATTATCCACTCCCGGGACGCCGCCGAGGATACCATGAAGCTGCTCCGGCAGTACCGGCCAAAAGGGGTGCTTCACTGCTTCAGCGGCTCGGTGGAAACCGCCCGGGAGGCCCTGGAGCTGGGACTGTATCTGGGATTTACCGGAGTGGTCACCTTCCCCAGCGCCAAAAGGGCCAAGGCGGTCGCCGCCATGATTCCGGCGGATCGGCTCCTGCTGGAAACTGACTGCCCCTATATGGCCCCCGTTCCCTTCCGGGGACAGCGGAGCACCAGCGATATGATCGCCTATACTGCCGCCGCCATCGGCGAGGCCAGGGGCGTTTCCGCCCAGGAGGTCATCAACAGCGCCCGGGAAAACACCCTCCGGCTCTTTTCCATACCGCATACGTTGTAAACCCTTAAAAACAAACATCCCCGCAGGCCGAAAGGGCCTGCGGGGATGTTTGTTTTTAAGGGATACGAGAGGCGAACAGATCAAGGCCGCGAGACAGCGTCTCGCGGCTCTGCGGTGCGTCGTTTCACGATGCACCTAGGAATTCGGCTTCGCCGAATTCTGAGATGCGCCGCCTATTGGGATGAATTTTTTCTTTACGAAAAAATGGGTAGGCGGGCGATCGATCACGAAGGGGGCACCAGCGAGGCAGGAACTGAAATTCCACACCCCCATCCCCCAAAATTACGGGTTCCAAGGGGATTTAATCCCCTTGGCGGAGCTCGAGGCAGAGCCTCGAGGTCTTGCCCTTCGACGCACTGAGATCCTGAACAGGCTTTCAGGAGGGTTATTCCTTGTCCGTTCCTGACGCTTTCTCCAGAATGGCCCTTTCGTAGACCTCCACCAGATACTTCGCCAGGGCCTCGCAGCCGTAAATTTTCACAGAGCTGATCACGGAATTGGTCAGGGACTGGCGCTCCTCCGGGGTCATCGCCTGATACCGCTTGAAGATCCGATACATTTCCTCCCCATCCTGATAGATGAAGCCGTTGACCCCATCCACCACCTGTCCGGCGTTGAGGGGATCGTGAATATGCACCACCGGCAGACCGGTCGCCATGGCCTCTTTCATGGAAATGGAATTGGTGTCGGACAGGGAAGCCGTTACGTAGAGCTGGCAGGCCCCATAATAGGCCGGAAGCTGGTCATGCTCCACCGCGTCGGTGAAAATCACCATCTCCCCGATGCCCAGCTGCTCCGCCTGGGCCCGAAGCTCCTCCAGGCAGGGGCCGCCGCCCAGAATCATCAGCTTCAGCCGATCCTCCCGGCGGACATGCTTCGCCCAGTTGTCCAGGAGCACATCCACGCTTTTTTCCTTCCCAAGCCGTCCGCAGAAGGCGGCCAGCGTCTCGTCCTCCAGCACCCCGTATTGCCGGCGGATCGCCTCGGCCTTTGTCCGATCAATGCTGGAGGGGCTGAACACGTCCAGCTCTACTGGATTGGGAACCACGTTGACGCTTTTGCGCACGCCGCAGGTATCCAGGTAATCCTGCACCTTCATGGAGGGGCCGGTGACCTCGGTAGCCTGCTTGGCAATCCCGCCGAAGAACCGGTGCGCCAGCTTCTGTACAGCCGGAATCAGCCGTTCCGGAACGATATAGTAAAGATAATCGTCGTACATGGTGTGAAGGGTATATACCAGCGGGACCCGGAGCTGGCGGGCGATAAACGCGCCGGACAGTCCCACGCCAAACTCCTGATGGATATGGATCACATCGGGCTGAAAGCTCCGGAGCATCCGGTAGCGCCGCATGCTGACAGGGGAGGCCAGACCGAAATTGTAGAGCTTTTTCAGGGTTTTGGCCGGACAGTAAAGCACGCCGTCCTGTATATAATGCCGGTAGGCGGAGGTGTCCACTGTAACCACCAGGACGTTGTGTCCCAGCTTGACGAGCCCGTCATGGAGGGCCTTCACATGGGTGACAACACCGTTGATGTACGGCACGTAGGTTTCACAAAAAAGGGCAACATTCATAGGCTCACCGCTGCGCCCCAGGCTCCCGCCCGAAACGCGTTTCCTTTCCCTGCATGTCATAAGGACTCATATGTGAAGGACTAATATATGCAAGTATAGCAAAAAAATAAGCCGGTGTAAAGCCAATGCTTTAAGAAGTCGTGCTTTTTTCAAATCTCTATCTATCTGCAACAAAGCCCGCCCCTGTCCAGCAACAGCAGCCCCAAACCCCGCCCAAGGAATCCCAGGACAGCAATGGCGGCAGAGATTCCGCAGCCGACATAGAAGCAAGAAAGCGGGCCTTCATAGCAGGCATGGATCAGATGTTTGAAGACCATGGTTATGGTGCAGGCGGGTCAGATCATGCTATGACGGACGAAGAATTTGAAGCTATGAAAAAGGCGCTGGGATGGTAAGCGGTTAATATATTTTAATATATCAAATGCATCCTGCCAATCAGGTAGGATGCATTTTCTTTTATTCATCATCCATCATACATCTGCCGCCGGCGGGAGCGGGCGCTCCCTATAAAACGTAAATATCTACGGTTTTTGCGCCGAAAAGACAGCTCTCCTCATAGGAGCCGAAGAATAGATCCACCAGAATAATCCCTTCGTTGACCGCGGGCCCCGTGTCCCTGACCTCGGAATAACCGTACAGATAGGAGCCGTCAGGCGTCTTAATATAAAGCTGTGTCCCCCTGGGATACTGGCTGAGATCCATCGCCACACATCCCGGAACCAGCTTGGTCGGCCTTCCCAGGGAGGAATAAGCGGTGGCCTTTCCGGTGACCTTCTTCGTATAATGAACGGGATTCCCGTTTGTGTCCAGCTCCAGCGGCTGATCCGGCGTCAGCTGAGAGGTGGGCGCCGTATCATTGCCCACCAGCACCTGCCGGGTGCGCGGCTCCTGGAGCAGCTCCTCCGCCAGAACCAGCTCGTCTGTCACCTGTCCGTCTGCCAGGGTCTGTTCCACCGTGCAGAGCTTCCGCCCGGCAGCCCCTTCCTGAATCACCCGGCTCTTTCCGGGCGCCAGCGTCTGGGTGGGGATCTCCTCGGTTTCAAAGGGAACAGCCGCTTCCCGCTGAATCCGGCGGGTTTCCACACGGGTGACCTGCAGCTCCAGCTCCTGGGCGATCTCCTGGGAGAGGGGCGCGCTGACCCGATCCTGATCTCCAAGCCGGATCCCCAGCCGTGCAAGCAGTTCTCCAATCGTTTCCCCGGCGGAGGCTGCGTCATACGCCTGACCGTCGGCATATACCCGGACGGGAACCGCCCGATGAATGGTAATCGCGCCCTCCCAGCCCTGAAGGCCGTCAAACTGAAGGATGTCCTGCGGCCCGAGCGCGATGCCTTCCCGCTCCAGAATCCGCCGGGGATCTGTCTCAGAGGTGTAAACAAGGGAACAGCTGCCCTTATCTGTAATGGTAATGGCATATGGCGTTGCGGCCGCGCCGGACAGAGCGGCCATCAGCAGCAGGCTTACTCCGCAGAGGAGAAGGAATCGTGCGGGCTTGGAGGAGAACCAGCTCCCGCACCTGCTTCGTATAGCTTCCATAAAGAATGGTATCCTTTCCAGGCGCTCCAGCCGGAGCGCGTTCTATGACCTTCGTCATGCTGTTACTGATTTGTAATCATTATAGGCAGGCGGCCTCCCTTTGTCAAAAAAATCCAGAGGACCATTTTTGTATGGAGTGCACAAGCTGCCGGCTATTTTTTCGGCATTTCAACGGAGCCTTCCTCCTTTTCCCAGATTTTTTGTGAATATTCTGCCAGTGTGTGCAAGTGGAATTTGTAGGCTTGACTAAAGATCAAACTCTTGTTCCGCTGACATAAAAGTAAATCTTATTCAACATTTTTGTCACAATTATTATATAGTATCCAAAAAACAGATTTACTCATTGTTAATTCAACCAGGAATGCCCAATCCGTATAATAGTATGTCCGAATTATGAATTGAGCTGAAAACGCCCCAATGATATTATCCAAAATTTTCCATGAAATGCTTTAAAAGATTCCTGCAAGCAAATCCTCAAATCTGTTCAGAATCTCTTCTCTGGCCAAAATGAATATACGGACTCTGGGAGGGAGCAGGCGTTCTGGAATCTCTGGCGGCGGTGGGATTGTCACTTCCTGGTTCAGCAGAACCAGGTGGAGATCCTCTCCGGCCTGTTCCAGGGAGAACACGATATATTCTTCAGGGGACAGGGTTTGTTCCATTCTGCGGAGCGCGGTCAGAAATGCCCATCCCCCCAGCGCCAGCATCCATGTGATCAGCAGAGCCGCCAGAAATAGCCCAGCCCCCTGCCGCCGTTCCTCGCCCATATTGCCTGCTCCTTTTACTTCCCTGATTTCACACGTCTCCGCCGCTTCTTTGTCCGCCCCCTCCCTGTTTGTACGGAAAAGACCTCGAGGGCTCTGCCCTCGAGCACCTGCCAAGGAGAATCCCTCCCCGATGCGCCGCTGGCGGCGCATCTCAGAATTCGGCGAAGCCGAATTCCCAGGTGCGTCGTTTCACGACGCACCGCAGAGCCCCTCACTCTTTCAGTGCGAGAAGAACCTTTGCCAGGGATTTTCCGACGAACTCTCCGCAGTTCAGGGCTTCCTCCAGGGTGTTGGCGTGTCCGCCGACCTCCAGCAGAATCGAGCCGGTGGTGAGATCCTGGTTATACTTGCGGTAGTCAAACAGGATCGGCCGGGTCAGAGTGGGATAGTCGGTTTCTATCTGCGCCTGAAGAGCTGCGCTGAATTTCAGATTTTCCATATAATTGGGCATATTGAAACGCCCGTCGTCACAGCCGGAAATGATCATCACCTGCGCGCAGCTTTTCCCCCCGATGGAGGTCACCGGAGCCACCATGGTGCTGCTGTCCGTCTGAATGGCGTCCCGGTGAACGTCCAGCACCACTTTGATGGAAGGGTATTTCTCCAGATAGGCTTTGACGGTCGCCGCGCTTCGCTCATAAGCGCCGGTATAGGAGGGATAGTCATGGAGGGTGGTATCATGAAGAACGCCGATCCCTCCGGCTTCCAGCTGGCGGGCAATGACCTCCCCAACGGCACAGGTGTTTTTGGTGAGATCTGTTGTGCGGGCGGAATCGGCTTTGTCATACCAGTCCAGGGCCATGGCCTGATAGCTCTCGGTGGCGTGGGTGTGCATGATCAGTACCTCCGGAGTGCCGTCCCCCTGAATGGCAAAGGCGGGCCGCTGGGCGACTGCCTCCAGGATGGAAGCAGTATCCAGCGTGGTGCAGTTCTTAATATATCCCGCCTCCAGCGGAATATACGCGCTGCCGTTTCCGGTGGTATAGGTGCGCCGCTGGATGGAGCCGGCGTTCTCCGGCTTGACAGGAACCTCTATTGGAGCGGCAGGCGCTTCCTTCTCTACGGGCGTCAGCTTCTCCAAATAGTCATAGGAGGGAGGCGGCGCCATCACCTCGGCATCCTCCAGCTCTGCGGGAGCAGAGGGCGCTTCCTGCTCCTCCGGTTCCGGGAGCGTGTCCTCCTCTGCGGGAAAGGAAAGGACGGCTGAGAGCAGAGCGGCCTGCTCCAGCGCAGGCCCCAGAAGGGGCAGACTCAGGTACGCAGCCAAACAGATGGCCGGCAGGCACGCAGCCCCCGCCGTCAGCCGAAGTCCCTCCACCAGCCGATCCTTTTTCCACGCCTGCACAGGCACCCTCTCCCTTCCTCTGTCACTGGTATATCTATGCTGCCGCTCGCTAAAGTATGCGGGAAGACCTCGAGGACGCTGTCCTCGCGGCCTTCCCAGCATACGCAATCAGCCCTCTCTCAAAATCCGGATGGAGGTTGAGAGAGGGCTGATTGCGTATATTGGGTGAGGTTACCTCTGTTGGGGGTAAAACGGGGGCTGAGGCGGATATGACTGACGCTGGCTGGCCCAGTAGAGGGATGCGGAGGGCTTGTTCCGAACCGCAAACAGGAAGAAGGGCGCAAGCCCGGCCTGTCCCAGGAGCAGGCCGCTGATCAGGGACAGGATCAGATACAGCATTGCGTTGTTTCCTGCGTAATCCCGGAAGATGCTGTTCCAGCAGAAGCCCATGGCTCCCAGCCGCAGAAATCCCAGCAGGGTCAGGATCGGCGACAGCACCGATACCGCCCGGTAAACCGGGCTCTCCTGAAGCAGGCCGTAGATATACAGATACTCTGTGTTCCCGCTTTGGAGCGAGATCGGGAGCACATCCCAGATCCAGTAAAACTGCAGTATCATGGAGATCAAATGGAACACCGACCAGAAACTGCATATGCCCAGACAGATTCCCCGCCAGGAGCTCTTTTTTCCGGCGCACAGACCAATGTGATCCGCGATTCCTCCCAGCACCCAGCTGTTGACCACCGGGATAAAGGCCAGCCATGCCCTTTGATATCCCCGGTTTTTGCTGAGCCGATAGAGCGCAAAGCCTTCAAACAGATGAAATACCGTCAGGAACAGCAGCGCGAAGGCTGCCGACAGGACGATGGTCACAACCATGACAGTCTGGACAAAGTTTTCGTCATAACGATACATTCTTACCGCTCCTTCCCTGCCTCCTCCAGCAGGCGGATGTGCAGCTCCTCCAGCTGACTGGGATCCACCGGGGACGGGCATTCGCTCATAAGCTCGCTGGCGTTCTGCACCTTGGGGAAGGCGGTCACGTCCCGCAGGCTCTCTGCCCCGCAGAGAATCATGCTGATCCGATCCAGCCCGATGGCCATCCCTCCGTGAGGGGGCGCGCCATACCGGTAGGCGTTCACCAGGAAGCCGAATTTGGCCTCGATTTCCTCATCCGTCAGGCCCAGCGCCTCGAACATTTTCTGCTGAAGGGCATAGTCTGTAATCCGCATGGAGCCGCTGCACAGCTCCACCCCGTTGAGCACCAGATCATAGCACTTGGCCCGCACCGCCGCGGGATCCGTGAACAGCTGATCCAGGCATTCGTCCAGGGGCATGGTGAAGGGATGGTGCATCGCCGTGTAAGACTGTGCCTCCTCGTCATACTCAAAGAAGGGGAACTCGGTGATCCAGAGGAAGTTATACCCCTCCGGAATGATATCCAGCTTTTTGGCCGCAATGCCCCGGAGCTGGCCCAGCACCGGCAAGGCAACCTTGTCCTTGTCAGCCGCAATCAGCACCACGTCGCCCTTTTCGCAGGAAAGAGCGTTCAGGAGCGCGTCCAGCTGGCCCTCCTCCAGGAACTTGCCAAAGGAGCAGGAGGGGGCGTCCTCCACCCAGCGGACGTAGGCCAGGCCCTTGGCGCCGATGCCCCGGGCGTGTTCGGTGAGCTTGTCGATCTCCTTCCGGGTCAGCGCCGAGGCGGCGTTTTTGGCCACAATGGCCCGGACGCTTCCGCCCGCCTCCAGGGCTCCGGCAAACACCGGGAAGGCCCAGCCCTTCACCAGCTCCGAGAGATCCTGGATCTCCATGCCGTAGCGGGTGTCGGGCTTGTCGGTGCCGTAGCGTTCCATGGACTCCCGGTAGGTGAGCCGGGGGAGGGGCATGGGAAGCTCCATACCCATGATTTCCTTCATGAGCTGCTGAACCCAGCCCTCGGCCATCTGGAGAATGTCCTCTACATCCACAAAGCTCATTTCCATGTCGATCTGGGTGAATTCCGGCTGGCGGTCCGCCCGGAGATCCTCGTCCCGGAAGCAGCGGGCCAGCTGGATATAGCGTTCCATGCCGGAAACCATCAGAAGCTGCTTGTAGATCTGGGGAGACTGAGGCAGCGCGTAGAATTTTCCAGCGTGGATCCGGGAGGGAACCAGATAATCCCGGGCGCCTTCAGGGGTGGATTTCATGAACATGGGCGTTTCGATTTCCCAGAAGCCGTTTTCATAGAAATACTGCCGTGTAACCTGAGCGATCCGGTGGCGGCGGTAAAGATTTTCCTGCATCCGGGGATTCCGGAGATCCAGGTAGCGGTATTTCAGGGCGATTTCGTCGCCCACATTGTCATCGCCGATGTGGAAGGGGGGCGTCTGGGCCTCGGCAAGGATTTTCAGCCCTGTGACATAGAGCTCGATTCTGCCGGTGGGGATGTCCGGATTGACGCTTTCCCGCAGACGGACAATCCCCTCGGCCATCAGCACATATTCGCTTCGGACGGTTTTCGCCTTGTCAAAAACAGCCCGCTCGGTGGCGTCGTCAAAGGTCAGCTGGAGAATGCCGCTGCGATCCCGCAGGTCGATGAAAATGAGGCTCCCTTTGTCCCGCTGACGCTGGGCGAAGCCCGCCACGATCACCTGCTTCCCTGCGTCCTGCTCGGTAAGAGCCGTGCAGTAATGAGTCCGGCGCATTGCGCCCATTGCTTCTGCCATCTTTCGTATTCCTCCTGATGATTGTGTGTGGGAAGGGCAAGGCCGCGAGAGCTCTGCCCAAGGGTCAAAGCCGCAGGCTTTGACCCTGCGCGCATCTCGCCAAGGGGAAGGGATTCCCCTTGGATTCCCGTCTTTTTTGGGGTGGGGGTGGGGACGGGCGCTTGCGCCCCCCTACCTTGCTGGTACTCCCTGCCTCGCTGATACTCCCCACAGAGCCTGTGAGCGTGGCAGTATTACGCTCGTACTTCCTGCGCCGCAGCCCCTTCCCCTACCGTCTCCGATAGAGAACGATCGCGGGGTCGGAGCCGCCTTCGCCGTACTCGCAGACCAGCAGATGCCCCTCGTCTGCGGCGATGCCGTAGCACCGCTCCTCGCCGCTTGCCCGGCAGAGCTGTGCACCCAGGTAGTATTTTCGATCGTCCAGGAGCTTCACCTTCTGCCCGTTTTCCAGGGTGTACTCCAGATTGATGTACCACCCCGGCAGCACGTTCAGCCCTGTAACCTCCGGCAGGTCCGGAATCTCCAGAGCGTTCAGCTCCTTCATAATCTGGGCCTTCAGCCCGCAGGGCTTGTTGGGACATTCCCCGCAGTCCTTCAGGCCCTTCCCGTGACAGCATTCCGCCAGAATACAGCTGCATCCAAAGGGACGCCCGTCCGTTTCCGCGCAGCCGCCGCATTTTTCCCGCTGCTCGCAGCGGGAGCATTCCTCACAGCCGCAAATGGTGCAGTTCATCATACCCTCTCCCCTCTATACCTGCTATACCTGCTTGGAAACAAAATGCACGATTTCATTGGTTTCGTTCAGAAGATATGGCGTCAGCTCCAGCGGGTAGACCTTCGTGCCCTGTCTCAGCTCCTCCAGGGGGACCCAGCAGAAATCCAGGTCAATCCGCTCTCCGCCCAGATCATCATATCCATGAAAGACGCCCTCCAGGGGGATCTCTCCCTCATTGAGCAGCTTCACCTTGTAGTAAAGGCAGATCTGATGGCAGGGCTTTTGGCCCCAGGGGAAAAAGATCTCGCTCACGGCCATCAGCCGGTCAATCCCGATGTCCGCGTGAAGCTCCTCCGCAAATTCCCGCTTCAGCGTCTCCGCCGTTGTCTCGAAGCTGGCTACATGACCGCCGATAATGGCGTAATCGTCCTCCCTGGGCCGTTGCAGCAGGATGCGGCCGTCCCGGATCAGCACGCCGCCCACCCGGTAGGAGAAGATGAACTCCTCTGTCCGAAAAAGAAGGTCCCTGCTCATTGCCGGCCCATCCCCAGGATCCGCTGGAAGGCGTCCGGCCCCAGCTGCTCCGCAAGCTCGTCCGCCTCCCGGGCAAGCATGGCGTCATAGAGCAGGTTGGACAGCTCCTCCGTAAAGGCGATCTCCTTCTGCTCCCCGGTGGCCATATCCTTCACTGAGGCCCGGCCCGAAGCCAGCTCGTTCTCTCCCAGCACCATGGACAGCCTGGCCCCCAGCTTGTTGGCGTATTTCATCTGGGCCTTGACGCTGCGGCCCATCAGGTCGCATTCCACCCAGAAGCCCTCGGCCCGGAGCCGCTCCGCCAGCTTCCCGGCGGCACGGCTGGCCTCCGGCCCCATGCTGCCGATGTACAGATCGCATGTCCGACCACCCGGCAGCCGGATCCCCTGCTCCTCCATGAGGATCAGCATTCGCTCCAGGCCCATACCAAAGCCAAGGGCGGGGGTAGGCTTGCCGCCCAGTTCCTCCACCAGGCCATCATACCGGCCTCCGGCGCAGACCGTCAGACCGCCCTCTGACACGAACTCAAAAACGGTCTTGGTATAGTAATCCAGTCCCCGGACAATTTTCGGGTCCAGGACAAAGGGGATTCCCAGCTGGGAGAGCCGCTCCTTGGTTTCTGAGAAGTGATCAGCGCACTCCCCGCAGAGGTAATCCAGCACCACAGGAGCTCCTTTGGCGATTTCGCCGCATTCCGGAACCTTGCAGTCCAGAATCCGCATGGGATTTTTCTCCAGCCGCTCCAGGCAGGTGGGGCAGAGCTTGTCCCGGTACTGCTCAAAATAGCTCCGGAGCGCCTTGTAATAGTCCTGGCGGCAGGTCTTGCAGCCGATGGAATTCAGCCGGAGCTCCACGCCCTTCAGCTCCAGCAGGGTGAGGATGTGCCGGCCGATGGCAATGACCTCCGCATCCGCCGCGGGGGATGCGGCGCCGAACAGCTCGCAGCCAAACTGGTGGAACTCCCGGAGCCGGCCTGCCTGGGGACGCTCGTGCCGGAAGCAGGGGGTGATGTAGCAGGCTTTCAGCGGGAGGGCGTCGTTGAGCAGGCCTTTCTCGATGGCGGCCCGAACCGCTCCGGCAGTGCCCTCCGGCTTGAGGGCAAAGAGATCCTCGCCCTTCTGGGCCTTGACCTCGAACATTTCCTTCTGTACTACGTCGGTGGTGCCGCCCACCCCCCGCTGGAACAGCTCCAGCTGTTCAAAGGTAGGGGTGCGGATTTCCGAGAATCCGTAGAGGGCGGCGGTTTCCAGCAGAAGCCGCTCCAGGGACTGCCACTTCTGGCTTTCGCTGGGGAGTATATCCTGAGTACCTCTGGGTGCGTTGATTGGCATGGGCTTGTTCCGTCCTTTCTTCCCGTCCGGGAGCCGAGAGGGAAGCTCACTTCCCTTAACTATTTATTATAGCAACCGTATTGCAATTTTACAATGAGGATTTGGTAAAGTTTCATGTCCACATGGGCGAGGGGGGTGCGGCCGAAGGGGAAGACCTCGAGGGCTCTGCCCTCGAGCACCTGCCAAGGGGAGCTGGCTCCCCTTGGATTCCCGTCTTTTGGGGGTTATGGGGTGTGGGATTTTGGTTTCTGCCTCGCTGCTGCTCTCCGCAGGGACGATCGCCCGCTTACCCATTTTTTCGCAAAGAAAAAATTCAGCTCCATAGGCGGCGCAGACACTGCGACGCACGCAGGCGGGAGCTTTTTTCTTTACGAAAAAAGCGTACTGCGTGAATCAGACTATCTGCGTGGCAGAAGCAAGGAAGTCTGTACAGACTTGGCCCCACCCCTTTTTCCGCCCTTAAAAAGATGGGAATCCAAGGGGGGCCTGGCCCCCTTGGCAGAGCGCGAGACAGCGTCTCGCGGCCTTGCCCTTCCGAACACGCACAGATCTCTCACAGCGCAAGGGAGAGGCGGCAGGAGCGGCGGGCTTGCGCCCGCGCTTCTGCCGCCTCTTCTGATTCGTTCTTATCTGAAATATTCTACGCCGGAACGGAAAATCATCATGTCCTTCTCGCCGGGAACGTTCTTGCAGATGTGCGGGCCTGTCCGCTCGCTGTGGGCCATCTTGCCGAAAATCCGCCCGTCCGGCGAGGTGATGCCCTCCACCGCCATAAAGCTCTCGTTGGGATTGTACCGTACATCATAAGTGGGCTGTCCCGACTGATCCACATACTGGGTGGCCACCTGCCCGTTTTCAATCAGCTGATCCATCCACTTCTGGGAGCAGACAAACCGGCCCTCTCCATGGGACACAGGCACCGTGTAGATCTGTCCCGCGGAGGTGTTCGCCAGCCAGGGGGACTTGCAGGAGCTGATCCGGGTGTCCACCATCATGGACTGATGCCGCCCGATGGTGTTGAAGGTCAGGGTGGGCGCGTCCTCCCCAGGCTCCGTAATCTCCCCGGTGAGCACCAGCCCCAGCTTGATCAGCGCCTGGAATCCGTTGCAGATGCCCAGCATCAGACCGTCCCGCTCCTTCAGCAGGGACATGACCGCCTCCCGGATCCGGGGATTCCGGAAAAAGGAGGTGATGAATTTGGCGCTTCCGTCCGGCTCGTCTCCGCCGGAGAAGCCGCCGGGCAGCATGATCATCTGCGCCTGGCCGATCCGTTTGGCAAACTCGGCGGCGGATTCCTCAATCATGGCCCCGGTCAGGTTGCGCACCACGAAGATATCCGCCTCCGCGCCTGCCCGCCGGAAGGCACGGGCAGAGTCGTCCTCACAGTTGGTGCCGGGGAAGACGGGAATCAGCACCCGGGGCTTTGCCGCTGTCACGGAAGCCCGCTTCCGGCTGCTCCCAAAGGGAAGCCGTCCGGAACGGCTGGTGATTACCTTGGGGGCAGAGGCCGTATGGGCGGTGCGGCAGGGGTACACCGGCTCCAGCACCCGCTCCCACCGCTCCTGCACCGCAGACAGGTTCAGCAGCTCCAGATCCGGCAGGGCGATCACATACTTGGAAACCGTGGTGCCGATAATCCGCAGGTTCTTTGCCTTGGCCTTCTTTTTATCCAGCTCCAGCACAAAACCGCCGTAGACGGGATTGAACAGCAGCTCTGCCCCCAGATCCTCGTCGAACTTCATGCCAATCTGGTTGCCGAAGGCCATTTTGCAGACCGCCTCAATGACGCCGCCGGAGGTCAGGGCCCAGCAGGCGTTCACCGCTCCGGAAGCAATCAGGCCCTCCACCTGATCAAAGACCGCCTTCACGCTCTCGAAGTCCGGCAGACCGTTCTGGTCGTATTCCGGCAGAAGCAGGGCGACCGGGTTTCCGTGGCGCTTGAACTCCTGGGACACGGCCCGCTCCGCCTTGGTCATGGATACTGCAAAGGAGCAGAGGGTGGGCGGCACGTCGATCTGCTCAAAGGTGCCGCTCATGGAGTCCTTGCCGCCGATGGAGGCAATGCCCAGCCCCAGCTGGGCCCGGTAGGCGCCCAGCAGAGCCGCCGCAGGCTTGCCCCACCGCAGGGGATCCCCCTGGGTGCGCTCAAAGTATTCCTGGAAGGTGAGCCAGCAGTGCTTCCGGCTTCCGCCGGCAGCCACCGCCTTGGCCACCGATTCCACCACCGCGTAAACCGCCCCGTGATAAGGGGACTGGGTGGAAAGCTCCGGGTTGAAGCCCCAGGCCATCACGGAGCAGTCAGAGGTTTCTCCCTGCTGCACCGGCAGCTTTGCCACCATGGCCTGGGTGGGCGTCAGCTGATTTTCCCCGCCGAAGGGCATCAGCACGGTCCCTGTCCCGATGGTGGAATCGAACCGCTCCGACAGCCCCTTCTGGGAGCAGAGGTTCAGCTCGCAGAGGTGCTCCATGATCCCCTTGCCGTTCAGCTCGTGCTGATGAACGGGATGGACGGAGGCGGCGGGAATCCGGGCGGCCGTATGCTTGGGAGCTCCGTTGGAGTTCAGGAACGCCCGGGAGAGATCTACAATCCGGTTCCCCTCCCAGTCCATGGTGAGCCGGGCGTCCCCGGTCACGTCGGCCACATGGGTGGCCTCTATGTTCTCCTCAGCGGCCAGGTCGGCGAAGGCCGCCAGGTCGGCGGAGCGGATGACGCAGGCCATCCGCTCCTGAGACTCGCTGATGGCAAGCTCTGTGCCGTCCAGTCCGTCGTACTTCTTGGGCACCGCGTCCAGCCGGATAGACAGCCCGTCCGCCAGCTCGCCGATGGCCACGCTGACGCCGCCCGCGCCGAAGTCATTGCACCGCTTGATCATCCGGGTGGCCTTGGGATTGCGGAACAGCCGCTGGAGCTTCCGCTCCTCGGGGGCGTTGCCCTTCTGCACCTCCGCTCCGCAGGTTTCCATGGAGGAGAGGGTGTGGGATTTGGAGGAGCCGGTGGCGCCGCCGCAGCCGTCCCGGCCGGTGCGGCCGCCCAGGAGCACCACTGCGTCCCCGGGCTCCGGCGTCTCCCGGATCACGTTCTCCGCCGGGGCTGCGCCCAGCACCGCGCCGATCTCCATCCGCTTGGCGGCGTAGCCCTCGTGATAGACCTCGCAGACCTGGCCGGTTGCCAGGCCGATCTGATTGCCGTAGGAGCTGTAGCCTGCGGCGGCTCCGGTGACAATCTTCCGCTGGGGCAGCTTGCCGGGGATGGTGTCCTCCACAGGGACCAGGGGGTTGGCCGCGCCGGTAACCCGCATGGCCTGATAGACGTAGGCCCGTCCGGACAGGGGATCCCGGATGGCGCCGCCCAGGCAGGTGGCCGCGCCGCCGAAGGGCTCGATCTCCGTGGGATGGTTGTGGGTTTCGTTCTTGAACAGGAGCAGCCAGTCCTCCTGCTTTCCGTCCACCTCTGCCTTTACCTTGACCGTGCAGGCGTTGATCTCCTCGGACTCGTCCAGATCGGTGAGGATCCCCCGCGCTTTCAGCTGCCGGCCCGCGATCACGGCCAGATCCATCAGGGTGATCGGCTTGTCCTCCCGGTGAAGCTCCTTCCGGGCGTCCAGATATTCCTCATAGGTCTTCTGAATGAAGGGATCCACAATCTCCAGACTGTCGATATTGGTGAGGAAGGTGGTATGGCGGCAGTGATCCGACCAGTAGGTGTCGATCATGCGGATTTCGGTAATGGTGGGATCCCGGTGCTCCGTGTCCCGGAAGTAGGTCTGGCAGAAGGCAATGTCGTCCAGATCCATCGCCAGTCCCCGGTCCTTGATGAAGCCTTCCAGCCCGGCCCGATCCAGGGCGATGAAGCCGGCGAGGGTTTCCACGGAAGTTTTCTTTTCGTAAGGGGTTTCCAGGGTTTGGAAGGGCTCCATGGAAGCCTCCCGGCTCTCCACAGGGTTGATCAGGTATTTTTTGATCCGCTGAAACTCCTCGTCGGTGATCTTGCCTTTCAGGATGTAAAGCCTGGCGTTCCGCACCAGGGGGCGTTCCCCCTGGACCAGCAGCTGGATGCACTGGGCGCAGGAATCCGCCCGCTGGTCAAACTGTCCGGGCAGGTATTCCACGGCGAAGCTCCGCTCCTGCCCGGAGAGCGGGGGCATGAGCGCCTCCTGGCAGAAATCCCCCCAGACCTGATCCACGCTGGGTTCGGAGAGCACCGTGGGGATTGCCTGTTTCAGGTTTTCCTCTGAAATCCCCTGGAGGTCGTAGCGGTTGATCAGCCGCACGGACTCCACCCCGGGGATCCGCAGGGAGGTGCGGATGTCTGCCAGAACGCCGTTCGCCTCCACCGCGTAGGGCGGCTTCTTTTCCACAAAGACCCGATATACCGGATGTTCGCCGTATTCTGCCATGATGTTGACCATTCCTTTCCTGCAAGGCTTTTGTATAAAAGCCCGCTTAGAATCTCTGCGTTGCCGAAGGGCAAGGCCGCGAGACTCTGTCTCGCGCTCTGCGGTGCATCGTTTCACGATGCACCTAGGAATTCGGCTTCGCCGAATTCTGAGATGCGCCGCTGGGCGCATTGTGGACGCGTCCCTTTGGAATCCCATCTTCGTTAAGGGATTTTTTAGGGGCGGAAAAAGGGGGTGGGGCAAGTCTGTAGAGACTTCCGGCCTTCTGCCACGCAGACAGCCTGATTCCCGCAGTACGCTTTTTTCGTAAAGAAAAAAGCTCCCTCCTGCGTGCGGGGGACTTCCTGCGCCGCACCCAGGTTCCTGCGCAGAGCACGCTCGGAACTTTCTGCGTCGCAGTCTCTGCGCCGCCTATGGGGATGAATTTTTTCTTTACGAAAAAATGGGTAGGCGGGCGATCGACCCCGCAGGAAGTACCAGCGAGGCAGGGAGTAACAAGTCTGTACAGACTTGAACCCCACCCCTTCTACGCCCTTAAAAAGACGGGAATCCAAGGGGAGCCAGCTCCCCTTGGCAGGTGCTCGAGGACAGCGTCCTCGAGGTCTTGGCCCCTTACTTAGCCAGCTCCCCTGCGCATCCGTCCTCGCCTGCGGAGAGGAGACGCACGGGGAGGATTTGGCCGGGGAGCTCCTGTCCCTGGGGAACGAGAACGGGGGTGTAGTTCCGGGTATAGCCCACGACGGCGCCGTCCTCCCGGAGGGTTTCAAAGAGCACCTCCTGGGTGGAGCCGAGCTGCGCCTTCCAGAACGACCGGCGGCTCTCATCCGTAACTGCGGCCATCTCCCTTGCCCGCCGCTCCTTGACAGGAGCGGGCACCTGCCCCGGCATGTCCGCCGCGCGGGTGCCCTCCCGGACGGAGTAGGGGAACACATGGGCACGGGCCAGCCCCAGCTCCCGGACAAACTCCAGGGACTGGGCGAATTCCTCCTCCGTTTCCCCGGGGAAGCCCACCATGATATCCGTGGTGATGGCCGCACCGGGAAAAACAGCCCGGATCCGCTGAACCAGGGCTTTGTACTCCGCCGGGGTGTACCGGCGGTTCATCCGCCGGAGGGTGGCTTCACAGCCGCTCTGGAGGGACAAATGGAACTGGGGACAGAAGGGCTCCAGCCGGGAGAGCCGGGAGAGCTCCGACTCCGTCAGCAGCTCCGGCTCCAGGGAGCCCAGCCGCACCCTCCGCACATCGGGCGCCGCGCAGGCCAGCTCCGCCGCGTCCGCCAGGGTGCGGCCCTCCCCCTTCCCGTAGGAGCTCAGGTTGATGCCCACCAGGACAATCTCCCGGTAGCCCCTGGCGGTCAGGCCGGCAAGCTCCTCCCGGAGCTCCGGCAGGGGCCGGGAGCGCACCGGCCCCCTGGCCTTGGGGATGATGCAGTAGGCGCACCATTGGTCGCAGCCGTCCTCGATTTTCACAAAAGCGCGGGTATGCCCGGCGAAATCCTCCGCCCGCATGGGCTCGAAGCCCTCCCCCCGCTGGTGGGGGCAGACCTCCGCCACCCGGCAGGCGCTGCCCAGCCTGCGGGCTGCCAGCACCCGTTCCACGTCTCCCAGGAGCCTGGCCCGATCCCGGGCCCCCAGGACGATGTCCGCTTCCTTCAGGGCCATTGCCTCCTGGGGAAACGCCTGGGGATAGCAGCCGGTCAGGGCGATAACCGCTTCCGGATTCTGCCGCCGGATCCGGCGGAGAAGCTGACGGGTTTTCTGGTCCCCCACGGAGGTGACCGTGCAGGAATTGATCACATGAACCTCCGCCCGCTCCGGGGGCTCGGCAATGGTGAAGCCCGCCTCCCGGAACTGCCGTGCCAGGGCCTGGGCCTCGTATTGGTTGACCTTGCAGCCAAGGGTGTAAAACGCGGCCTTCATCTTCGCCTCCCAGCCTGCCGGATTCCCCGGAAATCCGACACCGGCGGCTTTTCCGGGGAGCGGATGGGGGAGTATTGCTTTTGGTGCTATTGCCATAGGAATCCAGCTAAAATTTTGATAGTTTACACAAATATTATACTAAATGACGCCGAAATTTACAATTAGCAGTTGACGAAAAAGCAACTTCCTGATATAGTGAAATTGTAGTAAAATACTCTAAAAAACGAAAGGGCTGAATTCTATGAAATCTGTCACCATCCAGCTGAACACCATTAACGACGTCAAGCAGTTTGTCAATATCGTAAGCAAGTGCGACTATGATGTTGACCTTATCTCCGGCCGCTACGCAGTGGATGCCAAGTCTATTATGGGTATCTTCAGCCTGGACATCTCCAAGCCGATTAAGCTGGAAGCTCACAGTGAAGACACCGACGCCTTCTTCGGCGAGATCAAAGCCTTCATTGTTGACTAACTGACCGCCGGCCTTCAGCCGGCTCCATCTCCGGAAATTCAGGGAGCGGACTGCCTTTCAAAGCAGCCCGCTCCCTTTCCTTTTAGGGGTGCGCTGCTGAGGGGTAAGGCCGCGGGACGGCGTCCCGCGGCCTTACCCCTCAGCAGCGCAGAGACTTCAGACCCTGTGAAGGAGATCGGTGTAGTTGGGCATGGGCCAGCTCTCCGCCGCAACCATGGTTTCCGCTGTATCCACGGCGCTGCGAAGCTGCTCCATCTGCCGGCAGATCCGATCCCGGCAATATACCGCCAGGTTCTTCCGATCCCCGATGGTATGGGTATGCTTCATCATCGTCTCAAGCCCCAACGCCGCCTCCGATATATCCGTAATGCTCCGGGAAAGCCGCAGCAGCAGCGTTTTCAGGCTCTTGTTCTCAATGCCCGAGCGAATCAGATTGTTATGCGCCTCCGCGCATTGGCCTGTATAACCAATCACCGCCGGAAGAATCTGCCGCTTGACCATCTCAAGCATGGTATTCGCCTCGATGGCGATGATCTTCGTGTAGTTCTCCAGCTTGATCTCATACCGGGATTGGCACTCCACACGGCTCAGCACGCCGTACAGCTCCAGCACATCCATGCTGTCCGGCTCCAGCAGCGCTCCCGCCGCGTCTATTGTATTGTCCAGATCCGGCAGGCCCCGCTGACGGGCCTCCGCGGCCCAGTCCGAGGAGTAGTTGTTCCCGTTGAAGATAACCCGCTCATGTTTCCGAATGGTATCCCCAATCACTGCCCGAACCTCTCCGTCGAAGTCCCGGGCGTTTTCCAGCCGGGTGCAGATCCAATCCAAACTCTCTGCCACAATAGTATTCAGCACATAGTTGGCCTGGGCGATGGAAGCGGAGGAGCCCACGCTCCGGAACTCGAACTTATTTCCCGTGAAGGCAAAGGGAGAGGTGCGGTTCCGATCGCTGTCGTCCTGCTTCAGGGTGGGCAGGGTGGCTACATCCTTGAACAGCTCCCCCCCGTCCGACTGCACCGGATCCCCGCCCTCGGCAATCCGCTGGAGCAGCTCGGTCAGCTGCTGGCCCAGGAAGATGGAAATCACCGTGGGCGGCGCCTCAAAGCCGCCCAGCCGGTGCTCATTTCCAGGGACAGCCGCAGACATCCGGAGCAGCCCCGCATGGCGATCCACTGCGGAAATCACCGCGCAGAGCACGATCAGGAACTGCATATTCTCATAAGGGCTTTTCCCTGGCTCCAGCAGGTTGATTCCGTCATCTGTGGAGAGGGACCAGTTATTGTGCTTTCCGGAGCCGTTCACATTGGCGAAGGGCTTTTCGTGAAGCAGGCAGGCCAGCCCGCACCGCTTCGCCACCACCCGCAGCAGCTCCATGGTGAGCTGGTTGTGATCGCTGGCCACGTTGACCGTATCGAAGATGGGGGCAAGCTCATGCTGGGCGGGCGCGGCCTCGTTGTGCTTGGTCTTGGCGGGAACCCCCAGCTTCCACAGCTCCTCGTCCAGCTGGTGCATAAAGTCCGACACCCGCAGCCGGATCCGCCCGCAGTAGTGATCCTCCAGCTCCTGGCCCTTGGGGGGGCGGGCGCCGAAGAGGGTGCGGCCGCAGATTTTCAGATCCAGCCGCTTCTCATACATCTCCCGATCCACCAGGAAATATTCCTGCTCGGCGCCTACGGTGGCGTTTACACGCTGGGAGGAGGTGTTGCCAAAGAGCCGGATCAGCCGCAGGGCCTGCTGGTTGATGGCCGCCATGGAGCGGAGCAGAGGGGTCTTCGTGTCCAGGGCCTCCCCGGTATAGGAGCAGAAGGCCGTGGGGATATAGAGGCTTCCGTCCCGGACGAAGGCGGGGGAGGTGCAGTCCCAGGTGGTGTACCCCCGGGCCTCAAAGGTGTTCCGCAGGCCTCCGGAGGGGAAGCTAGAGGCGTCCGGCTCCCCCTTGATCAGCTCCTTGCCGGAGAAGGCCAGGAGGACGCCCCCGTCCCTTTGGGGATTGATGAAGCTGTCGTGCTTTCCGGCGGTGATGTTGGTCATGGGCTGGAACCAGTGGGTGTAGTGGGTGGCGCCCTTTTCCAGGGCCCATTCCTTCATGGCTTCGGCTACGGTGTCCGCAATCTCCGGATGGAGGGAGGAGCCCTGATCAATGGACTCCTTCAGGCTGGCGTAGACCTCTTCCGGAAGGCGGCGCTTCATCTCCCGATCGTCAAAGACCATGCAGCCGAACGTGCTGAAATCAAACCCCATAAACGTCTCCTTCTCTTTTGTACATGCTGTGTATTTTGGTATCAGGGCAAGGCCGCGAGAGCTCTGCCCAAGGGTCAAAGCCGCAGGCTTTGACCCTGCGCGCCTCTCGCCAAGGGGAGTAAATCCCCTTGGAACCCGTAATTTTTAAGGGCTTTTTTAGGGGCGGAAAGGTTTGGGGGTCAAGTCTGTACAGACTTCCTTCCCCCTGCCACGCAGTCAGTCTGATTCCCGCAGTACGCTTTTTTCGTAAAGAAAAAAGCTCCCCCTGCGTGCGGGATACTCTCTGCGCCGCAGACAGTATGAGCACAGCGGAACACGCTCGGGACTTTCTGCGTCGTAGTCTCTGCGCCGCACGTGGGGATGAATTTTTTCTTTACGAAAAAATGGGTAGGCGGGCGATCGACCCCGCAGGGAGTATCAGCGAGGCAGGGGGACGGGCGCAAGCGCCCGTCCCCACCCCCAAAAAGACGGGATTCCAAAGGGACGCGTCCCTTTGGCAGGTGCTCGAGGGCAGAGCCCTCGAGGTCTTTCCCAACCACGCAATAGGCTCTACAGCAGAGGGATGCCCCGATCCCGGCAGGCCTCCAGGATCTCGGCGGGCCAGACGGAGGCCTGCACCTCCCCAATGTGGGCCTTGTGCAGCAGGACCATGCAGATCCGGGACTGGCCGATGCCGCCGCCGATGGTCAGGGGCAGCTCCCCGGCCAGCAGGGCCTTGTGGAAGGGCAGCTCCCGCCGATCCTCACAGCCGGAGAGCCGGAGCTGCTCCGCCATGGACTGTTCGTCTACCCGGATGCCCATGGAGCTTAGCTCCACGGCTCGCTCCAGCACGGGATACCACACCAGCAGATCCCCGTTCAGGCTCCAGTCGTCATAGTCGGGGGCCCGCTTGTCGTGGGGAACGCCGCTTTTCAGCCTGCCGCCAATCTGGCTGATGAATACCGTCTGGTGCTCCCGGCAGACAGCGTCCTCCCGCTCCCTGGGGGTGAGCTCCGGCCAGCGGTCCTCCAGCTCCTGAGAGGTGACAAAGGTCACGCTCCCCTTGATGAAGGGCTTGATCTGGGGGAAGCGGTCGTTCAGCATATACTCGCTTTCCTTCAGGGCGGTGACGATCCGCTCGACCGTATCCTGAAGCATATCCATATTGCGCATTTCCCGGGTGATGATCTTCTCCCAGTCCCATTGATCCACATAGACCGAGTGGAGATTGTCCAGGTGCTCCTCGTCCCGGCGGATGGCGTTCATGTCGGTATACAGGCCGGTATCCGCCCCGAAGCCGTAGCGCTTCAGGGCCTGGCGCTTCCACTTGGCCAGGGAGTGGACAATCTGCAGCTCCTCCCCGCAGGCGGGCACGTCGAAGGAGACGGGCCGTTCGGTTCCGCTGAGATTATCGTTCAGGCCGCTGCCGCCCGTTACAAAGAGCGGGGCGGAGACGCGGGTCAGGTGGAGATTCTTGGCCAGGGTGCGTTCAAAGCTGTCCTTCACGGTTTTGATGGCCCGTTCTGTATCCAGAATGCCCTGGAGGGGATAGTAGCCCTGGGGCAGGCAGAGGGAATGCGTTCCCATCGGGAAATCAGTCCTTTCATCTTGGGGGATCAGCCCGCGGCTCCGGGCTGTGCGGGTTTGCGGCTGTGCGGATAGAGGATGGTGAGCCGCTTATTCTATTTATTTTATCATTCCCGGCGGGGGAATGCAAGTGGGGATGAGGAACATAAAAAGACCTCCCCTGCGAAAGCAGGGGAGGTTCCTTTTGAAAGCGGGGTGGAGAACCCCCGGAGAACGGCGCGCATTCCCCGGGTTCCCGGCACGGCAGGCTTACTGGAGCAGCTGGAGAACGGACTGGGGCTGCTGGTTCGCCTGGGCCAGCATGGCCTGAGCGGACTGCACCAGTACGTTCATCTTGGTGTAGTTCATCATTTCCTTGGCCATGTCGGTATCGCGGATCCGGCTGTTGGCGGCAGACAGGTTCTCAACCGCTACATCCAGGTTGTTGATGGTGTACTCCAGACGGTTCTGGAAAGCACCCAGGTCAGCACGCTGAGAGGAAACCTTGTTGATAGCATCCTTAATGGTGTCAATAGCTGCAGCGGCAGAATCCTGAGTCTTCACAGACAGCTTATCGATGCCAAGGCCCTTAGCGCTCATATCATCGATAGAAACCCGCATCTTGTTGTAATCATCAGCGGTATCGCCAATCTGGAGAACCAGGCCGCCGGTAGCGCCTTCACCAGCGCTCAGACGGATACCATCACCAGCATTAATACCATTCGTTCCAGGAGCCTCAGTCACAGCATCAGTAACGGTCAGGCCGGTAACCTCAGCGATCTTCTTGATATTCTGGGCAAAGTTGTTGTTGGCATCATCAGCAGCACCACCAGCCGCCGGGGGATCTGCGCTGCCAGCCTTCAAGCCGCCCTGGCCGCCGATCAGAATGGTAACATCCTTGCCAAGGCCCTCTGTTGCCTTCATATACGCAGCCTGGGTAGTATCCATATCATTGGTCAGCAGTACAAACTTCTTGCCGTTGATGGTGAAGACAGCTTCATCATAGTTGGTTCCGTCATACTCAATGATGTCCTCCGCCTTGATTTCCCGGCCCTCGTCACGGCCTTCTACCAGGAGCTTAGCGTTCGCATCGGTATCAGTCCATGTTGTGGCACCATTCCACTTGGTGTGAATATCTACACCATTGACCTTCGGAGTACCAGCGCCGGGCTCCTTTGCAGTGAAGACCAGAGCGTTTGCGACAGTGTTTGCAGTGATGGTTCCGGCCGTTGTTCCTTCTGCCTGGATGTTAAACATATCGCCAAGCTTGGTCTTTTTCAGCTCGGAAAGTACGGCATTATTCAGATCAGCAATTGAAGCCGTATCTTTAGCAGTTAATGTGTAGACAGTGCCATCAGCAGCAACCAGATTTTTGACTTCGCCATTGTCATCCTTAGCAGCTGTAAAGGATACTTCATAAGAAGTCCCATCATCCAGGGAAACCGAGTATTTGAACTGATCCCCTTCCTTAACTGCTGCAGCTGCAGCATTGGCCACAGTTGCACCGTAAATTGCGCTGGCACTGCCGGAAGCAGCGCTGTTCACGCCCTCGATCTTTACAGTGGTAGCACCGCCCTTAGCGGCCAGAGAACCATCCAGCAGCTTCGCGCCGTTGAAGTTGGCAGACTGAGAAATACGGTCAATTTCCTCCAGCAGCTGGTCAACCTCAGACTGGAGAGCGTCACGCTCGGTCTGGGTGTAGGTGCCGTTGGCGGACTTGGTGGCCAGCTCTACCATACGGTTGAGCATGTTGTGAACCTCGCCCAGGTTGCCTTCAGCGGTCTGAAGCAAAGAAATACCGTCCTGGGCATTGGAAGAAGCAGTCTCCAGTCCCTTGATCTGAGCCTTCATCTTCTCACTGATGGCCAGACCCGCTGCGTCATCGGCGGCCCGGTTGATCCGGAAGCCGGAAGACAGCTTTTCCAGAGATTTCGCGACTGCACTGTTGTTCATGCCCAGCTGACGGTATGCGTTCAGCGCCATTGTGTTCGTTCTTACGACCATTCCCATGGTGTAAACCTCCTTGTTTCTTATCCGGGCCAACTCCTTTGGTCCGGCTTTTTGGTATATTTTCATCCGCCACATCCGCCGCGCGCCAGCATCCGAAGCAGAGGAAAACCAAAATCACACGCGAAACGGCCTCTTGCCGAGCCGCGCCGGGAGCGTCCTGCTCCCTGGGGAATGCTCCCCCGGGTGAATCCCTGGGGATTACCCTTACAACTTACTAAATCGTACCGCCTTCGGAAAAGTAAAGGGGGAAAAGGAAAATTTTTTTGCGGGCCTGCGTCGGGGAGGGGGAGCGGGCTTGTGGCACGCCCCCTCCTCCCGCAAAATTCCGCTTTCCCATTTCCCCTGCGGCTTTACAAACAGGAGAGATTGTATTATACTTAGAATGGATTGTTGGCACAATCCGGGAACCACAGAACGGGGAACAACACCGGAAGAAGATTTTCAGGGGAGCGGTCAGCCGATATGAATAAGATTAAGATAGTGTTGTCCGGTAAGGAATACACCATCCAGACAGATGAGAGCGTCAGCTATGTGACCCAGCTTGCGGAATCGCTGGACGCCAAGATTGAAGAGTACATGAATCAGAATGATTCCATCTCCGTCACCTCGGCCTGTATGCTGGTGTCCCTGGGCCTGATGGACGACTGCATCAAGGCATCCTCGGACAAGGACAACCTCCGCAAGCAGGTCATTGACTACCTGGAGGAAGCCACCCGATCCCGCAACGAGATCACCGAGCTCAAAAAGGAAAACGAGGCCCTCCGCCAGCAGATCGAGCTGATGAAGGTGAAGCTCCTGGCCTATGGGGACAAGGAGTTCGCCAATGACGGAAAGGACGGGAAGTCCCGTGCCTGAGTCCGGGCCGGAGCTGCTGCTGCCAGCGGGGGAGCTTTCCTCCGTGACCGCCGCTGTCCGCTGCGGGGCGGACGCGGTCTATCTGGGCGGGCAGAGCTTCTCCGCCCGGCAGAATGCCCGCAATTTTTCTCCGGAGGAGCTGGAGCAGGCAGTCCGTTTCTGCCACGCCAGGGGTGTTAAGGTGTACCAAACCCTTAACACCCTTATTTTCGATCGCCAGTTCCCGGCGCTGGAGCAGGCGGTCCGGCTGGGCTGCGCGCTGGGGATCGACGCCTTCATTGTCCAGGACTGGGGGCTGATTTCCCTCCTGCGGGAGCGGTGCCCCGGGATGCGGCTCCATGCCTCCACCCAAATGACCGTCCACACCCTGCGGGGCGCCCGGCTGCTGAAGGAGCTGGGGGCGGAGCGGGTGGTGCTGGCCCGGGAGCTCTCCCTGGAGGAGATCCGGGAGATCGCCGGAAACGCCGGGATTGAGACAGAGGTATTTGTCCATGGGGCGCTGTGCATGTCCGTCTCCGGACAGTGCTATCTCAGCGGCATGATCGGGGGCCGCAGCGGGAACCGGGGCAGCTGCGCGGGGGCCTGCCGCCTGCCCTGGCGCGCCGGGGCCGGAAGGCCGGATCCCGCCGGGGACTACGCCCTTTCCTTAAAGGATCTCTGCCTGGCGGAACAGATCCCCGCCCTCCGGGAGGCGGGGGTTGCCTCCCTGAAGGTGGAGGGGCGGATGAAGCGGCCGGAGTACGTGGCCGCTGCCGCCAGAGCCTACCGGGCCGCTCTGGACGGGGAGCCCCCGGAGCTGGAGCCTCTGCGGGCGGTGTTCTCCCGGAGCGGCTTCACCGGGGGATATCTCTCCGGAAGGCGGGATCGGGAGATGTTCGGCTTCCGGCAGAAGGAAGACGTAACCGCCGCCACGCCCAAGGTGCTCAAGGCCCTGGAGCACGCCTATCAGGCCGAGCGGGGGCGGGTTCCCCTGTCCCTCCGGCTGGAGGCCAGGGCCGGCCAGCCTCTTCGGCTGACCGGCTCCGACGGGGCGCGCGCCGTGCAGGCGGAGGGCCTGCCGCCGGAGCCTGCGGAGAGCCGGCCCTCCACCCGGGAGGGGGTGGAGGCTTCCCTTGGGAAGCTGGGCGGCACCATCTTCCTCCCGGGAGAATGCAGGGCGGAGCTGGACGAGGGCCTCTTCCTTCCAGCGGCGGCGGTGAACGGACTCCGCCGCAGGGTCTGTGAGGAGCTGCTCCGCCTGCGGGAGGAGACTGCGCCCATTCCCTTCCTGGAGGCTGAGGGCGCCCCCGAGGCTGCCGTTCCCAGTCCCGGCGCGCCGGGACTGCGGGCCCGGTTCCTCCGGGCTGAGCAGATTCCCCTGGAGCTTCTGCCGGAGCTGGAGCTGTTCTCCCTGCCTCTGGAGGAGGCGGAGCATCCATCCCTTGCCCCCTGGCGGGAAAAGCTGGTGCTGGAGCCGGATCGGGTGCTGTTCGGCCGGGAGGAGGAAGCCGCCCGGCAGCTGAATCAGCTAAGGGAGCAGGGCTTCCGCCGTCTCCTCTGCGAGAATCCCGCCCATCTGGCCCTGGCCCGGGAGGCGGGGCTGCTTGCCCATGGAGGGGCCTTCCTCAACTGCGCCAACAGCAGAGCGGCGGCCCTTCTGGGAAGGCTGGGGGCGGTGGATCAGCTGCTGACCTTTGAGCTGAATCTGAAGGACGCCCGGCAGATTGTTCCGGCTGTGCCCCTGGGCCTGATCTCCTACGGGCATCTGCCCCTGATGCTGACCAGGGTCTGTCCGGCCGGGCCCTGTCGGGGGTGCGATGGGGAGCGGTTTCTCACGGATCGGACAGGCGCCCGGTTCCGGGTGCTCTGCCGGAGGAAGCGGTATTCCGAGCTGCTCAACGGGGAGCCGCTCTGGATGGGGGATCGGCTTGGGGAGCTGGAAGCCTTCGCCTTCCACCTGCTGTACTTCACCAAGGAAACGCAGGCGGAATGCCGGGAGGTGCTGACCCGGTTCCGCCGGGGGCAGGAGGCTCCCGCCCGCTTCACCCGCGGGCTCTACTACCGGAGCGTCTGAGCAGTCTCCAGTGGAAGACCTCGAGGCTCTGCCTCGAGCTCCGCCAAGGGGACGCGTCCCCTTGGATTCCCGTCTTTTTGGGGGAGGGGGTGGGGACGGGCGCTTGCGCCCGTCCCCCTGCCTTGCTGTTACTTCCCGCAGGGACGATCGCCCGCCTACCCATTTTTTCGTAAAGAAAAAATTCATTCCCATAGGCGGCGCAGGAACTACCCCGCACGCAGGAGGGAGCTTTTTTCTTTACGAAAAAAGCGTACTGCGTGAATCAGACCATCTGTGTGGCAGGAGGAAGGAAATCTGTACAGACTTAACCCCCGCCCCTTTCCGCCCTTCAAAAGCCCTTAAAAAAGATGGGAATCCAAGGGGAATCCCTCCCCCATGCGCCGCTGGCGGCGCATCTCAGAATTCGGCGAAGCCGAATTCCTAGGTGCGTCGTGAAACGACGCACCGCAGAGACGCGAGACAGCGT
>JAAVZY010000001.1 GCA_022791945.1 Oscillospiraceae bacterium | reverse complement strand
GCCCTTAAAATTACGGGTTCCAAGGGGATTTAGATCCCCGATGCGCCGCCAGCGGCGCATCTCAGAATTCGGCGGAGCCGAATTCCTAGGTGCGTCGTGAAACGACGCACCGCAGAGACGCGAGACAGCGTCTCGCGGCCTTGCCCGACCACACACGCAGTTTTCCTATTGCTTGGAATAGCGGGCGGCGAGGGCGGTCAGCAGATGGCTGGTGAGGGCGGTTACAGCGCCGAAGTCTACGGCGTCAGTGAACTGCTCCTCCAGGCGGTCGTGGACTGCCTTCGCCTGCCGGAGATCCTCCACCGCTCCATTGATCAGCTCCTGGGCCGCACGGCGGTTGAACCGGAGATACCGCCTCCGGCGGCGGAGCGCTTCCCCGTCCGTGAACCGGGCGCAGTCGATCACCTTCCAGGGCGTGAGCTCCCGGAACGGACAATACCGGGACTGGGTTACCAGCCCCAGCCCCGCCTCCGGCAGCAGCAGGTGCTCCAGCCGCACCTCCGGCGCCAGCGGCGACCAGCAGCTGTACACCAGCTGCCCACGGGCCAGCGCTTCCGCCCGGACCGTTTTCAGCAGAGCCGCGCTGGCCGGGCCATATTCGTCCCGGAGCAGCAGGAGCCGCTTGCAAAGGGCGGCAGGCGTCTTCTCATAGGTCACAACTCCCTGATTGGTTACGGCAGTCAGCAGGCGGTTCCGCTCCCGCCCCGGCTTCCCGGCCGGGGGCAGCTCCTTCCGGCAGAACCGAAGCGCCTGGGTGCGGATTTTCTCAAAGTCGGTGCAGCTTTCCACATACCGTGCGTTGTCCTGAAGAAGGATGTCCGCGCACTTCAGGAGGCCGCGGCACTTCCGGTGGTACTCTCCGTTCAGGGCCTGCAGCTCTGTAATCCGCTCCAGGCGCTGCTCCAGCAGATCCTCATTGAAGCATGAGAGCAGATTGATCACCGACTCAAAGGCTCCCGGACATCCCGGCTCAATCACATGAGGAGGCGTTGCGTCCACAAGGCTTGCTCCGCCCCTGTGGAAAAGCACCCCATCCAGGGAATCCGGATCCGAGGAGCAGTGGATCCGTTCCAGCAGATCCTCCCGATCCTGTACAGCCTGGGCGGCCTGCTTCATTAGGCTGGATTTCCCAGTACCCGGCCCGCCCTTAATCAGCCAGCGGCGAATCCCACGGACCGGGCTCTGCAGCTCTCCATACAGGGAATGAAAGCCGCCGGGAGCGTTGCACCCCATGAAAAAATCCGCCTGAATCCCCCCTGCCCCGAGGGTGGTAGAAGATGATGCCATGTATTCAATCAGTCCTTTCCGGGAGCCGCCCAAAATTCCGGGAGGATCCCACCTGAAATCACCCCATTCTATTCCTTTTGCCAGGAAAGGGTGCGGAAAGGACCAAAGAGAGGGCTATATCAATTCTCAAAAATAGCAATCTCCATATACGCCGCAGAAAACCATACGTCAAAGCTTTCTGCGGCTTACCAAAGAAGCTATTTTTGAGAATTGCTATAGTAGCTGCGGCTTTGAAAGGGGATTTCCGCCACGCCGTCCAGTTGGTTCAGCCGGAGGCTCAGGGCGAAAAAGTACCCTGACAGCAAATTGGCGAAATCCAAAATCAGAGGCTCCACAGGATGGGCCTCCTCCCAGCGGCTGATAAGCCGCACCAGCCCCTTGCAGGATACCCGAAGGATGTGGGCGAGACAGGCTGTCTCCGAGCCCTGGGGCAGCACGAAGGGGCCGCGCTCCCCGGCAGTTTCGTCCATGTGGGCTTTCAGGCGGCTTTCCAGCCAGTCCACCTCCTGGGCAGTGACGGCCATTCCCATACGGAGGGCGGGGTTGAAATGGTAGATCAGCTCTCCCACCCGGAGAAGCTCCTCACGGAGGAGCGGATCCTCCGTCCTGGCCCGGAGCAGTCCCGTCTGGGAGCAGATCCAGTCTGTGAAGATCTCAAAGTCACAGCGGAGATCCTCTCCCGCCTCCCCAAGGAAGGGGTATGCTTCATAACGGCTGTGATATCGCTGCTCCAAATGCAGCACTCCTTTACACTGTTTTTGTTTGAAAGGATTCGCAAGGGCGAGGCCGCGAGAGCTCTGCTCTCGCGCTCTCGCCAAGGGGAGCTGGCTCCCCTTGGATTCCCATCTTTTGGGGGTATGGGGTGTGGGATCTCAGTTCCTGCTTCGCTGGTACTTTCTGCGTGGTCGATCGCCCGCCTACCCATTTTTTCGTAAAGAAAAAATTCATCCCAGCAGGCGGGGTAGGGGCTACGACGCAGGGAGTTTCGGGCGTGTCCTGCTACGCTCATACTTTCTGCAAGGAGCGACGCTGTGCCACGCTCGGAATCCCCCCGCCATCCGCTTCGCTCCTGGCCCTCCCCCCTTTAACAAGGGGGGCAAGGGGTTTCTGCGTTTAACAGAGTCTGTGCAAACTTTGTGCGCCGCAGGCACTACCCTGCACGCAGGAGGGAGCTTTTTTCTTTACGAAAAAAGCGTACTGCGGGAATCAGACTGTCTGCGTGGCAGGGATCAGCAAGTTTGTACAGACTTGACCCACCCCTTTTCCGCCCTTAATAAGCCCTTAAAAATAACGGGAATCCAAGGGGAATCCCTTCCCCTTGGCAGGAGCTCGAGGGCAGAGCCCTCGAGGTCTTCCCGATGTGCGCTGAAGCTGGGGAGAACGCTGTCAGCTCTCGGGGAAAAGCATTTCCTCCACATACTGATCCATGAAGTAAGGAGAGGTGGAAAGCTCCAGGGTGACCGCTTCTTTGGGAATGCGGGCGCCTTCCTCACAGGCGGCGGCGCTCTGGAGGATGAGCAGCGCGCCCGCCAGGGCGGCATTTCCTGCGGGGCGGACGCGATCCGACAGCTCCGGCGGGATCAGACCGATCCGAACGGCGCTTTCACGGCGGAGATAGGTTCCGAAGCCGCCCGCAAGCACCAGCTCGTCCACCTGCTCCGGCGGGATGCCCGCCTCATGGAGCAAGGAACGGATTCCTGCGCAGATGGCGGCCTTGGCCAGCTGCACGGCCCGGAAATCCTCCTGCGTCAGCAGAACGCCGCTGTCGCCCAAACGGAGGGCGGGCTTGCCGCCGTAAGTGGCATAAAGGCCGGCTTCTTCTCCAACATCCGGATCGATCCGTCCGGTTTCGTCCACCAGACCGCTTTCCAGGCAAGCCGCCACGCTGTCAATCAGCCCGGAGCCGCAGATTCCTTCGGCGGGACTGTTGTCCGGCCTGCCGATCACGCTCCAGGAAAAGCCCCCTTCCGGCAGACGCTCAAAGCGGGAAAGAGCGCCTTCTACCGCCGCGGAACCCATGGTGATCCCCGCGCCCTCGAAGGCGGGACCGGCGGCGGTGGAGCAGCACCAGAGGCTCCCATCCCGGCAGAGGGCCATCTCTCCATTGGTTCCGATGTCCGCCAAGAGGCGAACGCCGCCCTTGCGGATGCCGCCGCCCAGGATAGAGCAGGTGATGTCCGCTCCCACAAAGGCGGCGATAGGCTGAGGAAGGAAACAGCGCATTTTTGGCAGAGAAGGGAATACCAGCCCCGGCAGAAAACCGCCGAACCGCTCCGTCAGGGCAAAGGGGGCATGGGACAGGGGCTCCGGATCCGTTCCGGCGAGCAGATAGAGCATGGTGGTGTTGCCGGTGATCACAGCCACGCCCTCCGGGGAAAGGCCCTGGGCCAGCTTCGCCATGACCTGATCCAGCTCCTGGAGGATCCGCTGGCGGAGCGCTTCGCCCTGGCCCTCCAGAGCCGCCTGAATCCGGGAGATGACGTCCGCGCCAAAGGCGGACTGAGGGTTTGAAAAGGCGGCGGAGCCCAGCCGCTTCCGTTCCCGGAGATCCCAGAGCTCCAGGGCTACTGTGGTAGTTCCGATGTCCACGGCAAAGCCCCAGGTTTCCCCCAGGGGCTTCCAGTCGCCGGCAGCTTCTCCACTGCCGGTGAGGATGTGCGCCTGCCGTTCCGGCAGACGGAGGATGCAGTCTCCTTCGGCCCAGGTCATGCAGGCCAGGCGGATGCCCCGGTCATAATCCGGCCCCAGGAGGCGAAGCTCCTGGGGAGTGGGCGCGGAGAGCGCGCCTGAGGCGATGACCCGGCATTTTCCGCAGACGCCCCGGCCTCCGCAGGGCATATCCAGGCCGGGAAGCCCGGCTTCCTGGAGAATTTGGGAGAGAGCCGCCTTTTCCTGGGAGAGCTGGCGAACCACCTTCCCTTTGGCGGTTTCAATCGTAATGGTCATTGAGAGGATCTCCTTATAAGAGCCTGTTTCAGATCTCTGCGTGCTTGAAGGGCAAGACCTCGAGGACGCTGTCCTCGAGCACCTGCCAAGGGGACTCGTCCCCTTGGATTCCCGTCTTTTTAAGGGCGCAGAGGGGGGGGGAAGTCTGTGTACAGACTTTTTACGCCCTGCCTCGCTGCCGCTTCCTGCGTGGCCGATCGCCCGCCTACCCATTTTTTCGTAAAGAAAAAATTCATCCCATAGGCGGCGCAGAAAGTACGACGCAGAACGTTTCGAACGGGTTCTGCGCTTCGAATAAGGTCTGTGCGAATTTAGGATTTGCAGATCATCTGCGGCGCAGGGAGTATCCTGCACGCAGGAGGGAGCTTTTTTCTTTACGAAAAAAGCGTACTGCGGGAATCAGACTCTCTGCGTGGCAGGGAGAGGGAAGTCTGTACAAACTTGACCCCCACCCCTTTTCCGCCCTTAAAAATAATGGGATTCCAAAGGGACGCGTCCCTTTGGCAGGAGGCTCGCAGGGTCAAAGCCGCAGGCTTTGACCCTTGGGCAGAGCCCTCGAGGTCTTTCCCACTGTCTATGCGGCCAGGGGGGCTACGAACGTCAGACACAGTCCCAAGTAGAGAGCCAGGTTCAGAAGGACTGCCCAGGAGGTGAAGAACAGGCCCCAGCTCCCCTTGGGCGCTTTCCGCTCGTTTAAAGCGGAGAAACAACGCCGCTCCCGGACAAGAGCGAACACGGCTCCGGCCAGACAGACTGCCAGCACAGCGTACTCCACCCAGAGCAGATAGCCGCCCAGCGGCTCCTCCAGGGACTGGAGGAGAACCACATATCCATTATTGATCAGATGAATCAGGATGGAAGGGAGGATGGAGCCGCACCGCATGGCTGTATAGCCAAGCACCAGCCCCATCAGAAAGGCCGGAACAGTTTGCAGGAAATTGCCGTGAACCATGGCAAACAGCAGGGACGAGGCTATGATGGCAAAGGTGCGTCCCGTCCGCTGGAAGGTGCGGAGCAGAAGCCCCCGGAACAAAAGCTCCTCTGTGACGGGGGCGACAATCACCATGTAAGCGAACATCAGCAGGTTGCCTGCCGTGTCGTATTCCAGGGCGAGCTCCGGGGTGGTTAGCTCCAGGCCTGCCCCGGAGAGAATCAAATTGATCAGCTGCATCAGGAAGCCGCCCGCGTAGTTGATTGTCAGACAGGCCGCCGCCCCGCCCAGTACCACCAGAAGAGAGGTGGATTTGGGACGGAACATATCCGCCACGTCCAGGCCCTGCCGGTTGCCGAAGAGCACGGAGGGGAGCACGTTGGCGGCCAGATAGGCCGCCAGAGAGGCGGCAGGCGTGAGCCACAGCGGCAGGTAGGCGTATACGTCCTCCGGGGAGAAGACATAGATATCAAAGCGCCCGCTGCCGGCCTCGACAAAAATGGAGATGAACACCACGCCGAAGACAACCAGGAAGGTGATGACAAAGGCAAGACCCAGCTGGGTGAACAGAGCCAGCCCCATGGAGTTGTACTCCTTCCGCCGGCGGCGGTTGTATTCCTTCCGGGGATCCGGCGGCGGAACCGGTACTGCCTGCACCGGCTGATACGCAGGCGGAGGGGGCACCGGCCGATAGGGATAGGGCTGGTATGGAGGGGGCGGCGGTGGAGCCGGCTGATAGAAATAGGGCTGATATGCCGGCGGATAAGACGGGACAGGGGCGCCGCCCTGGGGCTGTTGAGACGGCGCCGCCGGGGGCTGATATACGCCGGGAGCAGACCAGTTCTTCATGGAAATCATCCTTTCCGGGCGGAGAGGCCGCGCTGTATCGGCCGGCGCGGCCATGTAAAAGGCAGGAGCTTCCTGCGGCGCAGGACTCCCAATCAATACTGCCTGCCCCAGACAACCAGATGCTTGGCGGGCTTGCCGCAGCAGACGCATACATCGCCCACGGGATCTCCCTCAAAGGGGATGCAGCGGGATTTTACGCCGCCGGTTTCTTCCTTGAGCTGATCCTCGCAGGCGGAATCACCGCACCACATTCCCTTGATGAAGCCAGGCTGATTCTGCGCGATATCCAGGAACTCCTCATGGGTATGGGCCACGTGCATCTTTTCCGCCAGATTCTGTTCGGCCCGGCGGCAGAGCCCTTCGTGGACACTGTCCAGAGCCTCGCGGACAGCCTGCTCAAGGTTATCAAGCGGGACGAAAATCTTCTCCCGATTGTCCCGGCGCACCAGGACGCACTGATGATTGGCGATATCCTTGGGCCCCAGCTCCAGGCGGAGGGGCACGCCCTTCATCTCGTACTCGCTGAACTTCCAGCCGGGAGAGTTGTCGCTGTCGTCCAGCTTAACGCGGAACTCCTTCCGGAGACGGTCATAGAGCTCCCGGGCCTTTTCCAGCACGCCTTCTTTGTGCATGGCAATGGGCAGGATCGCCAGCTGGACGGGGGCGATCCGGGGCGGCAGCACCAGACCGCTGTCATCTCCGTGGCACATGATGATAGCGCCGATCATCCGGGTGGAAACGCCCCAGGAGGTCTGGTAGGGGTTTTTGATCTGGTTGTCCCGATCCAGGAAGGTGATGCCGAAGGCCTTGGTGAATCCGTCTCCAAAGTAATGGCTGGTGCCTCCCTGAAGCGCTACGCCGTTGTGCATCATGGGCTCAATGGTATAAGTGGCCTCAGCGCCGGCGAATTTCTCCTTCTCCGTCTTCTGTCCCAGCACTGCGGGGATCGCCAGGGATTCCCGGTAGAAGTCAGCATAGCAGTGGAGCATCCGGAGGGTTTCCTCCTTCGCCTCCTCCGGGGTGGCGTGCATGGTATGGCCCTCCTGCCAGAGGAACTCGGAATTGCGCAGGAAGGGACGGGTGGTCTTTTCCCACCGCACCACGCTGCACCACTGATTATAGAGCTTCGGAAGGTCCCGATAGGACTGGATAACATTTTTGTAGTGCTCACAGAAAAGGGTTTCGGAGGTGGGGCGGATGCAGAGGCGCTCGCTGAGAGCCGTGCCGCCGCCGTGGGTGACCCAGGCTACCTCGGGAGCGAACCCGGCCACGTGATCCTTCTCCTTCTGAAGCAGGCTTTCGGGAATGAGCATGGGCATATAGACGTTTTCATGGCCCAGCTCCTTGAAGCGGGCGTCCAGATCCTTTTGGATGTTCTCCCAGATGGCGTAGCCATAGGGGCGAAAAACCATAAAGCCTTTGACGCTGGAATAGTCAATGAGCTCCGCTTTTTTCACTACGTCCGTATACCATTTGGCGAAATCCTCCTCCATGGAGGTGATCGCCTCTACCATTTTTTTTTGTTCGGCCATGAGATGTGTTCATCCTTTCCGCTGTGCAGTGTCCAGTGTACAAGCGTACACGAATATGACGATATGACTTTATAACTGAAAGACTAGAAAAAGTATACCATCCTTCCCCCAGGATTGCAAGAGCATATGGCCGTCCCCGCAGGCATGAATCAGCCCCGACAGAGTCCAGGGATCACAGCGGGCAAGACCTCGAGGGCGCTGCCCTCGAGCACCTGCCAAGGGGAGCTGGCTCCCCTTGGATTCCCGTCCTTTTAAGGGCGTGGAGGGGGTGGGGCCTTTAATAAGCCCTTTAAAATAATGGGGTTCCTTTCCTATAAATACAGCTTCTATAGCAATCTTCAAAAATAGCTTCCTCTGCAAGCCGCAGAAAGCTTTGATATATGGGTTTCTGTGGCGTATTGAAATGCTGCTATTTTTGAAGATTGCTATAAACACCAATCTGCTCACACTTTATTCTGAGAAAGGATCTTATTCATACAAACACCGCCCTTCACAGCAGAAGGGCGGCAGACTGACGGTTCCTGTGTCCCGGCGTTCCTTACAGGGCTTTTTCTTTGCATATCCGGCCTTTTCAAGCCCTCATCCGGCTTTCTGGTCTTTCCCCAAAAGGATCCCCAGATATTTTGCCATCAGGGGAATATACGTGAGAACAAACGCCGCAGCAGCGGCGATTTTTACACCTCTTCTGCATTGTTCCGTTACCCGCATTCCTGCCAGCAGTCCTAAGGAGAGCAGACAGATTTTCAGAACGGCCAGATCCTTCCAATCACTTTCCCTTACAAATTCGTTTGCGCTGGCAAATATCCGCTTCATTAAATGACCTCCCTGGAAGAATTATTCGGGATTGCGGGGCGCAACCTGAAGATATTTTCCCTTCTGGACCAGCCGGTAACCGGGGTGATCCTGAAAGACCTCCAGCAGATTCTCCTGGATGCGATCCTGACGGCGGGGGGACATTTTCACGCTGAGCATATAGTGATCCCGCAGGTTGAAGGTAAACTCCGGATCGTTCCGGACAAAGCTGGTGATGTCCTTATACTCCATCCGGCGCTCCAGCCGTCCCCGGAGAAGCCGGGTCATCACCAGGAAAAGTCCCAGGCTGAAGCCCAGGGTCAGCAGGATGATGAGCAGCATGGAGGGTATCAGGAGCAGGCAGAGAAACAGCACCGCCAGCGTTCCCAACCAGAGGATGAGCAGCAGCCCCAGGGTGGACATGGTGCGAACCTCCACACCCTCCCGATCGATGAAAACGGCGGCAAACTTTCCGAACAGGGACGCGTTTACCCGAAACAGGGCTTTCCGCCCGGAGGAAGATGGCATGAGTCAACCGCCTTTCTTTTTTTTAAGAGGGGCTCTGGGTGAACGAAGGGCAAGGACGCGAACCCCTGCCTTGCCGATACTCCCTACAGGGACGATCGCCCACCCGCTTTTTCGCGCCTGGATGTGCAATAAAAGTACAGCAATAAAAACCTGTAAAACAGGGAGTAATGACACAACTCATTACAGGAAGAATGGACGTGGGCATCTCATATACCTACTTTAGCATAAATGAGCGGGAAAGTCTACTGAAATTTCAAGCAGAGGAGCTGAAGCAAAGCGAAGTAGCCCGGCGAGGTGTACAGACTGGGGATTCCGCACCCAGAGAGCTTTTTTCTTTGCGAAAAAAGCGTACTGCAGGAATCAGACTCTCTGCGTGGCAGGGAGAGGGAAGTCTGTACAGACTTAACCCTACCCCTTTTTCCGCCCTTAAAAAGAAGGGATTCCAAAGGGACGCGTCCCTTTGGCAGGTGCTCGAGGGCAGAGCCCTCGAGGTCTTGCCCCTCCGAACACGCACAGTCCAAAACAGACGCTCGGGCGGATGTATGTTTTGATGCGAATGGCGCATACTGAGGACTGTATTGACTTGTTGGAGGGGATTAGATGGAGTTTGGATGCAGCAGCTTTTCCTGGGAGACAAGGGATGGATGTCACCTGCTGGGGCGCACCTACGATCAGCTGGGGGATCTTCGGGCCAACCGGGTGATTGGAGTGCCGCCGGGCTGCCCCTGCCCGGCGGGCCTGAAAGGGGACAGTCCCTCCCGGCCTGGCAGATACGGTTATACGGGGATGGCGGTGCTTGGGCTCGGAGAACCGATCCTGGTGGATGGAGTGAATACTGCCGGGCTCATGGGCGCTCTGCTCCATTACCCCGGATACGCCTTCTATGGAAAGGATGCGGCACCGGCGCAGACGCCGGTGCATCCCGGACGGCTGCTGGCCTGGCTGCTGAGCAGCTGCGCCGGGGTGGAGGAGGCCGCAGAAGCTATGTCCAGTTTGGCGCTGCAGGACGATCTGAGCCAGGGGAGCCCGCTGGCCGCGCATTATATCCTCAGCGGCCGGAGTGGAGAAACCATCGTCATTGAGCCGGATCAGGAGGGCCTGCGCATTCATCGGAAAACCATCGGCGTCCTGGCCAACAGCCCGGATTATCCCTGGCATTGTACCAATCTCCGAACCTATGTGGGGGTCACCAACCGCCCCAAGCCGCCCCGGACCATCGCTGGGTTAGAGATCCGGGAGTTCGGTGAGCGGCTGGGAGGCGGCTTCGGCCTGCCTGGGGATTTCTCCTCTCCCTCCCGGTTCGTGCGGACTGCCTTTGCAAAGGAATGCGCGGTTCCCGGGGAAGGGGAAGAGGACGGGGTATCCCGGATGTTCCGGGCCTTCGCACCGGTGGAGATCCCGGAGGGAATGGCGGAAACCGGCCCCGGAAGCGGGGAGTATGCCCAGACCCTCTGCATCTCCGTCATGTGCGCGGAGAGCGGTATCTACTATTTTTCTCCGGCCTGGAACCGCCGGATTTCAGCAGTCCGTCCCCAAAGGACGCCCGGAGCGCTTCAGTATTTTGACTTGGGGGAACGGCAGGATATGGATTTTCGGAATTGAGAAAGACATGAGCCCGGAGCAAAACGCTCCGGGCTCATGTTTCTATCAGAGGGGGATGCTCAGCCTGTGATCACCATATCGGCGAATGCTTCCGGCCGGTGGAAATCCGGGCGGGGAGCATCAATTTTGGTATAGCTGCCATGGTGAGGCTGCTCGGTATCGTCGCCGCATTTATAGAAATTTCCGCGGATCCGATCACCGGGGCGGAAATCGTCCTTCCCGTAGATGGTTTTCAGCAGCTTCAGAGGGATCAGCAGCTCCCAGCCCCATTCGGTTTCCGTGCGGAAGGGCTCGGCGGCGGGCTGCTCGCAGCCCATGTCCACAACAGCTTTCCGGCTGTGGCGATCGGGGCCGCAGAAGCAGTGGAGAGCGCCCAGCACATTGCATTCAAAATTGATGTAGCCCACAGGCTTTTCCGGCGCGAAATCCACAAAGAATTCCAGACAGCTGTCCCTGCAGACAGTGCTGTTCTGCTCAGTAATGACAGCTCTGGGGTTCTGCTCCTGGCAGGAAAGCCGAACCAGGAAGCCCTGATTCTTCAGATAGCAGAGCTGTGCAGAAGCCTTGGGCTGATAGGCGGTGTCCCAGTTGTAGACGCTGATTTCCGCCAGATTGCCCTGGGAGAGCTCCTCACGGCTGGAAATGGTTTTGATTTCATACATGGTGAATCTTCCTTTCGGAGCGGAAGCGCAGGCCTCCGCAGCAGTATTGGTGGCCCTATCATATACATTATACAGCCGCACCCGGCGTAAATCAATGCCCGCCTTCTGCCTGACGAAGAGACAGGCAGCGGAGCTCCGGCCGGGTGATCTCAGAGGGGAAGACCTCGAGGACGCTGTCCTCGAGCACCTGCCAAAGGGACGCGTCCCTTTGGAATCCCGTCTTTTGGGGGTGGGGGTGGGGACGGGCGCTTGCGCCCGCCCCCCTACCTCGCTGGTACTCCCTGCCTCGCTGGCACTCTCCGCAGGATCGATCGCCCGCCTACCCACTTTTTCGCAAAGAAAAAGATTCAGCCCCACGAGCGGGGCGGCCAATACAACGCACACACTCTCTGCCAAAGGTCAAGGACACACGCTCGGTGGGGTGTACAGACTTGGGATTCCGCACAAGGGAGCTTTTTTCTTTACGAAAAAAGCGTACTGCGGGAATCAGACTGTCTGCGTGGCAGAAGGCCGGAAGTCTGTACAGACTTGGCCACACCCCTTTTTCCGCTCTTAAAAGCCCTTAAAATAACGGGAATCCAAGGGGAATCCCTTCCCCGCTGCGCCGCTAGCGGCGCAGCGCAGAGACGCGAGACAGCGTCTCGCGGCCTTCCCGCTGTGACCACAGGGCTCTTACAGCCACATATGCTCGATGAAGATTTTCAGTCCGGTGAGAAACAGGACGGTGCCGCCGAAAACCTCTGCCTTGGAGTTGAGCCTGTCGCCAATCCGGATTCCCAGGCGGACCGCGGCAACGCTCAGCAGAAAGGTGGTGGCCGCAATCAGGGAAACTGCGGGCAGAATCTGCACCGACATGGCCGCAAAGCTCACGCCCACTGCCAGCGCGTCAATGCTGGTGGCCACAGCCTGCATCAGAAGCAGCAGCAAGGTAAACGGCTTGGCGGTTTCCCCGGAATCATGATGAAATCCGTCCCATACCATTTTCCCGCCGATAACCGCCAGCAGCGCCAGGGCAATCCAGTGATCAAAGGCCGCGATCTGCCGGGCGAACAGAGAGCCGGCAAAATATCCAATCAGCGGCATAAGCCCCTGGAATCCTCCGAAAAACAGGGCGATGATCAGGGTGCGCCGCCAGCTGGGACGATAGCACATTCCATTGGTGGCGGAAACCGCCGCAGCGTCCATGGACAGACCGATGCCTATCAGCAGAATTTCCAGAATCAGCATGGCTTGTTCTCCTTTCGGGCGGGCCGTACGAGCCCGCGCCCCCTGCCTATCATATTCACGCCTGACAGGGGAAGATGCCTGCCGGTACAGGTTCTGCGCCTATATCCGGGTATCCAGCAGGCCGGAATACTTTGCCCGGAACTGATCAAAGCGATCCTCATCCAGCGCCTGGCGAATCCGCTCCATCAGGGTATTGTAGAAATACAGATTGTGCATGACCGCCAGCCGCATCCCCAGCATTTCGTGAGACTTGAACAGATGCCGAAGATAGGCGCGGCTGTGCCTGCGGCAGGTGGGACAGCCGCACTGCTCGTCAATGGGACGGCTGTCCTCCATATACTTGGCGTTGTTCAGGTTGATGACCCCCTGCCAGGTGTTCAAATGTCCATGGCGGGCGTTCCGGGAGGGCATCACGCAGTCAAAGAGATCCACGCCCCGGGATACCGCTTCAATGATGTTGGAGGGCGTGCCCACCCCCATCAGATAGCGGATCTTGTCCGCGGGCATATGGGGCTCCACTACATTGATGACGCGGTACATCTCCTCCGTAGGCTCGCCTACGGCAAGTCCGCCGATGGCGTATCCGTCCAGATCCAGCGCCGCAATCTCCTGCATATGCCGCACCCGCAGATCGTCAAAGGTGCAGCCCTGATTGATGCCGAACAGAAGCTGATGGGGATTGATGGTGTCCGGCAGGGCGTTCAGCCGTTCCATCTCCGCCTTGCACCGCACCAGCCAGCGGACCGTCCGCTCGCAGCTGGCCCGGGCATAGGCATAGGGCGCGGGATTTTCCACGCATTCGTCAAAGGCCATGGCAATGGTGGAGGCCAGGCTGGATTGAATCTGCATACTGATTTCCGGGGACATAAAAATCCGCCGCCCGTCCACATGGGAATTGAACTGCACGCCTTCCTCCGTGATTTTCCGCAGCTGCGCCAGGGAAAATACCTGGAAGCCGCCGCTGTCCGTCAGAATGGGACGGTTCCAGCCCATGAAGCGGTGAAGCCCCCCCTGACGGCGGATCACGCCCTCTCCGGGGCGTACATGAAGATGATAGGTGTTGCACAGCTCCACCTGGCAGTGGAGCTCCTCCAAATCATAGGAAGAGACGCCGCCCTTGATGGCGGCGGACGTGCCCACGTTCATAAAGGCGGGCGTCTGAACGGTTCCGTGAACCGTTATGAATTCTGCTCTCCGGGCGCGGCCCTGCTGTTTGATCAGCCGATACATGAATAACCTCCGTTGCGCAAGCTTCCCGCGCCGCTTTCGGCGCGCCCTTCCAGTATACCACGGCGCCTGTCCGGGAGCAAGTCCGTAACCGTCAGCCGGCACAGAAAGTGGCCTTGTCCCCGCCCCTACCGCTCCTCCAGGATCTTCACAGAGGAAGCGTATTCGGTGGGGGTCATGCCGGTGACGACCTTAAAGCGGCGGGAAAAGTAGTGAATGGTGGAAAAGCCCAGATCGTGGGCGATTTCCGTAAAGTTCCGCTGTCCGTCGCGGATGTACTGCTTGGCCGTTTCAATCTTCATCCGGGAGAAATACTCCATCACGCCGCCGCCCGTTCGGCTCCGGAAGGTTTTTTGCAGGCTGGAGCGCCCGATGATATTCTCCCGGCAGACGTCGTCCAGGGTGAGCTGCTCCCGGATATGGGCTTCCAGGTACGCGGTCACCCGGCGGAACAGAGCGCTGTCCGCTGTCTCCCGGATGGAGGAGGTCGCCCGCACCTTCACCGGAGCGCTGTCCCGGCGGATCAGCTGGATCAGCAGCTGCTCAAGGCTGATTTTGATCAGCTGCTCCGCGCCGAAGGGCACATCCTCCCGCAGGATGAGCTTCTCCAAATAGGGGTCGTTCAGCGCTGAAGAATAGGCGCTCCGGGCCTCCCGGATCACCCGCGCCAGCAGATCCCGCTCCGGGTCCCCTGCCCGGAGCAGCCGCCCCTGGAAAAAGGACATGGCCGGAGAACCGGTGACAAAGGCCGCTACCAGCAGGTTCGGCGCGTTCCCCCCCAGACATCGGAGCCCATGGAATTCCATGGGCTTGTGGAAAATAATATCCCCCTTGGTCAAGGTGCAGCGGCGATCCCCGGTGAAGATTTCCACCTCCCCCTTGTCCACATAGAGAAGCTCCCAGAAATCATGGGCCTCCCCCGGAAATTCAAAGCCGCGGGTATACTCGAAATAGTGAATCGTGACAATGTAATCCAGCACTATTTCCAGTTTGATGGGGGTGTAGCTGTAATTCATGAGGCGCCCGTTCCTTTCTTCCATGCTGAAGAGGATCTGAAAAAAATAGCGCTTCTGCTCCGTTTTGCATTCTACCTCCTATTTTATACGTTTGCGGGATGATTGCAACTCCCTTTCCGGTATTTTCATTCTCTGCACAAAAAAAATGCAAATTAAGTGCGGAATCTGATAAATATTCCGCTGCTTAAAAGGTTTACAATAGAATCAGTATGGTTGGAAGGCGGCTGCCTTCCGGCCGGCAGGACAAAAGCGCGCCGGAGGGCTCCGGCGGCAAATGGATATGGAAAGGGTGGCTTATTTATGAATGAACCGATTCTGGTAGTCATGGCGGCCGGTATGGGGAGCCGTTACGGCGGGCTCAAACAGATTGATCCTGTGGGTGTCCATGGGGAAATCATCATCGACTATTCCATTTTTGACGCCTACCGGGCTGGCTTCCGGCGGGTGGTCTGCATCATCAAGAAGGAAATCGAAGCTGATTTTAAGGAAGTGATCGGCGATCGGATCTCCAAAATCATGGAGGTGCGCTACGCCTATCAGAGCGGAGACGATCTTCCGGAGGGCTATTCCCTGCCCGAGGGCCGGGTCAAGCCCTGGGGCACCGGCCATGCCGTTCTGGCGGCCCGGGATTTGATTGACGCTCCCTTTGCGGTCATCAATGCGGACGACTACTATGGCGCGCATGCCTTCCAGCTGATCTATGACTTCCTGAAAAAGGCCCAGGACGAGGCAAAATATAACTACGCCATGGTCGGCTATGTTCTGGAGAACACCCTCACCGAGAATGGCCATGTGGCCCGGGGCATCTGCCAGGTAGAGGACGGGAAGCTCCTGGACGTTCATGAGCGCACCCGGATCGAAAAGCACGGGGATGTAAGCGAATACACCGAGGACGAGGGCAGCACCTGGAACGCCATCCCTGCAGGCAGCACGGTTTCCATGAACTTCTGGGGCTTCACACCCAGCATCATGACCGAGCTGGGCGCCGGATTCCCCGCCTTCCTGGATCAGGCCCTGGCGGAGAATCCCCTGAAAGGCGAATATTTCCTGCCCACAGTGGTCAATAACCTTCTCAAGGCCGGAAAGGCCCAAGTCACTGTATTCAGCTCCCAGGATCGCTGGTACGGCGTTACATACCGGGAGGATAAGCCCGTAGTGGAAAACGCCATCCGCTCCATGATCGCCGCCGGGAAGTATCCCGAGCGCCTCTGGGAGTGAGTAAAGACATAACCTGTACACCCCCACCCCCAAAAAGATTTACGGGAAAATCCAAGGGGATTTAATCCCCTTGGCAGGAGCGTGAGGGCTCTGCCCTTCCGAACACCCGGAAATTTTCAACAGAAAGGATTGAATCCCATGGAAAAATACTCTGCGGAGCAAATCCGCAACCAGGTTCTCTGCCATTTTGCCGTGGAAGGGGAGCTTCTGGAAGCGCCCTCCTATGGCAGCGGGCATATCAACGACACCTACGCCCCCAGGCTGCGCCTATCAGACGGACGGGAGATCCGCTACATCCTTCAGCGGATCAATACCGGCATCTTCCAGGATCCCAAGGGACTGATGGAAAACATCGCCGGCGTCACCTCCTATCTGAAGGGCATCCTGGCCGCCAACGGCGGCGATCCCCTCCGGGAGACGCTGACCCTCATCCCCACCAAGGACGACCAGCCCTTCTATCAGGCGCCCGACGGTTCCTGCTGGCGGATGTATCTCTTCGTGGAGGATACCATCTCCTATGATCTGGTAGAGAAGCCCGAGGACTTCTACATCTCCGCCAAGGCCTTCGGACGGTTCCAGATGCTCCTGGCCGGATATCCTGCCGCTACCCTGCACGAAACCATCCTGAACTTCCACAACACCGTCAGCCGGTTCGAGAATCTGAAAAAGGCCATTGCCGCCGATCCTCTGGGACGGGCCAAGGAGGTTCAGCCGGAAATCGAATTTGCCCTGGCCCGGGAGACCGACACCCATGTGCTAGTGGATCTCCAGGCCAAGGGAGAAATCCCCCTGCGGGTGACCCACAATGACACCAAGCTGAACAACGTACTCATTGATCCCAGCAACGGCAGAGTCTGCGTCATCGATCTGGATACGGTCATGCCCGGCCTGGCCCACTACGACTTCGGCGATTCCATCCGCTTCGGCGCCAGCACCGCCCTGGAGGATGAACAGGATCTCTCCAAGGTCAGCATGGATCTGAACCTGTTCGATATCTATACCAAGGGCTTCCTGGAAGAGGCCGGGGCAGTCCTCAGTCCCCTGGAGAAGGAGCTGCTTCCCATGGGCGCAAAGCTCATGACCTATGAGTGCGGCATCCGTTTCCTTACCGACTATCTGGAGGGCGACACCTATTTCCGCACCCACCGGCCCGGTCAGAACCTGGATCGTACCCGCACACAGTTCAAGCTGGTCGCCGACATGGAAGCCAAATGGGATGCCATGGCAGCCATTATCAAAAAATACGCATAGGCGTAAAATCAGGAAAATATACGATTTGAAAAGTACCCCGTGAGCGAAGCTCACGGGGTACTTTTCAGTGTTGATCGTTTTATCAGCGTCAGCCCAGATATTTCTCCAGCAGGCGGGACACGTCCCGCACGTCGATGGGCTTTGCCACGTGGGCGTTCATGCCGCTGTTCAAACAGCGCTTAATGTCCTCGGAGAAGGCGTCGGCGGTCATGGCGATAATGGGCAGGCTGGCGTCGGGACGATCCAGGGCCCGGATGGCCTCGGTGGCCTCATAGCCGGTCATAACCGGCATCCGGATATCCATCAGAATACCATCGTAGTAGTTCACCGGGGAGGCCTTGAATTTCTCTACGCAGATCTCGCCGTTCTCGGCCCACTCCATCTCCAGTCCGATGGCGGAAAGCAGCTCCTGGGCAATCTCCCAGTTCAGATCGTTGTCCTCTGCCAGGAGGATCCGTTTCCCCTCAAAGCGGATCTCCCGCTCCTTGGGATTCGACGCCGCAGCCTGCTCCGGCGTGCCCATATACTGCCTCAGCCCATAGAACAGGGTGGACTTGAACAGAGGTTTGGAGATAAACCCGCTGATGCCTGCCTCCCGGGCGTCCGCTTCGATCTCGCCCCAGTCGTAGGCGGAAATCAGCAGAATGGGAATGTCCGCGCCCAAACGCTTGCGGATTTCCCTGGCAGTTGCGATCCCATCAATGCCCGGCAGCTTCCAGTCCAGCAGGATGATGTGATAATCGTCGTGGCGCTCCCGGCGGCGGTTGATCATCTCCAGGGCGCTTTCACCGTCCAAGCTCCATTCCGCATTGATGCCGATGGATTTTAAGGAGCTGACCGCACTTTCGCAGAGCAGCTGATCATCGTCCACCACCAGCATATTCCAGCTGGGCAGAACCATATCCGCTTCCTGAACGGTGGCCTTTTCCAGATCCAGGGTGACATGGAACTCCGACCCTTTTCCCGGTGCGCTGTTGAGGGTAATAGTGCCGCCCATAGCGTCCACAATAAATTTGGAGATGGCCATACCCAAACCGCTTCCCTCGATTTTGTGCACCCGGGTATTGTCCTCACGGACAAAGGCCTCAAAGATCTTCTGTTGGAACTCCGGCGTCATGCCGATACCGCTGTCTCTGACACCAATATGGATCCGGACGAACTCTTCTCCCTTGGGAGAGGCCTCCTCATACATGGAAACCTCGATGGAGCCGCCCTCCGGAGTAAACTTGACTGCATTGGAAAGGAAGTTCAGCAGCACCTGATTCAGCCGGACGCTGTCACAGCAGACGTTCTCCGTGTCAATATCATGAATGAGCACATCGAACTGCTGCTTCTTGGCCCGCACCTGGGGCTGGACAATGCTGACCAAGCCTTCCATGACCTCCCGCAGGGAGATCTGATCCATATTTAGGGTCATCTTTCCGCTTTCGATCTTGGACATATCCAGTACATCGTTGATCAACCCCAGCAGATGCTTGCTGGAGAGGGTGATCTTTTTCAGGCAGTTCTCTACCTGCTGGCGATCGGCAATATGGGCGGTGGCGATTGCGGTCATACCCATAATGGCGTTCATAGGCGTACGGATGTCGTGGCTCATATTGGAAAGGAACTCGCTCTTGGCTTTGGTAGCAGATTCTGCTTCCTCCCGGGCCTGATTCAGCTCCTGCACCTGCTGGCGGGTGATCCGGAAATATTTAATAAAAACCAGAAACAGCGCAATCAGTACAATGCCGCAGCCGCCCAACACCATCCAGATCCAGCTGCCGCTTAGCTGCTGAACCGCCTGATCCAGTTCCCCATAAGGCATGACTGTGACCAAATACCATTCCGAATAGGACAGAGGGGTACAGTACAAATGCCGCCGTTCCTGTCCCAGCTCAAGCACCCGGGAATAGTCCGCATTGCGCTCCATCGCCTGGGCCAGCTCATTCAGATACTGTTCTGCGTTGGCTGAATCGTGCAGTTCATCAAAGGTAGCCCGGAGCCGATCAAAATAGCTTTCCCGGAAGGCGTCGCCGCTGCGGATAACATAACTGCCATCCCGGCGGATGATGTGGGAATAGACCAAGGAATCATTCTCATCCAGAGAGAGGGTGTCCTTTATGTAATCAGCAGGAAGTCCCGCCACCAAGGCCAGGGACGTTCCCCCATCCGACATGGTGTACTGGGCGGGGATCCCCATCAGCACCACCTTGTCCCCGTTGGCTTCCGTGGAAACGGCCAGCTTTTTTTGTCCGTTCTGAATAGAGTTCATAAAGGATTCCGGATCCGTAAGGGCCACCAGATTCCCATAAAGCATTTCAAAGGCGCCCTCATTGGAGTAAAACGCCAGGTAATCGAAACCGCGGGCCTGGGCGCTGTAGATCAGATCCTCCCGGATTTGCTGCTGACTGAGCTCTTTGGCGCTGTAAGAGGTGGTCAGCGCCTCCACCTGTGACAGACGGAGCTCAAAGGTGGTGGAGAAGTGCATGGAAATCTGTTCGTTCATCCCGGACATATAGATCGAGCCGACTTGACTGATGGTATCCTGACTTTTACGGGACATATAGAAAGCCAGGAAGGAAAAGATCAGGATACAGAGGATGGATATCAGAATCAGACTGACCGTCAGAAACCGCGTGACATTCTTTCGCATGGAGGGAACCTATCCTTTCATCAGCCGCATTTGTATATGTAGTATCTGCGTCCGCACATGAAACCGCATGCACGCTGCCTGAGCCAATAGCCGACACAGCGACATTTATCCGCAAGTCTATTCTACTATACAAGCCCTCTGACTGTCAAGCGGCCCGATGGATTTCACAGGCCCGGTAAAAATCCAGAAGGGTATTGACGGGAGACAGCGGACTGTGGTAAAATAAAAAACGTCCTCAGGAGCGAACGCTGGTGTAGCTCAGCCGGTAGAGCAGCTGATTCGTAATCAGCAGGTCAGGTGTTCGAGTCACCCCACCAGCTCCAAAATGTGCTGATTAAAAAGATGCACAGCAAAAACACCGCATGAAAATGCGGTGTTTTTGCGTTAAAACAGCGACAGCGGAGAAAAGAAGGATGGGAATCCAAAGGGACGCTTCCCACTGGCAGCGCCCCCGGGCGCATGCCTCGAAGACTCATGCGCAAAAAAGAACTCACTGTACGCGGAAGAGGAACTGACCGTCCTGCGTGTCCAGCAGGAGAGACTGGCCCTTCCGGACGGAGCCCTCCAGCAGCTTCTGAGCCAGCAGATCCTCTATCCGGGAGGTGATCGCCCGCCGGAGCGGGCGCGCTCCGTACACCGGATCATACCCCTCCTCCGCAATCTGCGCCGCGGCGGCCTCAGTAAAGCTCAGGGTCAGCCCCAGATCCCCGGCCCGCCTGCCAAATGCCGAAAGCATGTTCCGGGCAATGGTCTGAAGGTTCTCCCGGGTCAGCTTGGAGAACACAATGATCTCGTCCAGCCGGTTCAGCAGCTCCGGGCGGAAGCTCTTTTTCAGCTCGCCCAGCACGGCGGACTTATCCACGCCTTCCGCCTCCAGGGCGGCAAAGCCCATGCTCCGGTGCTCCGTGATCAGGCGGGCCCCGATGTTGGAGGTCAGGACAATCACTGTGTTCCGGAAATCCACCCGCCGCCCCTGGGAATCGGTGAGCACGCCGTCTTCCAAAATCTGCAGCAGAAGGTTGAACACATCCGGATGGGCCTTCTCAATCTCGTCAAACAGCACGATGGAATAGGGCTTCCGCCGGATTTTCTCCGTCAGCTGTCCTCCGTCCTCATAGCCCACGTACCCGGGCGCGGAGCCGATCATCTTGGAAACTGCGTACTGCTCCATATATTCGGACATATCCAGCCGGACAATGGCCCCCTCCGTGCCGAACAGCACCTGGGCCAGCGCCCGGCAGACCTCTGTTTTCCCCACCCCCGTGGGCCCCAGGAACAGGAAGGAGCCCATGGGCCGCTTGGGATCTTTCAGCCCAATCCGCCCCCTGCGGATAGCGTTGGAGATAGCGGTTACCGCTTCCTCCTGCCCCACAATCCGCTGATGGAGCACCTCCTCCAGCCGGAGGAGCCGCTGGCCCTCCTCCTCGGTAATCTGCTTCACCGGGACGCCGGTCCAGCTGGACACAATACCCGCAATGTCCTCGGCGGTCACCGCTTCCTCTGACCGGCCCCGCTGCTCCTCCCACTCCTTCTGGGCGGAGGCCAGATCCCCCTGGAGCGACTTCTCCTGATCCCGTACCGCAGCCGCACGCTCGAACTCCTGGGCGTTGACCGCCGCGGCCTTTTCGGCGCTCAGCTCCTTCAGCCGGTTCTCCAGCTCCTTCAGCCGGGGCGGGGCGGTAAAGGAGCGGAGCCGCACCCGGGACGCCGCTTCATCCACCAGATCGATGGCCTTATCCGGCAGGTAGCGATCCGCAATATACCGGGCGGACATCTCCACTGCCGCCTGCAGGGCCTCGTCGGTGATTTTGATTTTGTGATGGGCCTCATACCGATCCCGCAGGCCCCGGAGAATCTCCAGCGCGTCCTCCCTGGCGGGCTCCTCCACGCTGACCGGCTGGAACCGGCGTTCCAAAGCCGCGTCCTTTTCAATATGTCTGCGGTATTCGTCCAGGGTGGTGGCGCCGATGAGCTGAATCTCCCCCCTGGCCAGCTGAGGCTTGAGGATGTTCGCCGCATCGATGGCGCCCTCGGCGGCACCCGCCCCAATGATGTTGTGGATCTCATCGATGAACAGAATCACGTTCCCGGCAGAGGTGACCTGCTCCAGCACCTTTTTGATTCGTTCCTCGAAATCCCCCCGGTATTTGGCTCCTGCCAGCATGGCGGTGAGATCCAGCGAAATGATCCGTTTGTCCTTGATGGTTTCCGGCACCTGCCCGGAGACAATCTGCTGGGCCAGCCCCTCCACAACGGCAGTTTTGCCCACGCCCGGCTCCCCAATCAGGCAGGGATTGTTCTTGGTGCGCCGGGAGAGGATCTGGATCACCCGCTCGATCTCCGCCTGCCGGCCGATGACCGGATCCAGCCCGCCGCTGCGGGCCTGTTCGGTGAGATCCTTGCCGTATTCGCCCATGGGGCCGCCCGGGCGGCCGGCGCTCCGGTGCTTTCCCTGGGGCGCCGGCGGGAAGCCTTCGCCGTTCTCCTCCCCGGCGGAATCGGTAATCTCCCGGATGCAACTCTGATAGAGCTCAGAAGGATTGGCTCCCATATCCCGCAGGAGCTTCACCGCCACGGAGTCCAGCTCCTGAAGGAGGGAGAGCAGGATATGCTCCGTCCCCACAAACTTATGCTTGAGGCGGCGGGCCTCATAGATGGCGTTCTCCAGGATTCGCTTGCTGCGGGGGGTCAGGTCGCCGGGGGAAAGGGAGGTCTGAATCCCGGCCCCGAAGGTGTCCCGGAATTTCTGCTCCAGCTCCTCCGGGGAGACGCCGTTTTTCTCCAGCAGGGTGGCGGATACGCCGGATTCCTCCGCCGCCAGCCCGTAGAGCAGGTGCTCGCTTCCCACGCAGGTATGCCCCAGGGAGGCCGCGGCGGAGATTGCCCGGTTAATGGCGCCGTTGGCCTTTTCTGTGAATCCGTTGAATACATACATACAAAAACCCCCTCGTCAGGTTCTCATCTGCCCCAAGCGCTCCGCCCGGGCAGTCGCCGGGTCAGAGCGCATCCCGCACCACCTTGGCACGGGCGTAGTCCCGTTCCTTGGGATTCAGCCGCTGGCCATGCCCGGCGCAGATGGTGGCGGTGCCCACCCGGTTCAGCAGGGCGTTCATGGTGGGGATGGACACCCCGTCCAGCACGCCCTCGGAAATGCCCAGCCGCACGTTGGAGGCGTGGCTGTGGAACTCGTTCCCGGTCAGCAGCCGGGCGTGCCTGAGCACGCCGTAGCTCCGGCAGATTTCGTCAATGATATCGATGTTATTTTTCAGCAGCTCCTTCCGAACAGCCCGTTCATTTTCAATGATCTGGCGCACCACGTTTTGAAGGTTGCTGATGGCGGTTTTTTCCGACAGGCCCAGGGTCACCTGGTTGGAAACCTGATAGGTGGCCCCCACAACACCGGTGCCCTCCCCGTAAGAGCCCCGAATGGTCAGTCCCAGGCGGCTGACGGATTTGATCAGCTGGGGAATGATCTGCGCCCGTTCCAGAGCGGGCAGATGGAGCATCACCGAAGCCCGGAGGCCGGTTCCCAGGTTGGTGGGGCAGACGGTCAGGTAGCCCAGGACGTCGTCGAAGGCGTAGTCCAGGCTCTCGTCCAGGAGATCGTCAAGCCGGGAGCAGGCTTCGTAGGCAGGCTCCAGGCTCAGACCGCTGGCCAGGGTCTGGAGCCGGAGATGATCCTCCTCGTTGACCATAACGCTCACAGCCTGATCCTCCGAGAGGATCAGCAGCTTGTTCTCCGGTTCCTCAATAAAGCTGTGGCTCACCAGATGCCGTTCCACCAGGGAGAGCCGTTCCAGGTCGTCCAGCTCCTGGAGGTAGAGAAGGCTCCATTTATTTTCGCCTAAATTGGCCCGCTTTAAGCTGTCCCGAACCCGATCGTTCAGCTCGGACTGCTGTTTTTTCGTAATTTTTTCCTTAAAGGGCAGGGATCTCAGGTTTCTTGCCAGACGGATCCGGGTGCTGATGACAATATCCCCGTCGGGCCCTGTGCTGCCATACCATTTTTCCATAGCTGCGCTTCCTTTCCTTAGAGCCTGTTCCTGCTCGCTTGTGCCTAAGGGACAAGGCCGCGAGAGCCCTGCTCTCGCGCTCTCGCCAAGGGGAAGGGATTCCCCTTGGATTCCCGTCTTTTTGGGGGTTATGGGGTGTTGGATTTCAGTTCCTGCCACGCACATACTCTCTGCGGGGTCAAAGGCTGTGCCACGCAGGGTGGAGCTTTTTTCTTTACGAAAAAAGCGTACTGCGGGAATCAGACTCTCTGCATGGCAGAAAGCCGGAAGTCTGTACAGACTTGACCCCCAAACCCTTTCCGCCCGTAAAAAGCCCTTTCAAATAATGGGATTCCAAAGGGACGCGTCCCTTTGGCAGGAGCTCGAGGGCAGAGCCCTCGAGGTCTTGCCCTTCCAAACACGCGGGGATTCCCTGTTCCCGTGCTACTCCTCCTGGGAGAGCAGGCGGATTTGATCCCGGAGGGCGGCGGCGTCCTCGAATTTTTCTTCCTGGATGGCTGTCTGCAGGTCGTCCCGGAGCTGTTCCAGGCGGGCCTTTTCGGGAATCTCCCGTTTGAACGCCTTGGGATGCTTTCCCACATGGGCGGCCTTGCCGTGGATGTTCTGGATCGTAGGGGCAAGCTCCGCCCGGAAGGTCCGGTAGCATTCCGCACAGCCGATCCGGCCGCTATCGATGATTTCCTCCAGGCTGCTGCCGCATTTGGGACAGTCTTTGCCCGAGGAGGAGCCGGAACGGGCCAGCCCTGATATCATCTGGCTGAAGGGAAAGCCGTTGAACAGGCCGGTAAAGCCGTTTTTGTAGGCGCACTCCGCACAGAGGTGCTCCGTGGTGGTGCGGCCGTTGAGGGTCTGCGTGAGCACCGCCGTCGCCTGGTTCTTGTGACACCGTTCGCAAAGCATGTGTAGTCTCCGTCCTTTCTGTATAAAAAGGTATATTCAAATCTCCTGAATGGGATGTGCGGCTGCTGCGTCTCCCGGGGATGTTTGTTTTCCGCAGGAGGCTCAGACCACCTGGAGGAGCATGGACTTCATCAGATTTGCCCGCAGACGCTGGCGCGCCGGCTCTGCAATGTCGGAGAGGCTCCGATCAGCGGAGGCCGCAAGCAGAAGCCGCACCTGCCCCTCGTTCAGCTGTCCGGCCTCATAAAGCCCCTGAATCAGCCCGCGCGCCCCCCCTTCGTCCAGATTCTGTCCGATGGAATTGACAACGTGCATGATGAGGCTGGGCCCGGTGCATTCGATCCGAGCAATTTGAATGAACCCGCCGCCCCCCCTGCGGCTTTCCACAATATAGCCCTGCTCCCTGGTAAAACGGGAGGAAATAACATAGTTAATCTGGCTGGGGACACAGCCCAGACGGCTGGCCAGATCGTTTCGCTGGATGCGGACAGCTCCGCCCTGCTCCTCCAGCAGGCGCAGAAGCGTATCCGCAATCTGTTCTGTGACCCGCATGAAGTATCCTCCTTTTGACTTTCACTGACCTTAATTATATCCGAAAGTCAGGAAAAGTCAATAAACAATCTGTGAATCTTCATTCGATATCCCGATATGGCCGGACGCTATGGGCGGGGAAAGGCCATCATCAGGTGGAAGACCGCGCACCGCTGAACACACCGGGAGCCGCGACAATACTATCCTTTGAAAAGCTCTGGCTGAAAGTGAAAGCTACTTTGAGAAAGCGCTGCGTCCGTATTTTTGCTGTCCTTGACGCCGCAACCAAAAAGCGTTGTCCCCACCCTTCGGGGGTGGGGACAACGCCGGCAATTTTAAGAATTGCTTTCCTCTCCGCGGGCGGCTGCTCCAATTTCTACATAGAATTATATTTTTGTCAATGGCTCTTCACATAATAATTGCAACGTCTTCGGTTTATGGGATCGTGCAGGGCATGCGGGCCGGCTGGAGGGGGAGGACGCAGCCGTGGATCCCGTCTTCCGTTACAGCAGGAAGGTGCAGATTGCAGCTCCATGGTCAGATGCTCAGCCCCTGACCCTTGTACTCTTCCAGAACCAGCGTGGCTTGGCCCTGGCGGCCGCCGCGGCTGATCAGGATAGTCACCTGATCCCCAATAGAGCATCCGTCCAGAATGGCGGTGATCTGACTGCTGGACTCAATGGTGCTGCCGTTCAGGGACAGGATCCGATCGCCGGAGCGAAGGCCGGCCTTTTCCGCATTGGAGCCGCTTTCCACCTGAGCGATATAAACGCCGGTGCTGTTCAGGCCGTAGAGCATGGCGGTAATGGCGTCGTTGATGTCCAGGGTGGTGATGCCCAGGCTGATCCGGCCCTGCACATAGCCGAAGGTGATCAGATCCTCTATCACCGGCTTGGCGATGTTGATGGGAATCGCAAAGCCCAATCCTTCAATGGTGGTGCCTCCGGAGGTGCCGCCGGTCTTGGAGTTGACGATCCCCACCAGCTCGCCCCGCTCGTTGAAGAGCGCGCCTCCGGAGTTGCCCGGATTGATGGCAGCATTGGTCTGAAGGAGGGTCATGCTCTGCCCGTCCACGGTGATCTGCCGGTCCAGAGCGGAGATGATGCCGTTGGTAACCGTGCCGCCCAGCTGTCCCAGGGGATTTCCAATGACGATGGCGGGTTCTCCCACCTGGAGGGTGGAGGAATCGCCCAGCACGGCAGGCTGAAGGTTTTCCGCGTCCACCTTGATCACGGCCACGTCCGTCTTGCTGTCGGTTCCGATAAGGGCCGCGGTATATTGGGAGCCGTCCCGGAGGGTGACGGTGATCTTGCTGGAATCAGCCACCACGTGATGATTGGTAACGATGTACCCGTCCGCAGAGATAATCACTCCGCTGCCCGCGCCGGATTGGATAGACTGCCGGTAAAAGGCATCTGTTACAACGCCCTCGGTGGTGATCTCCACCACGCTGTTGGCGGTGGCGCCGGCCACCTTCTGAACCAGGCTCTCGGAGCCGTCGGTATTTTCGGAGGCGGTGGAGGTGTTGAGCACAGGAGGCTGCGCGGGGGCCTCAAGGAGTCCGCCGGAGCGGCTGGAGGAAGCGGCAACGCTGCCCAAATAGCCTGAGCCGAAGCCGAGCACGACGACAGCCAGTCCGGCGGCGATCACCTTCAGGGCCTTTCTGCCGCTTCTGCGGGGCTTTCCGGGAGGGGGGATCGGGGCGCCGTATCCCCAGTTGGGCATATGGGAAGCCTGATATTCATGGGGCGCAGACTGTGTATCCCGATTCTGATTGGAAGGATTGGAGAAACCGTTGTTCCATCCCTGATTGTCCGTCATAGTGTAAAACCTCCTCAATTCGTTTCTTAGCGCCTGTTCCGGATCTTTTGGTAAGGACAAGACCTCGAAGGGCTCCGCCCTCCGAGCCTCCCGCCAAGGGGACGCGTCCCCTTGGATTCCCGTCTTTTTAGGGGTGGGGGACCTGCCTCGCTGATACTTCCCGCAGGGACGATCGCCCGCCTGCCCATTTTTTCGTAAAGAAAAAATTCATCCCAGCAGGCGGCGCAGAGACTGCAACGCAGAAAGCTTCGAGCGTGCTCTGCGCAGGAAGCCTGGTGCGGCACAGGGAGTCCCCCGCGCGCAGGAGGGAGCTTTTTTCTTTACGAAAAAAGCGTACTGCGGGAATCAGAGTATCTGCGTGGCAGGGAGAGGGAAGTCTGTACAGACTTGACCCCCACCTCTTTTCCGCCCTTAAAAAGCCCTTAAAAAAGATGGGATTCCAAAGGGACGCGTCCACGATGCGCCGCCAGCGGCGCATCTCAGAATTCGGCGAAGCCGAATTCCTAGGTGCGTCGTTTCACGACGCACCGCAGAGCGCGAGACAGAGTCTCGCGGCCTTGCCCTTGGACTAGGCAGGCTCTTACTATGGTTACATCTTACCATGGAATTATTGCATCTTTTTTGAGATCCTTTGACAATATCGTAAAAAAGGTTTGACAAACTCTCTGGGAAAACATGTCGGGTTTGTGACAACAGAACAGAATCGCCGGAGGAACGCTCCGGCGATTTTCGAATTCTTCCTTCTGCCCGGCGCATTCCTTCAGGATTTTGTGCGGGTAAGTTGACTGAGGGCGCGGGAAGGTAGTATAATAAACTGGAAATCCAAGGAATGAGGTGAGTCGTTTGTCCCAACGGCAGGACAACATCCGCAATTTCTGCATCATCGCTCATATCGATCATGGCAAAAGCACTCTGGCTGACCGGATGCTGGAGCTGACCAGCGCTGTCGCTACCCGGGAGATGGAAGAACAGCTCCTGGACAATATGGACATCGAACGGGAACGGGGAATTACCATCAAGGCCCGGGCCGTTTCCGTGGACTATACGGCAGAGGACGGGGAGATCTATCAGCTGAACCTGATCGATACTCCCGGCCATGTGGACTTTAACTACGAAGTCTCCCGCTCCCTGGCGGCCTGCGAGGGAGCGGTCCTGGTGGTGGACGCCTCCCAGGGAGTGGAGGCCCAGACGCTTGCCAACACCTACCTGGCCATCGATCACGATCTGGAGCTGGTTCCGGTGGTGAACAAGATCGACCTCCCCGCCGCCGATCCGGAGACGGTCTGCCGGGAAATCGAAGATGTAATCGGCATTCCCGCCATGGACGCTCCCCGGATCTCCGCCAAAACCGGCGAGAACATCCGGGCGGTGCTGGAGGCTGTGGTCCGCCAGATCCCGCCTCCCAAGGGAGAGCGGGAAGCCCCACTGAAGGCGCTGATTTTCGACTCCTACTACGACAGCTACAAGGGCGTAGTGGTTTATATCCGGGTGGTGGACGGTCAGGTCCGGGTGGGCGATACCATCCGGATGATGTCCACCGGCGCGGAATATACAGTAGTGGAGGTTGGCCTGATGGGCGCCAAAGCGATGCGGCCCCAGTCCAGTCTTTCCGCCGGAGAGGTGGGCTATATTGCCGCATCCATCAAGGATATCGACGAAACCCGGGTGGGCGATACGGTCACCAATGCACAGGCTCCCGCCGCCGATCCCCTGCCAGGCTATAAGAAGGTCAATCCTATGGTCTTTTCCGGCATCTATCCTGCGGACGGATCTAAGTATCCGGATCTCCGGGAGGCGCTGGAAAAGCTTCAGCTCAACGACGCTTCCCTTACCTTCGAGCCGGAAACCTCCGTGGCGCTGGGATTTGGTTTTCGCTGCGGCTTTCTGGGGCTTCTCCACATGGAGATCATCCAGGAGCGGCTGGAACGGGAATTCAATCTGGAGCTGATCACCACTGCTCCCTCTGTCGTCTACCGGATTACCATGACCGGCGGAGAGGTGCGGCTCATTGACAATCCCACCAACTATCCTGATCCCGGACAGATCCAGACAGCAGAAGAGCCCTTCGTTCGGGCCAGCATCCTGACGCCCAACGAATTTGTGGGAAACATTATGGAGCTCTGCCAAGATCGCCGGGGCATATTCAAGGATATGCAGTACCTGGACACCACCCGGGTGGAAATGCACTACGAGCTCCCCCTGAACGAGATTGTCTACGATTTTTTTGACGCTCTGAAGTCCCGCACCAGGGGTTATGCTTCCTTTGATTATGAGATCAAGGACTTCCAGGCCTCCAGGCTGGTGAAGCTGGACATCCTGCTCAACGGGGAGATTGTGGACGCTCTGTCCTTCATTGTTCACGCGGACAAGGCCTATGCCCGGGGCCGCCGGATCGCGGAAAAGCTCAAGGACAATATTCCCCGCCAGCTCTTCGAGGTGCCCATTCAGGCGGCCATCGGCGGAAAAATTATCGCCCGGGAGACGGTCAAGGCTCTCCGGAAGGATGTGCTGGCCAAGTGCTACGGCGGCGATATCACCCGGAAAAAGAAGCTGCTTGAGAAGCAGAAGGAAGGCAAAAAGCGGATGCGCCAGCTGGGAAGCGTGGAGGTTCCTTCCGAGGCATTCATGGCAGTGCTTAAGCTGGATGACGATTGATCCAGCCTGCTGTTTTTGATGATTGCCGAGGAAATATAGGAGCTGCTTAGAGCCTATTTTCCGAGAGGGGCTGCCGACTGCCTGCTCAATCCTTATTTTATTTCCCACATTCTTCAAAATTGATTTCCGTGGAACAAGGTTCCGGGAAGTTGATTTCTATGGGGGAGTGTGATATAATAAATACCTGCTTATGTGCGGGTATGGCGGAATTGGCAGACGCGCAGGATTTAGGTTCCTGTGAAATCATTCGTGTGGGTTCGACTCCCACTACCCGCACCATCCTTGGTTGACAAATGCTGATGTCATGCGGCTAAAACCGCATGACGTCAGCATTTGTGGGGATTTTTCGGAGCAAAAAAAGAACATGCATTAGGGGGATGTCCAACGTGGGGTAAAATCCAGACTGGCGCGACCTGAACCCGCATAGCTGCATATCGGGCAGAAAAAGCAAAGAAATACCTATAAATGAGCAAATCTGAAAAATGACAAAAAAGAAGGCATAGCCTCAAGTGTTATAATGGAAGCACGACCAACCACAAAACACGAGAGGGAATGCCTTGTGGAAATTATAACACCGAGAGAGCAGATACGCAAATTCTTTTTTGAGAAGCACTTGGAG
>JAAVZY010000155.1 GCA_022791945.1 Oscillospiraceae bacterium | reverse complement strand
CGCACCGGTATCGCTTATGCGGGGCGTTGACGCCGCAAGCTGGAAGTACAATCGTCCTTGCTTCGTAGCTTTGGCTTTCCAAGTCAGCCAGCACAGTGTCGAGCGCCATGTTGATGATTCCAGCAACGTTTTCACCAATAACCCAAGTGGGCTTGATTTCCGCAATAACTCGGAGCATCTCTGGCCAGAGGTAACGGTCATCCTCACGGCCTCGGCGCTTCCCGGCTGTACTGAAGGGTTGGCACGGGAATCCACCGGAAAGAATGTCAACTGTTCGCAGACCTGTTCGTTCATAGAAGCTCTCCCTTGTCAGTGTCCGAATGTCCCGCCAGCGAGGAATCTCCGGCCAGTGTCGTTCCAGAATTTTTGTGGGGTAGTCAGCCCATTCGCACTGGCCCACCGTCTGAAAACCGGCGGTTTCCGCCGCGAGATCCAAGCCGCCGATCCCTGTGAACAGTGAAAGGTGCGTCAGGCTTCCCATAGTCTGCCTCCCCTCAGAAGAATTGCTTCCAACTGTCCACCACCGTCTTTGCCAGGTCCTCCTTTTTGGAAAGGGCCGCCAGCACCATGCCGTCTATGCTGTTTTCCACCTGCAGGTGTATGTAGGTGCAGGGGTGCCGCTGGCCGATTCGGTGAATCCGGGAGAGGCTCTGTTCGTAGGTGGCGTAGTTGAAGTTCACGCTGTAATAAACGCAGGTGTCGGCGGCGGTCAGGGTGATGCCGGTTCCGGCGGTGTCGATCTGCCCGATGAATACCATCGTGCCTGGGTCGGTCTGGAATTGCTGGACAATACCGCCCCGTTCCTCTTTCTTGATCTCCCCGTAAATCGCCACCGCCCTTTTGGGTGGCTGCCCTTTGTGTGCCGAGGCTTTGAACACCTTTTCGCACAGGGCCTCGATCTCATGGATTTCCGGGAGAAACCGGGCAAAGATCACCAGCTTCTTTCCGCCCTCGACCACATAATCCTGCAGAATGTCCGCCAGTGCATCCAGCTTTCCCCGGCTCACCAGCTGTGGTTTGGCAGCTTCATCCTCCACCAGAAAGCCGCCGGTGAATTGCTGGAGGCGCAGGAGACGGGTTAGGACGGTTGTGGCCGTGATGGTGCCGCCGCTGTCCAGCTCTGCATAGCTGTCCCGCCGGAGCCGGTCGTACAGGGTGCGCTCTTTTGCGCTCAGGGAAACAGAGCGGCTCTCGAAGGTCTGCTCCGGGAGGTCGAGGGCTTCCTCTTTGGTCACCCTGTAGGCGATGCTGTGTTCCTTTTTGATCAGCTGGTCCAGGTCCCGATACCGGATGATCTGCCGCTGTTCAAAGCCGCCCATCACGCAGTACCGGTTTTTGAAGGCATAGAAGTTCAAGCCGAAAATCGAAGGATCGAGGAATCGGTACTGGCTGAAGATGTCAATGGCCTCATTCTGCACCGGCGTTCCCGAAAGGATGAGCTTGTACCGGGCTTTGTCACCCAGCTCATGCATGGCCTTGCTCTGGGAGGCGTTGTGCGTTTTGATGCGCTGACTCTCATCGGCT
>JAAVZY010000008.1 GCA_022791945.1 Oscillospiraceae bacterium | reverse complement strand
CCCTCCCCCCGCCGCTTCGTCAGAAGCGGAATACAAGGGGGGCAAGAGGTTTCTGCGTCTAGCAAAGTCTGCGCAGAAATCTCTGTGCGGCGCAGGGAGTACCCCGCACGCAGGATGGAGCTTTTTTCTTTACGTAAAAAGCGTACTGCGGGAATCAGACTCTCTGCGTGGCAGAAAGCCGGAAGTCTGTACAGACTTGACCCCACCCCTTTTCCGCCCTTAAAAAAGCCCTTAAAAATTACGGGTTCCAAGGGGATTTAATCCCCTTGGCGAGAGGCTCGGAGGGCAGAGCCCTTCGAGGTCTTGCCCGACCACCACGCAGAGATTCACTAAAGCTCCTTTGACAAATCCCACGTGGGCAGCTCGGCAAGGAGATCTGCGGCGCAGGCAATCAGGCCGGGACAGGGGCGGCGCTGATAATAGTCCGCTGTCCGCGCCTCCGGCACCGGATCCGTGGACGTTCCCTCCGGGCCCAGCAGATCCCGGCAGAGCAAGGAGCCGTTCCTCTCCCGGAAACGTCGGGCCAGCTCCTGCATCATTCCGTAGGTGCGGGCCTTGTTTTCCCCATCCGTGGGAGATGCGTATCCGTAAAGCATTCCGGCCACCAGCGCCATCCCGCTGACAGCTCCGCAGCCCTCCCTGAGCCGCCCCAGCCCGCCTCCAAAGGCGGATGCAAGCCGCACAGCCTCCTCCAGCTCCATGCCCATTTCCGCCGCAAAAGCGCCCACTACCGACTGGCAGCAGTTGTATCCCTGTTCAAAAAGCGCCCGGGCCAGCTTTCCTTTTTCACTCATAGGTCCCCATCCTTTCCCATCTCCGCAGATTCCAAAGGGAAGATCCGGAATACCCGGATCTTCCCTTTTATTCCTTCAGTCTCTTATGATTGCGGAAGCTGGCTGTCCAGAAGCTCCTTTACGCTGGTGGTCAGACCGGCAAGCCCCTGAATGTTGGAGGGAATGATGATCTTGGTGGAGCGCCCGTCCGCAACCTTCTGCAGGGCTTCCAGACTCTTAAGCGCCAGCACCTGCTCACTGGGATTGGCGGCGCTCAGGATCTTCAGAGCGTCCGCATAAGCTTCCTGCACCATCCGAATCGCCTGGGCCTCGCCCTCTGCTTCCCGGATCTTCTTCTCACGCACTGCGTCCGCCTGGAGAATCGTAGCCTCTTTCACAGCCTCGGCCTTGAGGATCTGAGACTGCTTCTCGCCCTCCGCTACCAGAATCTGGGATTTCTTTTCACCCTCGGCCCGGAGCATGACCTCCCGGCGCTCACGTTCCGCCTTCATCTGGCGCTCCATGGAGTCCTGAATATCTCTGGGCGGAAGGATGTTTTTCAGCTCCACCCGGTTTACCTTAATGCCCCACTTGTCCGTGGCCTGATCCAAAATAGCGGTGATTTTGGTGTTGACCGTATCCCGGGAGGTGAGGGTTTCGTCCAGATCCAGCTCGCCCACAATGTTCCGCAGAGTAGTCGCAGTCAGATTCTCGATGGCGGACATAGGATTATTCACGCCGTAGGTGAACAGCTTTGCGTCTGTTACCTGATAGAATACGACAGAATCGATCTGCATGGTAACATTGTCCTTGGTGATCACCGGCTGGGGTTTGAAGTCCACCACAAATTCCTTGAGGGAAACCTTCTTTGCCACCCGCTCAATAAAGGGCACCAGCACGTGCAGGCCGGTATCCCAGGTGGTGCGGTAAGCGCCCAGCCGCTCAACGATAAATACCTGAGACTGGGGAACAATCTTGATTTGAGAAATGATGACGATCAGAAGTACCACAATGATCCCAAGCGCTGCATAAATGCCCATTGGAATGTCCATAAACTGATTCCTCGATTCTTTCACAGATGATTAAAGATTTGTGTGAATGTGCCAAGGTGGACTGATTAGGAGCTGGCAGGCTCCCCGCCGGGACGGACAATCAGCTTGACCCCCTGAATCTCTTCCACCACGCAGACGGTTCCCACCGGGCAGACCACCTTGTCATCGGTACTGCGGGCAGTCCAGTCCATACCGTCCGCATGAACCCGACCGCTCCCCCGGAGGTTGTCAATCTCCTCCCGGACAATGCATTCCTGCCCTACAACCCGATCCGAGTTGGTGGGAATCTTTCTGTGTCCCCGCAAAAGCCGCCGGGTGATTCTCCGAGTGGCCAGCAGAAGGAGGAGGGAGCCCAGAATGAACAAGATAATCTGTACATAAAAGGGCACGCCGAAAAGGGCTCCGATAAACGCGATGATCCCTCCGGCGGCAAACCAGACGGCCACCAGCTGTACGGTGCCGATCTCCGTGCAAATCAGCAGTATAATCAGAACTGCCCAAAAAATAACGTGCCAAAGCACCATTGCCGATGCCTCCTTTCCGGGATATGGCTATCCCTTCTCCCTACAGTATACCACCCTTCCACCTCTTTGGCAACACCCCTCCGACAGCGGTTTTGCAGCTTTTCCCTTTGACGATCGTCTCTCGCGAAAAGATCAGGAGGGTGAAATCCCTGCGGATTTCACCCTCCTGATCTTTTCGCTCCTGCACGTTGCTGGGCTTATAGCAATCTTCAAAAAAGCTAACAATAAGCGGAAGCGGGAAACCAATGCAGGCAATCCAGCTGCGAAACAGAAGCAAGTGCCATACGAACCGCATCAGGGAGCAGGTCCAGACTTCGGACTTTCCATCCACGAAGGAGGGCTTTCATCTTGGACCATATCTTTTCAATGGGATTCAGATCGGGACTGTAGGGCGGAAGGTACAGTACGTTCATTCCCTTTCCCTCCAGAACCTCCCGGACGGCCTTTACATGATGAGTGCGCAGATTATAATCTTTTTCCTTCATCATAACCAGCTTGAAAAAATATCCATAGGCTCAGAACTCCTATACCAATAGATTCGATCATGACGCCGAGGGCATCCTTCTGTCGAATGGCGTTATGCCACAAAATTCCCGGGAAAACATCAATCTTTTTGGATTTAAGTATAGCTGTTTTTTCAAATAAAAGCAACCGCCGTTTCAAATTATTAGACCTCTTGCGAAATTAAGCTAAACGGTCAAAGTTGCAGATACCAGCAATCAAGGAAAAGCGGAGAGCAAAGCGCTTTCTCCGGTTACGGTAACGTTCCGAGAGGATACGAAATCTTTTGACAAAACGGATGGCGTGTT
>JAAVZY010000007.1 GCA_022791945.1 Oscillospiraceae bacterium | reverse complement strand
TTCATCTTCTGTTGCGGGATATAGGAAACCTAACTATAAAGGCTTGCAAATGATTGCTGAAAGATTTTCCTTTCCTATCGAAATGCTGATTTTTGTTGGGGATGAAGAAAAAGACAGAAGAACTGCAATTAATGCTAACTGTAAATTTATTTGGATACAACATTCAAAGAAGAATAAAGGAAGTATTGATAATCTGTATGAATTATTACAAGTATTGGAATAAAAAATGTTTCCCTCATTTTTTCCCTTATCAGGGTTCGTAATGCACTATGGGAAGATATAACACAAGGGAAACCATAAGGGAAAGTTCACCTATGATAAACTTAGTGTTTTCAAGGGTTAGCGAGAGTTTTAATAACAAAATATAGCAGCTAATATTTCAATTAAAAATCATCAAATCACAATCGGGATTTGCGAGGAGAGAATTATGGAAGTAAGGCTGGAGAGAATAAGCTGCGAAGCGGCAGAAAAGTTGTGGAAGATGCAAAGAACAGCTTTTCAGGAATTATATGACAAGTATCAAGATACGGAAACTAGTCCTGCAACAGAGCCTATAGATAAGATAATTATGAGATTAAATCAGCCATTTACTTATTACTATTTTATTCTGGCGGATAATGTGGCGATAGGCGCTATAAGGGTCGTTGACAAACATGAATATGGTAGAGCTAAGCGCATATCACCTGTTTTTGTAATGCCGGAGTACAGAAATAGAGGATTGGCACAAAAGGCAATAAAATTAGCAGAAGAAAAACATGGATGTTCAGATTGGGAATTGGATACTATATTAGAAGAAAAAGGAAACTGCCATTTATATGAGAAAATGGGCTATTATCAAACAGGAGAGTCTAAAGTGATAAACGAAAAAATGACATTGGTATGCTATAAAAAAGTTTGATACAGCTTTCAGCTTATCGGGGAACTGCCGGGAACGGCGGTTCCCCGGTTTTGTTGTTTGACATCTCTCCCGACAGGGGGTATTATAAACCGTGTGGCCGCCACGCGGTCAAGAGGTATTTTTCATTTTGGGAGGAATTTTTTATGGAATGTCAAAAGGGCTGGCTGACCTCCGGGGCCTTCGCCGCACTGTGCGGCGCAACCAAGGAAACGCTGCGGCACTATAAGGACATTGGCCTCCTCTCCCCGGCCCACCAGGGGGACAATAGCTACTTCTACTACGACGTGGAGCAGTTCTACGATTTTTACGCCATCTCCATCTTCCGCCAGACCGGCACGCCCCTGGAGGAGATCCGCCGCTGTCTCCGGGGGCAGGATTCCGCCCAAACGCTGGCGCTGCTGCGAACGCAGCAGCGCCGTTTGGAGGCGGAGCGGCAGAAGCTGGCGCACATGGATTTCGTGCTGTCCAGTGCTCTGCGCAATCTGGAATTCGGGCCAGCCTCGGACATGACACCGCAAACCGCCTGGTTTGACCGGGAACATCTGCTGGCAATTCCTGCTGGAGAATTGGAAGGGCTGATGGCCCCGACAGCCAGCGAGAACGAGATGCTGATCGCCGTGCTGGAACGGTCCCGAAAGCTGTGCGGACAGTACGGGATACAGACGGATTTTCAGCTGGGGGCCATCCACCAGCCGGGAAAACAGGGCGGACCGGGCGCCATCAGCCATCTCTACACCCGAATCAAAGAAAAAGCGGACTTCCCCTATTACATGGAGAAGCCCGCCGGGCACTATGTATATCTTTGCTGCCGGGGCCGCTGGGACATTTCCGAGGGCTATGCTGTCCTCAAAAGCTATATCCTGGAGCACGGTTTGGACGTTACAGGGAATTTCTACGCCTGTGATCTGGCTGGGTTTATTCTCAATTCGGTAGAGAAAAACGCAGTTTCAATGATTTCGGTACAGCTGTCAGGGGGGCCTTATTTGTAAAATATGTCTGTGCCCGTCAGATTTGCGGCAAAGTCAGTGCGGGACTGCCGTTCCACCGCGCCTGGCTTGACTATCCAAGCTGTTTCAGCAGCGGCTGGAGCGCCTCACAAAGCTGCTGGCCAAAAGCGGCGACCCTCTCGGCGGTTACAAAGCCCACCGTCTTTCCTTCAGGCGCAGGAGCGTAACTGCTGATAAGGTCATCCCGGAAGCGGCCGATCAGCGTCTCCGGCAGGCCGTTGATGGCCTGGGGGACAGCCTGTGCCAGCAGAGGGCGCACCTCCTGGAGCCACCAATCCGCCTGGAGCTGTTCCTGCTCGAAGCGGTAGTGCTCGTCCCAGCGGCAGCGGAAGCGCTCCTCCCGGGAAAGGGCGGCGGCGTCCACGGCCTTCTGAAGCTTTTTCTCAAAGTGCGCGTCCCAGACCGCATCCCCCACCACATGGACGGCATAGCCCAGCCGCAGGCTGGAGGGCTTCCCCTCCTTCATCAGCCATTTCAGCGCATGGCGGATCCATTCCTCCGGCTCCGGCCGGCGGAGATGGGCGCTCCAGCGCACCTCCTTGGATGCGAAACCATCCAGATTAGGCGCGTCCGGAGCGATGCACCCCAGATAATACTGCGGCAGCTCCTCCGGGCGGAGCAGCTCCGCCGCCCTCCGCCCAGCCAGCAGATGTTCCAATGAAGCGGGCATATTCATTTCTCCTTAGTTGCTTGAAGTTTGTGTTCACAGCGGGAAAGACAAGACCTCGAGAGCTCTGCCCAAGGGTCACGGCCACAGGACTTGACCCTTGGAGCCGCTCGCCAAGGGGACGCGTTCCCTTAGATTCCCATCTTTTGGGGGTTATGGGTGTTTGCGATTCCTCTTTACAGATTTGTGAAATTGGTATATAATATCATTATATTATACAATTTTCCATATAAAGGAGAGATTCCAACGAAGCGGGAGATGGCGGGCAGGGTGCATCTTATTGACGAGGCCAGGGGCCTTGCCATCGTTCTGATGGTGATCTATCACACCTTTTACGATCTGGTGGTTCTCTGGGGTGTTTCCATCCCCGTCTTTTCCACCCCGCTGGTGCAGGGGTTGGTTGTCTTTTTCGCCGGGCTTTTCATCTTCATTTCCGGAACAGCCTGCTGTTTCTCCCGGAGTAATTGGAAGCGGGGGGCGATCTGCCTGGGGCTGGGAATGGGACTGACCCTGGTTACCTGGCTCTTCCTTCCGGAATCCTTCATCCGCTTCGGCATCCTCCATCTGCTGGGCTGCTGTATGCTTCTCTACCCCTTATTGGAGCCGCTGCTCAGGCGGATCCCTCCCTGGGCGGGGATACCCGCCTGCCTGCTCCTGTGGGCACTCGCCTGCCGTATCCCGGAGGGATACTGTCTCTCCCTGGAGCTCCCCCGGGCCCTGTATCAGACCCATTGGCTTTTCTGGCTGGGATTTCCCGGAAACGGCTTTTTTTCCGCAGACTACTTTCCCATGCTCCCCTGGCTGTTCTGCTTTCTGGCAGGTGCTTTCTTCGGACGCTCCGTACAGGAGGGCCGGATGCCCCCATGGATCCGCAAACCCCATTGCCCCCCGCTGGCTTTCATCGGACGGCATACCATGATCATCTATCTGCTCCATCAGCCCATCGTTTACAGTATCCTGTGGATAGCCTTCCGATAGAGCCTGTTCAGGATCTCTGCGTGCGTGGTCGGGCAAGACCTTGGGGACGCTGTCCCCAAACCTCTGCCAAGGGGGCCTGGCCCCCCTTGGATCCCCATCTTTTGGGGGTTATGGGGGGCAGAATTTTAGTTCCTGCCTCGCTGATACTTCCCGTAGGGACGATCGCCCGCCTACCCATTTTTTCGTAAAGAAAAAATTCAGCCCTGCGTGCGGAGCAGGAACTACCTCGCATCCGGGAGAGAGCTTTTTTTCTTTACGAAAAAAGCGTCCTGCGTGAATCAGAGTATCTACGTGGCAAGGAGAGAGAAGTCTGTACAGACTTGACCCCAAACCCTTTCCGCCCTTAAAAAGACGGGAATCCAAGGGGACGCATCCCCTTGGCGGAGCTCGAGGCAGAGCCTCGAGGTCTTGCCCGATCCTGAACAGGCTCTTAGAACAAGCTCAGCTGTGTGCCCTGAGCGGCCGGGCGGGAGCGTTCCTCTGTCCAGAGGGCGGGATCTGCCAGGAACGGCGAGGGATCCGGGCCTGTCAGAAGAAGAAGCTCCTCACGGGCGCGGGTCATTCCCACGTAGAGCAGGCGGCGTTCCTCTGCGGGGTCCGCTCCCTCCAGAGGAATCAGGCTACGGTTCAGGCCGCAGAGGAATACCACCGGGAACTCCAGGCCCTTCGACCCGTGAAACGTCGCAAGGGTCACTGCTCCCGATGAATAGCGCCGCCCCTGAGCGCTCCGCTGAAAATCCCATTCCTGGCCCAGCACCGCCCCGTCCAGAAAGCTGTCCATACGCTTGTGGAACACAGCCGCGTTCCGAAGCTTTTCCATGGGCTCTGTCAAGGGAAGTCCCGCTTCCTTCACCCACGTCTCCAGAAGCTGCCAGGGCTTTCCCTTGAGCACTGCCGGCAGAAACACCCTCGCCAGCCGGAACCACTCCCCCAGCCATGGGAAGGGCAGCGTTTCCTCTGCCCGATCCAATGCCTCCGGGGACAGCCCCTCCCCTAAAAGGGCGGCGGCAGACCGGCGCAGATCCGCCGGAACGTTCCAGAGCAGCTCCAGAGCGCTTTCCAGGGGGAGGGTGTCCTCCGGGCGGCAGAGAAACCGGAAGAAATCCACCGTTCCCCGCACCGTTCGATCCTCCAGGAAGCTGTCCCGCCCGGCAATCACACAGGGGATCCCCTCCTTCCGCAGGCACTGCTCCAGGAGCGCCCCCTGCCGCCGGGTGCGGAACAGCAGAGCTATATCCGAAAAACTCCGGAGAGGCCAATCGGAAGGGCTTCCGTCTGAAGCCAGCATATCCACGCCGCCCACCATGCGGCCTATCTCCTTGGCAGCGAAAATCCCTTCGGAGAGGGGGCTTTCCGAACGGATCAGCCGAACGGGCGCTCCCTTGGGGCGGATCGCCTCCAGACCCCGGCTTTCCTTTGGAGAGAGCGCCCCCTTCGCCGCCCGAAGAATCTCCGGAGTGGAGCGGTAGTTTTTCCGGAGCAGGTAAAGCCCCCGATCCGGGTACGTCTCAGCCAGGCGGCGGAAGCAGTCGCCGTCCGCGCCCCGGAAACCGTAGATGGCCTGATCCGGATCGCCGATGGCAAACAGATTTCCCTGCACCCCCGTCCAGGCCAGGAGCAGCCGGTACTGCAGGGGACTTACATCCTGGAACTCGTCGGCCAGCAGGTGGAGAAACCGGCGGGGAGCTCCTCCGGCCTCGCAGAGAGCCAATGCCTCCAGCAGCAGATCGTCCAGATCCATTGCCTCCCGTTCGGAGAGCCGCCGGCAGTAGTCCTGGTACGCCTCCGGGGAAAGCTCTGCTTCAGCCCCGTTCTTCCGCCGGGAGATCTCCTGAAGGAGCTGCCCGGGGGACATATCCAGCCCCAGCGACCGGACGGTTTCAGCAGCCAGCTCCAGGGACAGGGGCTCCCCCGCCAGCCGGACGGGCCTGCCCGCTTCCTTCAGCAGCTCCAGGCAGAGCCGATGAAAGGTGCCGGCGAACACACTTCCGGCCCTCCGGCTGCCCAGGGAGCGGGCGAGCCGGGCCCGAAGCTCCTCCGCGGCCTGATTGGTGAAGGTGACCGCAGCGATGCGGCTGGGCTTCACGCCCCGTTCCAGTACCAGCCAGGCGGCCCGTTCGGACAGGGTGCGGGTCTTGCCGGTGCCCGGGCCGGCCAGGACCGCCGCGATCCGGGAGGGGGAGCGAATGGCGGCCTCCTGCTCGGGATTCAGCACCTCCCTCTCCGGAAGGGATTCCTGGGAGAGCGGAACGGGGACCGCTTCTCTCTGTTTAGGCGCAGGCGCGGCTTTGGGGGCTTCCGCTCCGAACAGGCGGATCTGCCCGTTGAGGGCGTCCATTTCCCCCTGATCCAGCAAACGGATCCGACCATACTCCCCATCGTAGCCGGGAATCCGCTCCACCCGGCCCTCCCGCAGGCGGCGAAGCCCTTCCTCTAAGCAGGGGCCTGCGGCCCGGCCGATCTCCTCCAGGGGCACGTCCCGCAGGATGTGAAACTCCGGCCCCAGGGTGAGAAGCAGCTCCTCATAACGGGCCTGGGCCTTGGCGGCGGAAAGCCCTGTGGAGGCGGAAATCACCTCCGGCAGGGGGGCAAGGCTTTGGAAGGGGCGCGCGTGCTTCGGCCGGAAGCCCGGCTCCCGATCGGCCAGCTGCTCCACCCGGTGCTCCACGCCGATGGTGAGCTTCCGTCCGCAGATGGGGCAGAGCGCCCCCTGCGCTTCCGTCTGAAGGGGAGAGAGGCAGACGCCGCAGGCTCTGTGGCCGTCGTAGTGGTATTTGCCCTCTTCGGGGAAAAACTCAATGGTGCCAAGAAAGCCCTCGCCGGTCTGGATGGCTCTGGACAGGCCCTCATAGGAGAGCCCGCCCTCCAGGAGGTTGGCCTCCCGGCCCAGCCTTCCGGGGGAGTGGGCGTCCGAGTTGGAGACAAGGGTGTACCCGTCCAGAGCGGAGAGCCGCCAGTTCATGGGCGGATCGGAGGAAAGGCCGGTTTCCAGGGCGTGAATATAGGGAGAAAGATCCCCGAAGCATTCCTGAAGGGTGTCAAACCCGGAGAAGGCGCCGAAGAGGGAAAAGTGAGGCGTCCAGATGTGGGCGGGGATAAAGACAGCGTCCGGGCAGGCCTCCAGGGTGATCTCCAGAAGATCCCGGCAGTCCAGGCCCAGAATGGGCCGCCCGTCGGAGTGGAGATTCCCGATGGCCTCCAGCTTGTGGGAGAGCTCTTCAGCCGCCTCCAGGGAGGGAAGGAGGATCAGGCTGTGAACCTTGCGGGTTCGGCCGTTCTTTTTATAGATGGAGCTGATCTCTCCGGAAAGGACAAAGCCGGGGCTTTCCCCGGATCCCCGCCAGGGAAGCTGAAGCTCAGGACGCAGGCGATAGAGGCCGTTCCCCTGGGGGAGCAGGCGCTCTCTCAGCTCCTGCCGCCAGGCGGGATGGGTGAAATCCCCGGTGCCCAGCAGCCCGATCCCCTTTTTGCGCCCCCAAAGCTCCAGCCCCTCGGGCACGCATTCCCTGCTGGTTGCCCGGGAGTATCGGGAATGAATGTGCAGATCTGCGATATACATAAGCTTCTACGTCCTTTCGGGGGAACGACCCGGCCCGCTCCGTTTCCGGACAGCCCATCTCCCTGGAATTTCCGCGATTTACAGAATCCGGCGAAAGGCAGCAGCAACAGCAGGAATCTGTATGCGGGATCGGTGTCTGCTAAAGGATCACCGGCTTGGTGGTGAAATCCAGATTGCAGGGGTGTACCGACGGCATCGCCAGAGCATACAGATCGGTTGCCCGCACCTCTGTTTCGATTCCAGCCGGATGCTGACGGTAAAGGCTGGCGAATTTGCTGCTGATGGGGACGCCCTCCCGCTCCTTGGCCCGGGCGAGGATTTCCATCCCCCGGCGGTTGGCGCCCAGCACCCGCAGGTAGCTGGGCGGCGTCTGCTGAAGCTCCCGGGTGATGCCCAGCAGGGCGCAGAAGGAGATCCGCCGGATCCGCGCCATGGTATACCGCTTGGTCTTCGCCTTCATATAGAAATCCTCCAGGGAGACAGCCGCCTTCGCCGCCCGGGAAAGGCGGTTTTCCAGTCCTTCCGAGACTTCCGGCAGAAGCGCCAGCTCCTCGGGCGTCAGCTCCCGGAGCCGGTTCAACAGGAGCCTTTCCACGGCCCGTTCCGTCACCGGGGCCCTCAGCCGGGAGATCTCCTCCAGGCAGATGCGGAAGCTGCTGTCCGGCAGATAGCGGGTGAGCGCCGCCAGCTCTCCCCGGCGGAGATGCCGCCGGACCACTGAGGCGCTGGCGATGGTTTCTCCCGACTCCTCCCCGTCGTGCAGGGTCTGGCACCGGGGAATGGTCACCGGCAGAAGGGTGGGGGCGATCTCCTGAATGGCGCGGATGTATTCCATACCCAGGAGGTTATTGGCCCCTGTGATCAGCTGCGGCCAATCCCCGCCGTACAGCTCCGCCACTGCCGCGGCTCTGGCTCTGGGATAGGAGAGCCCCCGGCTCAGCAGCTCACCCATGAGCGCGGAACGCTCCGCCTCTGCGGCCAGGCCGGCGGCCTGGCGAAGACGCTCCCCGTCCCCTTCCTCGCTGCCAAAGCAGAGCCAGTCCGCACCCAGCCGGTGAAGGAGCGCGACCCCTGCCCGCGCAAAATTGCGGGCGGGCGAAAGGGCGTACAGGGCCGGCAGCTCCACAATGAGATCCGCGCCTCCCCGAAGCGCCGCCTCGGCGCGGGCCCATTTGGAGCAGGCCGCGATGTCTCCCCGCTGGACAAAGGACGAGCTCATGACCACGGCAATATGGGTAGCTCCCAGCTCCCGCGTCTTTTGCAGATGATAGGCGTGCCCGTTATGAAACGGATTGTATTCAGCGATGATTCCAGCCACCCGCATGATAAAACCTCCTTGCGCTGCTGTGCTGAGTCTCTGGGGGATCGAAGGGCAGGACCTTGGGGGCGCCGCCCCCAAACCTCCGCCAAGGGGATTGAATCCCCTTGGATTCCCGCAATTTTTTTGGAGGGAAGGCTCTGCTTTTTCTGGCGGCAGCAATGGCTCCATAAGCTCCCATTGTTCCTCCGTAAGTTCATTTTATCCCTGCCCTTATCATACCGCTCAGGACAGCGTTGTACAAGTCTTATTTTTGGAGCTGGAAGCGTTGTGTATGCAGTAATCCTAAATTGCGTGAAGGAAAGGCAAGTTCCATAATGGAAATGAACAGTCGGAATTCATCCGACAGTCATTTTAGCCCTCTTTTCACTATAGAGTCTTTTTTAGCAGCTCCCCCGCCCATTCCTCCTCTGGGTTATTCGTTCCCAATTCCCCACGGAACGCACGGGCTAAAATCGCCTTTTTCATGGTGTCGATTTGGTCGAGGACAGTTTCGGCGGCTTCTTTGGCTTGCCGCTCCTTTCGCAAAATTTTACCCAAAACAAAGACAATTTGTTTTTGCTCATCAACAGATGGGATTGGAAGCTCTATCTTTTGCAGTTTTTTCGCATTTACGCCCGGCTGCGCAATGCCTGCACTAAACTCTGTAATTTGCTGCCAATAACTTGGTGATTGCATAAAGTAATATAAATATCTTGCAATTAGCCCTGCCTGTTTCATCGTCAGCCGAATCAGGTATGAAGCAAAAACCGCTTTTACGTCATCCGCAATCAGATAGCTTTTCCCTGTAGTTGCGCCTGTGCGCGCTATCACGATGTCGCCCTGCTTCATCGAGTATTTCTCAAAATCGTCCTTTGAAATCGCACAATATGGAACCTTGTCCCAATCAACAACGCCATCTTGTATATCGGTGATACGCAAAAACTTTGGGCCGATCGGTTCTTGCGTGGCGCTCTCCGTATATCCATACTGCGAATTCGTATATTTGCCAAATGTGGATGTAAGCCATTTGTCTGCGCCACGTTCGTTTCTCCACCGCTCCGTCAGCTCCCCCGTAAACGCCTTATGCAGAATGGCGGACTTGCGCAGCTCAAAACCGTCCACCACCGCCTGGGCCTTTTCCTTCGCCTCATCCAGCTTGGCAAACAGGCTTTCTATGCGAGTGACAATGCGCTTCTGTTCTGCAAGTGGAGGAAGTGGAAACATTGTCCTGTTAGCGTTTATAATCGTATATGTATCTACGGTTGTTCCTGCCGACATATCATGAATTAAATTGCTCATAAAATTACTTTTATAGAGGTAGAAAATGTATTCAGGCAAACAAATCCCCTTGCACTGAAACCAGATAATATTTCCATCTTTGAAATAAAATGGCGCATTTTCTTTAACAATAAACGGAACACCAATCGTTCCAACACCACTTATTAAAATGTCTCCAATTTTAGGTTTTCCGTAATCGGCAACTAACTTTTTGTATAATTCATTTGCAATAAACAGTTCATTATCAACATATCCATTTTCTGATAGCTTTACAAGCTCTCTTGTTCTATAAAAAGGAACTCCTGAATCCTTCCAATCCTCTTTATGTACACGTTTGCTCGATGTAACCTCATAACAATTACCAATGTAAGCCCAGCACCAATTCTCCGGAATCGGATACGGCTGTTCCTCCGCTGGCACAAAGGCTTGCTGCAGCTTTTCCTTTGGTGACAGTTCTTTTGCCGCCTTTTTCCCTCTTGCCATCACTCCACCTCCGACAAGGCTTTCAGCTCGTTCACCACGCTCTGCAGGAGGTCGACCGCTTCCTCAAGCTGCGCGATGGCTTCCTCGCCGCTCTCAATCGGGTCGGGCAAGTTATCATAATCAACCACGGAATCATCCCGAATCAGCCCCAGGTCAAGGCTGTTGCCCTTCTGGGCGATCTGCTCCCGGGTGAACACATTCCACCGCTCATCCTGTACAGCCCGGCGGTCTGCGGCCTCGAACGCCGCCTCAAAATCCGCGAAATGCTCCGTTTTCAGCGGATTTGTCTTGCCGAAGGAGGGCATGTTGGTGCGCAGATCATAGAACCAGACCTCCTGGGTATTGCTCTTGTCCGTCCTGCCCCGGGTGAAAAACAGCACATTGGTCTTGACCCCCTGTGCATAGAAAATGCCGGTGGGAAGACGCAAAACCGTATGCAGATTGCACTTGTCCATCAAGTCAATCCGAATTTTCTCACCCTCACCGTCCGCAAAGAGGACGTTATCCGGCAGCACCACAGCGGCGCGGGCCTTTCCATCCGCTTTCAGGCTGCGGTAAATGTGCTGCAAAAAGTTCAGCTGCTTGTTGCTGGTGGTGTAGGTGAAGTCGTCACGGGTGGCACGTTCGCCGCCCTTTTTTGTCCCAAACGGAGGGTTGGTGAGAACCACATCATAGCCCCTCATGCTTTTGCCCAGATTGGACAGGGTGTCACCCAGGATGATCTCTCCCTCCATATTGTGGAGCATGGCGTTCATCAGGGCCAGACGGTGGGTATCGTGTACCAGCTCCATACCAGTGAAAGCCTGTGTCCGCTCAAAGGTGGCGGTGTCAGCGTCGAGGTCAAAAAAGTCATCAGTCTGGGCTGCAACATACTGATGGGCTGCAATCATAAAGCCAAATGTGCCGCAGGCGGGGTCGTTGCAGCGTTCCTTCGGCTGAGGCTTCACCAGACGGGTCATGACGTCGATCAGCACCCGGGGCGTGAAATACTGTCCCGCACCCGACTTCTTCTCGCCTGCATTTTTCTCCAAAAGCTCCTCATACAGATTGCCAAGCCCCTCTTCCCGGGCAGAAAACCAGTCCAGCCCGTCAATAGTGGTGATGATCTTTTCAAGGTTCTTCGGCTCGTCGATGTTGGTAGCCGCTCCCTGATAGATTTCCCGCACACGGCCTGTACAGCTTTCACCCAGGTGGTTCAGCAGCTCCTTGTAGAATTTTTTCAATTCAATACCACTCTTAGCGGTCAGATTGTCCCAGCGGTAGGCCTCCGGGATCTGGCTCTCTGCGCCCGTCTCCTTCGCCATTTTCAAAAACAGGATATAGGTCAGCTCTGTCACATACTGATGGTAGGTGATGCCGTCGTCACGGAGAACGTTGCAGAGATTCCAGAGCTTGGAGACAATTTCTTGGGTGGTCATGCGATTTTCCCTCCATCATCGTACAGATACTCGTTCAGCTCCAGGATAATGCTTTCCAGTTTATTTCCAAACACTTTATTGATCTTCGCAAAGCCGCCCTGGGCCTTGAAGCGCCCATCTTCATCAAAGACAGTTACATTCAGCACAGATTCTTCCATCAGGTACTTTTCCATTCTGGTGATCCAGTTGAGTTCCTGCTTGGAAAACTTGTGCGCCTTTTTCAGCTTGTCCACCGCGCGCCTGATTCTGGCTTCATGGGAGATCAGGGTGGATCCAATAGCGTACCGGCGTATCAGGCTGATAATATCAGCGGCGATTTCCTCGTTGGTCATCTGAGAGATAGCCGTATTCAACTGCTGGGTGGTAAAGCCCTCCCTGTCCAGCGTCAAGCGCAGAGAACGCAGGCCCTCACGGGTCAGTTCCTTCGGCTTTGTACAAACGATATTCAATGCGGCAATTTCATTCAGATTGGTCTTGATGTAATCCGCAAATGCGTCCAGATAATCTTCAGGCTTACTGCCGTTGCCATAGCCCCTGGTA
>JAAVZY010000084.1 GCA_022791945.1 Oscillospiraceae bacterium | reverse complement strand
GGACAACACCCTGGTGATCGGCGTGCTTACCCAGAGCGATCTGTACGAGAAAACCATCAGCAATATGGCGGAGTGTAAGGCCCGGGGGGCGTACCTTATGGGACTGACCTGTTATGGGCACTACAGCATAGAGGACACGGCAGACTTCACCGTCTACATCCCTAAAACGGCCCCTTGCTTCACCGGACTGCTGGCGATAGTCCCCCTCCAGCTGCTGGGGTATTACACCAGCGTGGCCCGAGGATTGGACGTGGATAAGCCCAGGAATCTGGCGAAAAGCGTCACGGTAGAGTAGACCGATGGAGAGCGATCATAACGATTTGGGCTGAAACCCCATGATTCTGTTTGGGCAAAGCTGTTCAACCGGCTCAAAATCAATGCAACAGATATTTTTCTTGTTTTGAGAATACTCGTTTTTTGCGAAAAAGTTATCTGTCTCTGCCCCAGAAAAGCAGAAGCGTCAGAAGAAAGCGCTTTCTTCTGACGCTTCTGCTTTTCGTTTGTCCCGTACTCCCGCTTCACATTGCATCCTTGTGGGATGTAGCCGTTTTGGTTGCCGCATTTTGTTATGCTCTGGACGGTGATCTTGTTGTTGTCCTTATGCGGGGTAGCCCTTGATTTTCCGGGGTTTTTGAGCAATTTTGATACGGTTTGAACAGCCGATTATCGCTTGCTGAACTGCGGAGCGCGACGAGCCGCTTTGAGGCCGTACTTTTTCCGCTCCTTCATTCTGGGGTCACGAGTAAGGAACCCGGCCTTCTTCAGAACGGTCCGGAGCTCCGGATCATACTGAAGCAGCGCACGGGACAGACCATGACGGATGGCGCCGGCCTGACCGGTAACGCCGCCGCCGGCAGCAGTGCATACAATATCAAACTTGCCTACGGTGCCGGTAAGCTCCAGAGGCTGATTGACAATGAGCTTCAGGGTTTCCAGACCAAAGTAATCGTCAATATCTCTGCCGTTGATGGTAACTTTTCCCTCGCCGGCGTATACGCGGACTCTGGCGACAGAGCTTTTTCTTCTGCCGGTTCCATAGAAATAGGGCCGTGATTCGTACATCTTGAAATGCCTCCTAATTTTTATTCACAGTTCGCACATATCATGCTTTGTCAAATGGGCAAGAGCCGTGATCAGAACGGGCAGACCTCAGGCTTCTGAGCAGCGTTGGCGTGCTGGCTGTCCTTGTAAACACGCAGACGGCGGAGCTGATCCCGTCCCAGAACCGTATCCGGAACCATGCCCTTAACAGCCAGGGCCATTGCCTTCTCGGGGGCCTTCTCCATCAGATCGCCGGCAGTGGTCACCTTCATGTGGCCGATCCAGCCGGTATGACGGTAATACTTCTTGTCCCGAAGCTTGTTGCCGGTGAGCACAGCCTTGGAGGCGTTGATGATAATCACATGATCGCCGCAGTCCACATGGGGAGTGAAGCTGGGCTTGTGCTTGCCCCGCAGGAGGGTGGCGGCCTTTGCGGCAGTCCGTCCCAGGGGAACGTCGGCGGCGTCCAATATATACCATTTACGGGTCATGGTCTGAGAGCTTGCCATTGTTGTAGACATAGTCTATTTACCTCCAGTTTGTTATCCGCCTGGGCGCATGGCCAGCGCCCGGCCTCGCAATGTGTTCTATTATAGCGGAGCGGTCAGGGCCTGTCAAGATTGAAAAGCCGAATTTTTTAATTTATGCGTCTCATTCTCTCGTTTTCTCTGCTTTATGCTCTGCATCGCTCTGTTTCTCGCTGATTGTTTCAGGTTTGAAGCGGTCTGCGGGAATCAGACTATCTGCGTAGCAGGAATCAGGAGTCTCTACAGACTTGATCCCACCCCTTTTCCGCCCTTAAAAAGGATGGGATTCCAAAGGGACGCGTCCCTTTGGCAGGAGCGCGAGGGGCAGAGCCCTCGCGGCCTTCCCCTCCGATCACGCAGAAATTCTGAGCGGAGGCAGCTTAACGTTCACCCTCGGAATGGGCGAAAGACTCGTAAAGAGCGATGTGCTGGGGAAGGACGGTTTCCAGGGTGTAGGCGTCGCGGACAGCCAGATTATTCCCGCCGTAAAGCTCTGCCTTGGAGGGATTTTCCAGCAGATCCCGCACCGCGCCCGCGAAAGCGGCGGCGTCTCCAAAGGGAACCAGCAGACCATTCCGCCCAGGTTCTACCAAATCCGCGTGCCCCTTTACGTTGGTTGCTATCACGGGAAGGCCCATTCCCATCGCTTCCATCAGGTTGAAGGGCAGGCCCTCGCTTCGGCTGGAGGAGACGCATATATCCGCTCCTGCGTAGTATGCGGCAGTGTCCCGCTGATAGCCCTCGAACCGGATCCGATCCGCTGTCTTCTGCTGAAGGGCGAGCTGGCGGCACTCCTCCAGCAAAGCGCCGTCTCCCAGCAGCAGCAGCTTCACCCGGGGCGGGAGCTGGGCCATGGCCCGGATCAGCATGGCCTGATTTTTTCGGGTGGAAAATTCCGCCGCGAATACCAGCACGAAATCCTCGTCCCCATATCCCAGCCGCTCCCGGGCCTCCCGCCGGAGGAGAGGGGTAATCTGGGGGAAGCGGGAGAAATCCACGCCCATTCCCGGCAGGTAGAACAGCTGGCGCTGAAACAGCCTGTTCTCCCGGGCGATGCTGTAATCCTCCCGAGTCATGACCACCACCGTATCTGTCACAGAGGCCATGTACTTTTCCGCCTCCAGCAGAACTTTTCTTTTCAGGAAAGGGGTCTGAGCGTCAAACAGATATCCATGAACCGTGTTGCATACCGGACAGCCTGTCCCGGCCATCCGTACTGCCAGCCGGACGAAAAACGCCGCCAGGCTGGTGTGGACAGCTACCAGATCGTACCCCTCCGCCCAGATCCGCTTGGACAGGCGGCGGGCCGCCCGAAAATTCCCGGGAGCGGTCATCTTCTTTTTCAGCGGCAGGGACACCGCCTGATCCGCATAGGGAAAGGCCAGAGGCTTCCCCCCCGCCGCCGCATGGACAACATGCCCCCGGCGGCGCAGCTCCTGAATATAGGGAATGTGAAAATGCAGCAGATGCTGCCAGGTAGATGCCGCATAAAGTATTTTCATGGTTCCTCCCTTGATATTCCAGAGTCTCTGCGTGGACAAAGGGCAAGGCCGCGAGACTCTGTCTCGCGTCTCTGCGGTGCGTTGTTTCACAACGCACCTAGGAATTCGGCTTCGCCGAATTCTGAGATGCGCCGCCAGCGGCGCATCGGGGAGGGATTCCCCTTGGATTCCCATTATTTGAAGGGCTTTTTTAAGGGCGGAAGGGGTTGGGGGTTGAGTCTGTACAGACTTCCGGTTTCCTGCCATGCAGATAGTCCGATTCACGCAGTACGCTTTTTTCGTAAAGAAAAAAGCTCCACCCTGCGTGCGGGGGACTTTGCGCCTCTGAGGGAATCCTTCCACCACCGCCGCTCCTTCGGAGCAGCGGCGGTCCCCTCTCCCATACGTTCCTTCGGAACGTATGACAAGGGAGGCAAGCCAACACTCTACGTTATATAGACGCATTCTGAGAATTTAAGAGGATGAGCGGTTCTTAACTGCGCACAAAGCGTCTATCAACGTAGAAAGTTGGCTCGGCCCCCTTGTGAGACGTTCCGAAGGAACGTCGGGGGCATGGCAGGGATGCCGCCGTCAGGCGGTAGCCCTGACTGGGGGATTCCGTAGGTCGCACCATGCTCCCTCTTCGCAGAAAGTACGAGCGCAGCAGAACCCGCTCGGGACTTTCTGCGTCGTACTGTCTGCGCCGCCTATGGGGATGAATTTTTTCTTTACGAAAAAATGGGTAGGCGGGCGATCGTCCGTGCGGGAAGTACCAGCGAGGCAGGAAGTACCAGCGAGGTAGGGGGACGGGCGCAAGTGCCCGTCCCCACCCCACCCCCAAAAGACGGGAATCCAAGGGGAGCCAGCTCCCCTTGGCGGAGCTCGAGGCAGCGCCTCGAGGTCTTGCCCCTGTCACGCGCACAAGCTCTCAGCCTTTCAGGGCGGCGAGCAGCTGAGCGCCGTCGATTTCGCAGATCTCCACGGGGACGCCCGCCTTTTGGCGGAGCTCCTCCAGGGTTACGTCGTCCAGGAAGCGATCCTGCTCGTGGCGGAGCATTACCGAGGGCAGCAGCAGCGCCTCCCCCAGATCCAGGCCCTCCAGGGCCGCCAGCAGATCCCGACCGGTCACCAGACCCGCCACGTTGATGGATTCCCCGAAGAAGCGATTCTCCACAGGAATAACGGTGCATTCCAGGCTCTTCCGCTTTGTCTGCAGCTCCTTTACCAGCTGCCGGAGGAAGGGCGCCGCCGCCGTCCCTGTAGCCAGGGATACCCGCCGGGCCTGCCCGCTTTCCGGCAGATCCGCCAGCGCCGCCCGGAATTCCTCCATCAGCAGCGGCACTACCCCTACCCCATTCTCCAGCTGGGAGAAATCCTCATAGTATTCCTCCTCCGGCAGGGGACGCTCCGCCTTCAGGAACAATTCGTCCGAGGGATAGGCCAGGCGGGTGCCGTGCGCCTCCAGAAAAGCTTCGGAAAACCGCTCAATCCGATCGATAGTCTCCCCGGCGGCGGCTTTGTCATAGGGCCGGAGCGGGCAGAGCCCCTCCCGATACCGGGTCAGCCCCACCGGCACGCAGGCAACGCTCTGCACCGAGGGCCAGAGCGCCCCCAGCTCCTCCAGACTCCGGGTCAGCTCCGGCCCGTCGTTGACGCCCGGGCAGAGCACCAGCTGGCAGTTCAGCCGGATTCCCGCCTGAGCCAGCCGCTTCATCTGCCCCAGCGCCTCCCCAGCGAACCGGTTGCGCATCATCCGCACCCGCAGCGCCGGGTTGGTGGTGTGGACGGAGACGTTGATGGGGGAGATGTGCATCCGGATGATCCGGTCAAGCTCCTGCTCCGACAGGTTGGTCAGGGTGATGTAGTTCCCGAACAGAAAGGAGAGCCGGGCGTCGTCATCCTTGAAATAAAGGCTTTCCCGCATCCCGGGAGGCATCTGATCCACAAAACAGAAGATGCAGCCGTTCCGGCAGGAGCGCTCCTGATCAATCAGGTAGGTTTCAAACTCCAGGCCCAGATCCGCATACTGCTCCTTCCGGACACGGACGGTCCGCCTGCGGCCCTCCCGCTCCAGCTCCAGGGTGAGCCGGGGCTCCGCCGCATAGAAGTCCAGATCCAGCAGATCGTTAATGGGGTTTCCGTTGATGGATATCAGCAGATCTCCGGGACGGAGCCGCTTCTTTTCAGCTATGCTCCCAGGCCGGAGCCGATAGATCGCAACGCTCACAGGAATCCTCCTCTGTTTCTGTCCGGCGGAATCCCCGCCGCATTGCCCGCAGATCGAAATATCCCCCGGCGGACGCCGGGGGATATTCAAACGGCAGAAAACAGGCTGCTTCAGGCATCCTTTTTGATAACCTGCACGCCCTTATAGTACCCGCAGTTCGCGCAGACCTTGTGGGGCGCTTTCAGCTCGCCGCACTGTGTGCACTTGGACAGAGCGGGCATATCAAGCTTCCATACGTTGGAACGCCGCTTGTCGCGTCTGGATCTGGATACCTTTCCCTTGGGAGTAGCCATTGGGACACCTCCTTTTGTACAGTTTGCACAGTGGAACTCCTGCCTCCCGGCGGCCAAAGCCATCCGTCCGGCAGGGAAAAAGTGGCAGGCGGATTATTCCAGCAGCTGGCCAAGAGCCGCCAGCCTCGGATCCGTCTCATTTGCGCCGCAGCCGCAGCTGGTGTGGTTCAGATTCGCGCCGCACCTTGGGCAGAGCCCCTTGCAGTCCTCCCCCAGACCGCAAAGCTGCTTATAAGGCAGGCTCAGCAGCAGGTCAGACAGACAAAGCTCGTCCAAATCGAGGCGGGCGCCGGGAGCGGCAATGTATTCGTCGTGTTCCTCGCTCTCTTCCAAAACCAAAATCTCTTCGAATGAATAGGAATAGTCCCGCTCGAAGGGCTCCAGACAGCGGTCGCAGGGAACCCGCAGCCGGAAGGAGGCCGTGTAGGCAAGCTCCACCACCCCGGCGGCGTTATACGCCCGGCCCTTTACCGATAGCGGAGTGACAAAAGGGTATACCCCGTACAGCTCATAACCGGAAAGATCCATCCCGTAGTCAAAGGGAAGCTCCTCCCCAGGCTGTTCAAAAACCGTTTTCAGCTCCAGTATCACTTGATTCCCATTCCTTATTGGTTTTTGCAGAAACGCAATGCCTCGACTGCGCCTTGCCATGCCTATCTATTATAGGCCATGCGGGCCCGGTTGTCAACAAATTTTTCATTTCCGGTGTCTTTCCGGAGCGGCCGGAGCCTAATTCACGATCCGATACCCCTCCTGAACCAGGGCCTCCCGGATCTGGCGGAGGTGCTGATGATCCCGGGTTTCCAGCACGATCCGCAGGAAGCAGCCGTTGATGTCCACGGTTTCATCCGCGTGATCGTGGTGGATGGAAACCACGTTTCCTCCCAGCTCTGCGATGACGCGGGACACGCCCAGAAGCTGGCCGGGCTTGTCGGTGAGAGCAATGGTGAGATCGGCGGAGCGTCCCGCCTTGAGCAGGCCCCGGCTGATCACCCGGGAGAGGATGGTAACGTCGATATTCCCGCCGGAGATCAGGCAGACCACCTTTTTCCCCGTCAGCTCCAGCTTGCGGAAGAGCACCGCGGCCGCCGCCACTGCGCCCGCCCCCTCCGCAATGAGCTTCTGATCCTCGATCAGCGCCAGGATTGCGGTGGAGATCTCGTCGTCGCTGACCGTGACGATTCCGTCCACATATTTGCCGCACAGCTCATAGGTCAGATTCCCCGGGCGCTTGACCGCGATGCCGTCGGCAATGGTGGACACCCCCGGAAGGGCCTCCTTCCGCCCGTCCCGGAGGGCGTTGCGCATGGAAGGCGCGCCCTCCGCCTGAACGCCGTAGACCTTGATATTGGGATTCAGGGACTTGATGGTGAAGGCCACGCCGGAGATAAGCCCGCCGCCCCCCACCGGCACAATCACCGCGTCCATATCCGGAAGCTGATCCAGCAGCTCCAGCCCGATGGTGCCCTGGCCCGCGATCACGTCCGGATCGTCAAAGGGATGGATAAAGGTCCCTCCCCGCTCCTTCTGCAGCTCCAGGGCCTTCCGGTAGGCGTCGTCGTAGACGCCGTTTACCAGGCAGACCTCCGCCCCGTACCGTTTGGTGGCTTCCACCTTCTGGATGGGGGCCTCGTCCGGAATGCAGATCAGGGAGGGGATCCCGCTCCGGGCGGCGGCCAGGGCCACCCCCTGGGCGTGGTTTCCCGCGGAGCAGGCGATCACCCCTTTGGACTTTTCCTCCGGATTCAGCTGGGAAATCCGGTAATAGGCGCCCCGGATTTTAAAGGAGCCGGTCACCTGGAGGTTTTCCGTCTTCAGGTAAACCTGGCAGTCCTCGCTCAGCCTGGGCGCGTAGATCAGATCCGTGGTGCGGATCACGTTTTTCAGCACGTAGGAAGCATGATATACCTTGTCAAGGGTCAGCACAGCAAACCATCCTTTCTGTCAAAATACCGTTTCATCCCCGGGCAGATCCGGCATATCCAGCAGGGGATCCTCTACGGAGGCGCCTGCGGGAACCATGGGAAGCACGTTTTCGTCCTGTCCGATATGGCAGTTGACCAGCACGGGCCTTCCAAGCTCCAGGGCCTGTCTGAGCACCGGTCGGATCTCCTCCTCCCGGCGGATGGTCATTGCCTCGATCCCGTAGGCCCGGGCCAGCGCCTCATAGCTGGTGGGCTTCTCCAGATTGGTTTCCGAGAAGCGGCTCCCGTAAAAGAGCTTCTGCCACTGGCGCACCATGCCCAGCACCTGATTATTCAGCACCAGCTCCACCAGGGGAATCTGATATTTCGCCAGGGTGGAAAGCTCGTTGGCGTTCATGTGGAAGCTGCCGTCCCCGGCGATGTTCACCACAGCCCGTTCCGGGCAGGCCAGCTTGGCGCCGATGGCGGCCCCCAGCCCAAAGCCCATGGTCCCCAGCCCGCCGGAGGTGATCAGCTGCCGGGGGAAACGGTAGGCGAAATATTGAGCCGCCCACATCTGATGCTGCCCCACCTCTGTGGAGATCAGGGCCTCGCCTCCGGTAAGCTCGCCCAGGGCCTCCATCACCGAGCGGGGATTGACCCCCGGCTCGCTCCGGGGGATGGGCGGGTACTCCGCCTGCCAGGCGGCGATCCGCTCCATCCATTCCCGGCGGGGAACAGGCTCCAGCCGGCGGTTCAGCTCCTCCAGCACCTGCCGGACGTCCCCGTGCAGGCAGGCGTCCGCCGGGACGTTTTTCCCGAATTCGCGGGCGTCAATGTCAATCTGCACAATGGGGCAGTGCCGGGCAAACAGCCCGGCGTTGCAGGTGACCCGATCGGAGAACCGGGTTCCCACCGCTACCAGAAGATCGCAGTCCCGGATGGCCAGGGAGGCGGTTTTGGTGCCGTGCATCCCCAGCATGCCGATGTAGCGCCCGTCCATCTGATCGTATCCCCCCTGGCACATCAGGGAGGAGGATACCGGCCCGTCCAGCCGTTCCGCGAACTCCTTCAGGGCCTGGGAGGCACCGGCGGCGATCACCCCGCCGCCGGTGTAGATGAAGGGCCTGCGGCAGTTCCGCAGCAGCTCCAGGGCGGCCTCCAGCGTCTTGGGATCCGGCTGGGGCGGCGGGGCCAGGGGCGCGGGGGGCTGCGGCTGAAAGGAGCAGGCCCCGGCGGTAATATCCTTGGGAAGGTCCAGCAGGACCGGGCCCTTCCGGCCCTCGTTGGCAATCCGGAAGGCGTCCCGCACCGCTCCGGCCAGATCCTCCGTGCCCATGACCACCCGGCTCAGCTTGGTGATCGGCCGGACAATGGAGGCAATGTCCAGCTCCTGAAAGCTGCTTTTTCCCAGCAGATCCCGGTTGACGTTGCCGGTGACAGCCACCATCGGGGTGGAGTCCATAAAGGCGGTTGCAATTCCGGTCACCAGGTTGGCGGCTCCCGGCCCGGAGGTGGCAATGCAGACCCCCGTCCTTCCGCTGGCTCTGGCATAGCCGTCGGCCCCGTGGGCCGCGGCCTGCTCATGAGCGGTGGTAATATGCCGGATCCGATCCCGGTACTGATAGAGGGCGTCGTAGATGTTCAGCACCGCTCCTCCCGGATAGCCGAACACGGTGTCCACGCCCTGCTCCAACAGACATTCCATCAGGATCTGCGCGCCTGTCAGCTCCATCTTCCATCCATCCTTTCAAAGTTCCCTGTTTTGAAGACACGGACGCAAAAAAGGCCTCCGTCATCCTTTTAAAAGGAGACGAAAGCCATCCGCTTCCGCGATACCACTCCGCTTGCCCTCCCGCAGGGAAGGCCCCTCTGCCGCGTCCAATAACGCGCTCCCCAAAATAACGGCGGGACTCCGGACCCGCTTACTTCCGTTGAAAATCCGCCCGGCGCGGGGGATTCCCTCCAGGTTCAGCTGTCTGCTCAAGGGTGATGGGCCGCCTTCCCTCCGTGCCGCCTCGCACCCTCCGGCGGCTCTCTGAAACGGATCCGTGAAAACGCCTGTCCCTGTCAACGCATTTCTGTTTGCATGGTTCAATGCTTTTATTATACATTTCTCCGGCATTTTGTCAAGTGAAAAAAGGGCGGGTTCCATCACGTGAAAATTTCACAATTTCGCACTTTACAAACGAACGCTCCAGGGGTATAATATAAAAAATCAGACATACCTTAAACAGGGAGAGCCACTGAAAAAACAGGAGAAAGCAAGTGTCCTTTAAACTGGTCCCGTGAGGCCGGCAAGGAACGCGCTGCGAGAGAGGGCGGCTTGTGCTTCGGCGCAGGCCGGATATTTGCGCAGATGCCGGACTGTCGGTTGACAGTCCGGTTTTTTGTGTCCCCCGGGACCTGGCTCCCGGAGAAAGGAACCGGCATGATTCCCAGCGGAAAACAGCCTGACGCCCGGACAGGCGGCGGACCGGGCGGATGGATGGATCCGCGGGCGGCTGGGAGCGCGCGCCCCATTTTAAACAAAAAAGGGATATGGTCATGAAAGAAACGCTGATACTGGAAGAAAAGGCCATGCAGAGGGCTGTTGCCCGGATCGCTTACGAGATCATCGAGCACAACAAGGGGGCGGAAAACCTCTGCCTGATCGGGATTCTCTCCCGGGGGGAGGAGCTGGCGCGGCAGATTGCCGGACGGATTGCCGGGGTGGAGGGCCACCCGGTGGAAACCGGCTCCCTGGACATCACCAGCTTCCGGGACGATCGCCGGACGGACGGCCATGCGGACCGTTCCCAAATAGACTTCCCCATTGAGGGGAAGCGGGTCGTGCTGGTGGACGACGTGATCTACACCGGCAGGAGCGTGCGGGCCGCCATCGACGCCCTGATGCGCCGGGGAAGGCCCCTGATGATCGAGCTGGCCGTGCTGGTGGACAGAGGCCACCGGGAGCTGCCCATCCGGGCGGATTTCGTAGGCAAAAATCTGCCCACCTCACGGGACGAGACGGTGCGGGTGTCTGTCATGCCCTGGGACAGTGAAAATAAGGTAGTCATCATCAAGCAGGAGCCGTAGGGCGCGCCTCCGGCCAAACAGGAAAGGAAGTAACAAATGGCAACTCTGCTGATACGCAACGGTCATGTAATCGATCCCGCCCAGTCCCTGGACGGGCCGGTGGATCTTCTCATAGAGGACGGCCTCATCCGTCAGGCCGCGCCCTCCATCTCCCCCGCAGGGGTGGATCGGGTGGTGGAAGCCCGGGGGCTGACCGTGATTCCGGGACTGGTGGATATGCACGTCCACCTGCGGGATCCCGGCCTCACTGAAAAGGAGGACATCCACACTGGCTGCAACGCGGCTGTCATCGGCGGGATCACCTCCCTGCTCTGTATGCCGAACACCAAGCCCCCAGCCGACAGCCGGGAAACCATCCGTTATATCCGGGAGCGGGCAGCCACCGCCAAGGCCAAGGTCTATGTCTGCGCGGCGGCTACCAAAGGCCTGGAGGGCCGGCAGCTGGGCGACTACGCCATGTACCGGGAGGAGGGCGCGGCGGCCGTCTCCGACGACGGACGCCCGGTGGAAAGCCTCCGGATGATGGAGGAGGCGGTGCGCTCCGCCAAAGAGAACGGGCTGCGGATCGTCTCCCACTGCGAGGATCTGCGGCTGATCGGCAGAGGGCTGATGCATCTGGGAGAGGTGAGCCAGGAGCTGGGCCTGCCCGGAATGGATCGGCGCTCGGAGGACAGCATCACCCAGCGGGATCTGGAGATTGCCGGGCGTCTGAACGCCCCTGTCCACATCTGCCATGTGAGCACCCGTGGCTCCGTGGAGCTGATCCGCGCCGCCAAGGCCAAGGGCTGGCCGGTAACCGCGGAAACCTGCCCCCACTACTTTGCCTATACGGACGAGAAGCTCCGGAGCCGGGACGCGGACTACCGGATGAATCCGCCCCTCCGTGAGCAGGAGGACGTAGACGCCGTGATTCAGGGGCTTCAGGACGGCACCCTGGACTGCATCGCCACCGATCACGCGCCCCATACCCGCCAGGACAAGAAGGATTTCCTCACCGCTCCAAACGGGGTGATCGGGCTGGAAACCTCCCTGGCGGCGGGCATCCGCTTCCTGGTGGAGCCGGGGCTGCTGACCATGTATCAGCTCATCCAGCGGATGAGCGCCAATCCCGCCCGGATCCTGGGGATTCCCGCAGGCTCCCTGGCCCCCGGAATGCCCGCCGACCTTGCCCTGGTGGATACCAAGGCTGTCTGGACGGTCCTGCCGGAGCGGCTCCAGTCCAAGTCGAAGAATTCCGTCTTCAAGTTCGAGCGGCTCCAGGGCAAGGTAAAGTACACCTTTGTCAATGGAGAGCTGGTTTATGTCATGCGCTATTGAGAGGGAAGCAAAATGTCCCTCCACTGACTCCGGAGCCGAAGGGCAGAATAGGAATACAGGATCTGAACCATGAAAGGAGCAATGCCGTCTTGAAAAAGAAGCCCTTGATTTCCCTTGCCGCCATTCTGGCAGCAGCCTCTCTGCTGCTGTCCGGCTGTATGCCTGCTTTGCTGCTGAAGCGGAGCCCCGGGCCGGAGCAGCCCGGCCGGCTGGTGGAGGCGCTGAACATCCAGCGGGAGGCGGTTAACTTCTCCCAGCTGGAGTATGTCCGCCCTGATTTGGAGGAGATAGACGCCCAGGTGACCAGCGCCCTTGCGCTGGTCAAGGAATCCGGCAGGGAGGAAGAGCTCCTTGAGCGCTACCGCCAGCTCCTGCGGGAGATTGCCAATCTGGACACAATGAGCACCCTTGCCAGCATCCGCCACGATCTGGATCTCACCGATGAATACTATGAGCAGGAAAATCTGGATCTGGATGAATTCTACAATAAGCTTGACAATCGGATGAACGAGCTCACCGGAGCCATCCTGGACTCAGCCTATGGAGAAGCCGCCAGAGAGGACTGGGGCCAGGGCTTCATCGACCGCTATGAGATCAACAGCAAGCTCAACTCCCCTGCCATAGAAGCCCTGACCAAGCAGGAAAAAGAGCTGGAAAACGAATACACCAAGCGCCTGACGGAGGAATACACCACCACCCTCAACGGTGAGGAAGTGACCATGGAGGATCTGGATTTCACCACCGAGGAAGGCATCTACGCCTACTACGACATTTACGAGAAGAAAAACAGGGCGCTGGGAGAGCTCTACCGGGAGCTGGTTGCCGTCCGGGTGGAGATTGCCGGGACGCTGGGCTATGACAGCTATACGGATTATGCCTACGACTGTCTGGGCCGGGACTTCACCAAGGAGGACGCCGCCGCCTTTTCGGAAAAGGTGAAGAAGACCCTCGCCCCTCTCTACAGCCAGCTGGAGGATTTCTACTATGAGGACATCCGGCAGGCCAAGCTTCGGAGCAGCGTCGATTTTCAGGACGGTCTGCCCGCTCTGCAGAAGGCGCTCCGCTCCGACTATCCGGAGGAGATGGGGGAGGCTCTGGACTATATGATGCAGAACCAGCTCTTCCGCTTTGGGGCGGATCCCAACATGATGCAGGCCGGCTATACCACCATCCTTTCCGGCTGGCAGGCGCCCTTTATGTTTGTCAATACCAGCGTCTACCAGGCTCCGGACACCCTCTTTCACGAGTTTGGCCATTACTACAACTTCTATCTGATGGATCCCATTCTCTGGAACGACAACAACAGCCTGGATTTGGCGGAAATCCACTCTCAGGCCCTGGAGGTGCTCATGTACGACGCCTATCCGGAGCTGTATGGAGAGGATGCGGAGCTGTTTGAGATTGACAGTCTGCTCAGCCTGATAGATTCGGTGCTCATGGGATGTGCGGAGGACGAGTTTCAGCAGGCGGTCTTTGAAAATCCCGACATGAGCCTGGAGGAGATGAATCTGCTCCACGCCCAGCTGTATGAAGAATATTACGGCTATCCCCTGATCTACGAGTGGGTGGATATCCATCATCACTTTGAATCCCCCTTCTACTATATCAGCTATGCCACCTCTGCTATTTCGGCCATGGAGGTATGGGAGCTCTCGGTCAAAAACCGCGCAAAGGCCCTCTCCACCTACGACCAGATCACCCAATACACCCTCAACTCCGAATACCTGAACGCCTTAAAGGAGTCCGGCCTCAAAAATCCCTTCACCTCCAACTGTGTGGAGGAAATCGCCGGCGCCCTCGCAGACCTCCTCCCCGATGAGCTGCCTCAGGCCGCTTAGAAAGCTGCGCGTGCTCGGGACGGGCAAGGCCGCGAGAGCTCTGCTCTCGCGCTCTCGCCAAGGGGAGCTGGCTCCCCTTGGATTCCCGTCTTTTTAAGGGCGTAAAAGGGGTGGGGGGTTCAAGTCTGCACAGACTTGTTACTCCCTGCCTCGCTGATACTCCCTTCAGGGACGATCGCCCGCCTACCCATTTTTTCGTAAAGAAAAAATTCATCCCCATAGACGGCGCAGAAGGTGCGACGCAGAATGTCTCGAGCAGGTTCTGCTGCGCACATACCCTGTGCGGCGCAGGGAGTACCCCGCACGCAGGAAGGAGCTTTTTTCTTTACGAAAAAAGCGTACTGCGGGAATCAGACTGTCTGCGTGGCAGACGTTCGGAAGTCTGTACAGACTTAACCACCCCTTTTTCCGCCCTTAAAAAAGCCCTTCAAATAATGGGAATCCAAGGGGAAGGGATTCCCCTTGGCAGGAGCTTGAGGGCAGAGCCCTCGAGGTCTTCCCCCACAACCAGATACAGGAAAGGATGACACTGCAATGTCAATGGATCGACTGATTGAGCGCATTAAGGCACTGAACAATCCCTCCGTAGCCGGATTGGATCCCAAGCTGGAATATGTTCCCGCTTATATCCGGGACGCCTTCCTGAACGAGTACGAGGATCCCCTGGAGGGCGCCGCCATGGCACTGCTGGAGTTCAACAAGGGCCTGATTGATGCGCTGTGCGACATTGTGCCGGCTGTGAAGCCCCAGGCGGCCTACTATGAGCAGCTCGGCTGGCAGGGGATACACACCCTCCAGGAGACGATCTGCTATGCGCGGAAAAAGGGGATGTACGTTATCACCGACGGAAAGCGCAACGACATCGGCTCCACGATGGAAGCCTACGCCGCCGCTCATCTGGGCACCGTTGAAATTGAAGGGAAACGGATCGCCCCCTTTGGCGCGGACGCCCTCACCGTAAACGGCTACCTGGGCACAGACGGGATCACCCCTCTGCTGAAGGTCTGCAAAGAATATGATAAGAGCATCTTTGTCCTGGTGAAAACCTCCAACCCCTCCAGCGGCGATCTCCAGGACCGGCTGATAGATAATAAGCCCGTCTATCAGCTGATGGGGGAAATGTGCGAGGCCTGGGGCGCGGATACCATCGGCGCCAGCGGCTACAGCGCCGTGGGCGCGGTGGTGGGCGCCACCTATCCCCAGCAGCTGACCGAGCTCCGGAAGCAGCTCCCCCATACCTTCTTCTTGGTGCCGGGCTACGGAGCCCAGGGGGGAGCCGCAGCCGACGCCTGCCGGGCCCTTGACGAAAACGGCATCGGCGGCATTATCAACTCCTCCCGTGCCATTATGTGCGCCTATCAGAAGGCCGGCGCCGACGAGCGGGAGTATGCCCGCTGCGCCCGCGAAGAGGCCATTCGGATGCGGGACGAGCTCAACGCCGCCCGCAGAGACGCTGGAATCCGAGAGTTTGTTCGGGACCGGAAGGGCACGGCCGCGAGAGCTCTGCTCTCGCGCTCTCGCCAAAGGGACGCGTCTCTTTGGATTCCCATCTTTATTAAGGGCGGAAAGGGGTTGGGGTTAAGTCTGTACAGACTTCCGGCTTTCTGCCACACAGATAGTCTGATTCACGCAGGACGCTTTTTTCGTAAAGAAAAAAGCTCCCCCCTGCGTGCGGGGTACTTCCTGCGCCGCACAGAGTATGAGCGCAGCACAATCCGCCCGAACCCTTCTGCGTCGCAGCCCCTGCGCCGCATGCAGAGCTGAATTTTTTCTTTACGAAAAAAAAGGGTAGGCGGGCGATCGACCACGAAGGAAGTATCAGCGAGGCAGGGTGTAACAAGTCTGTACAGACTTGCCCCCCTCCACGCCCTTAAAAAGATGGGAATCCAAGGGGACTCGTCCCCTTGGCAGAGCGCGAGACAGCGTCTCGCGGCCTTGCCCTCCGACCACCCGGAAACCCGAAACAGGCTTTAAGCAGCCTCCAAAAGGAAAGGACGTAAACGCATGGATAAAAATCAAGCTCAAAAAGCCCTGCTGCTCCTGGAGGACGGAACCGTCTTTCAGGGGACCCCGCTGGGAAGCCGCGGCAAGGCCATGGGAACCGCTGCGTTCAATACCTCCATGGTGGGCTTTCAGGAAGCCCTGACCACGCCTGCCAATCAGGGGCTTCTTCTGGTGCAGACCTTCCCCCTGGCCGGCAACTATGGGATCAATTCCCTGGGCTGGGAGTCGGAGCAGGTTCACGCCGCGGGCTACATCGTCCGGGAATGCTGCGAAGCCCCCTCCAACTATCTCTGTGAGGGCGCTCTGGAGGACTTCCTGCAAAAGCACGGCGTGGTGGGGATCTGCGGCCTGGATACCCGCAGGCTCACCCGGCACCTCCGGGAAAAGGGAGAACAGCGGGGCATGATCGTCTCCCAGGGCCCCCTGGATCCGGAGGCGCTCCTGGCAGAGCTCCGGGCCTTCGTCCCTCCCGTTCCCCGGCAGACCCTGCTGGCAGGCGCTACAGCCCCGGTCGGAACGGAGCTCTCTTTCCGGGTAGGCGCGGCGGATTTCGGCATGACCAACAGCGTCCACGCGGCGCTGAGCAGCCGCGGAATCGCCCTCACCCTCTTTGGCCCAGGAGCGCTCTCCCAACTGGCTGACCAGGCGGAGGCCGGAGCGCTGGACGGCATCCTCCTCTCCGACGGCCCGGAGGGAGCCTATCCGGAGGCGCTGGAGCCCATCCGCCGCCTGTGCGGAACAGGACTGCCCATCCTGGGGCTTTCCCTGGGGCACCAGCTTCTGGCCCAGGCAATGGGGATGCAGGTTTCCCGGCTGAAATGCGGCCACCGGGGCGCAAACCAGCCGGTGCGCCAGCTTTCCACCGGGCGCACCTACATCACCACCCAGAACCACGCCTGTTATGTGGACAAGGCTTCTGTTTTGGCGGAAACAGCGGAGATCACCTTCCAAAACGCCAATGACCAGACCTGCGAGGGCCTGCGCTATACGGGCTTCCCGGGGATTTCGGTGCAGTTCCTCCCCGATGGAGAGGCCCACATCCATTCCACCGCCTTTATATACGACCAATTCGCCGCTGCAATGAGGAAGTAAGACCTCGGGGTCCTGCCCCCGGAAAGGAAAGCGATTCATATGCCATTGAGAGAAGACATCCGCAGGGTGCTGGTGATTGGCTCCGGCCCCATTGTCATCGGCCAGGCCGCCGAGTTCGACTACGCGGGCACCCAGGCCTGCCGGGCCCTCCGGGAGGAGGGGCTGGAGGTTGTGCTCATCAACTCCAACCCTGCCACCATCATGACCGACAAGGCCATGGCGGATAAAATCTATGTAGAGCCCCTGACCCTGGACGTGGTCAAGCGGGTCATCGAGCTGGAAAAGCCCGACAGCGTGATCTCCAACTTGGGCGGCCAGACCGGCCTGACCCTCTCCATGCAGCTGGCGAAAAGCGGCTTCCTGGAGGCTCACGGCATGAAGCTGCTGGGCTCCATGCCGGAAACCATCGACCGGGCCGAGGATCGGCAGATGTTCAAGGATACCATGGCCTCCATCAACCAGCCCTGCATCCCCTCCAAGGTGGTGGAAACCCTGGAGGACGCGGTGCGCTATACAGAGAAGGAAATCGGTTATCCGGTGATCATCCGTCCCGCCTTTACCATGGGCGGCACCGGCGGCGGCATTGCTGCCAACCGCCGGGAGCTGGAGGAGATCGCCGAGGGCGGTCTGCGCCTCTCCCCCATCACCCAGATCCTGGTGGAGAAGTGCGTCACCGGCTGGAAGGAAATCGAATTCGAGGTGATCCGGGACCGGAAGGGGAACGCCATTACGGTCTGCTCCATGGAAAATGTGGACCCCGTGGGCGTTCACACCGGGGACAGCATTGTGGTTGCCCCCGCGGTCACCCTCACCCCGGACGAATACGGCATGCTCCGCTCCGCCGCCCTGGATATTGTGGAAGCCCTGGGCGTGGAGGGCGGCTGCAACTGCCAGTTTGCCCTCCATCCGGAGAGCCGGGAGTACGCGGTCATTGAGGTCAATCCCCGGGTGTCCCGTTCCTCCGCCCTGGCCTCCAAGGCTACCGGCTATCCCATCGCCAAGGTAGCCGCCAAGATCGCTGTGGGCTACACCCTGGACGAGATCCGCAACGCGGTCACCGGCACCACCTATGCCTGCTTCGAGCCTGCTATTGACTACATGGTGGTCAAGTTCCCCCGGTGGCCCTTTGACAAATTCGTCTATGCAAAGCGCACCCTGGGCACCCAGATGAAGGCCACCGGCGAGGTCATGAGCATCGGCACCTCCTTCGAGGCCGCCATGATCAAGGCGGTGCGGGGCGCGGAGCTGAAGCTGGATTCCCTGAATATGCCAAAGCTCCTGGACAAGTCCCCCTCAGAGCTGGAGGACCTGCTTCACAACTGCGATGACGAACGGATCTTCGTGATCTTCCAGGCGCTGAAAAAGGGCGTTCCGGTGGAGCGGGTCCACGAAATCACCATGATGGACGAATGGTTCCTGGCCAAGCTGGAGAAGCTGGGCCGGTTTGAGCAGTCCCTTGCTCAGGAGGCGGGAGAGGTTCTTTCGGAGGCGCTCTATCTCCAGGGAAAGACCTGGGGCTACCTGGACGCCACCCTGGAGAAGCTCTCCGGCAAGAAATGCCCCGCCCACAGGAACGCCGCCTTCAAGATGGTGGACACCTGCGCCGCGGAGCATCCCGCCCAAACCCCTTACTTCTACTCCACCGCAGACGAGGAGAATGAAGCGGCCCAATTCCTTACGAACCGGGAGGAACCCGGAAAGAAGAAAATCCTGGTCTTCGGGGCGGGCCCCATCCGGATCGGCCAGGGGATCGAGTTCGACTACTGCTGCGTCCACTGCGTCTGGGCCTTGAAGGAACAGGGCTATGAAACCATCCTGGCCAACAACAACCCCGAGACGGTTTCCACTGACTTTGACACCAGCGACCGGCTCTATTTCGACCCCCTCACCTGGGAGGATGTGAAGAGCATCATCGACACGGAGAAGCCGGACGCCTGCGTGGTGCAGTTCGGCGGTCAGACCGCCATCAAGCTCACCCGGTATCTGGCGGAGCACAATATCAAAATCCTGGGCACTACCGCCGACAGCATCGACGCGGCGGAGGATCGGGAGCGGTTTGACCAGGTGCTGGAGCGGACCGGCATTCCCAGAGCCCAGGGGGATACGGTGTTCACCTCTGAGGAGGCGGTGGAGATCGCCAACCGGCTGGGCTATCCGGTGCTGCTGCGGCCCTCCTATGTGCTGGGCGGGCAGAATATGATCATCGCCCACTCGGATCAGGACGTGGTGGAGTACATGGGCATCATCACCGCCGGAGAGCTCGAAAACCCGGTGCTCATTGATAAATACCTCCAGGGCACGGAGGTAGAGGTGGACGCCATCTGCGACGGGAAGGACTTCCTGATTCCCGGCATTATGGAGCACGTGGAGCGGGCAGGGGTTCACTCCGGGGATTCCATCTCCGTCTATCCCTGCCAGAACCTCTCCCCCGCGGTGAAGGATACCATTGTGGAATACACCGGGAAGCTGGCCCGTGAGCTGAAGGTCGTGGGCCTGATGAACGTGCAGTACGTGGTATACAACGGTGGCGTGTACGTGATCGAGGTGAACCCCCGCTCCTCCCGGACGGTGCCTTACATCAGCAAGGTCACCGGCGTGCCCATGGTGGAGCTGGCCACCCGGGTCATGCTGGGCGAGCCCCTGGCCGGTCTGGGATACGGCGCCGGCCTTTATCCCACCGGGGACTATGTGGCGGTAAAGGTGCCTATCTTCAGCTTTGAGAAGCTTCACGATCTGGATACCCAGCTGGGGCCGGAGATGAAATCCACCGGCGAGGTGCTGGGCGTTGCCCATACCTTCCGGGAGGCCCTGCTGAAGGGGCTGATTGCCGCCGGGTACACCCTGAAGGGGCAGGGCGGCGTGCTGATTTCCGTCCGGGATACGGACAAGCAGGAGATGCTGGCCATTGCGGAGAAGTTTGAGCGGCTGGGCTTTACCCTGTACGCTACCTCCGGCACGGCAAGCACCCTGAACCGGAACATGATCCCCGCCAATACGGTGCGGAAGCTGTCGGAGGATCCGGCCAGCAACGCGGTCACCCTGGTGGACAGCGGGAAGATCGACTATGTGATCTCCACCTCCGCCAAGGGGCGGCTACCGGCCAGAGACAGCGTTCAGCTCCGGCGGAAGGCGGTGGAGCGGGGCATCCCCTGCCTGACCTCCCTGGACACCGCCAACGCCATGGCGGACGTGCTGGCCACCCATAAGAGCGTGGACGATATTACCCTGATTGATCTCACCAGCATCTAGCCTCCGAACGGAAAAAGCCTGGAGGGCGGGGCCCTCCAGGCTCTTTCCTTTGAACAGCAGTATTGGAAAGGCGTGGGGAAGATGAAGCGATCGGCGCGGATCCTGTTTTTCTCCCTGGCGGCGGGGATTGGTGCGGCAGTCCTCCTGCTGCACGGCAGTCTGGCCTACTGGGCCGCCCGATGGAGCGCCCGGGAGACGCTGGAACTGTATCTGCTCCAGGAAGGGATACTGGAGGAAGGCGATCTCCTAGAGTTTGTGATGAGCCGCCCCTATCGGGACAGCAATGTACCAGGAACACCGCTTTGGCGCACTTGGACCCCCTGGCCGGGGCAATGGCAATATTATATACGAGTCATGAACGGATCTGAAAGGAAACCGATGTATCGGGTGGCAGAACACGGCAGATATGTGTACCCAATCTATATCGATCCGCCTTTGGGAGGATATATCCCCCTGTATATTCTTTCAGAGAACGGAGGAGGGGATCATCTGTTCGTCTACGATCTGGTCGCTGCTGGCGGCGGAATCCTCCTGTTTTCCCTGGGAGGGCTGTCCATCTATGCGCTTTACCGGCGGCTTTCGCCGCCGAAAAGCGCCGCCGCCCAGGTGCTGGAGATCAAAGACTGCGACTACAGCCAGGTGATTGTAGGGCATTACGGCCTGCTGAACCGGCGGGACACGGTGGTGCTGTTCCAGGTGGAGGGGACGGTCCTGGGGCTGTTCTGCGGCCAGGAGCTGCGCGAAGCTCTGGAGAAAGGCGCAGACGGCCTGCTCACCTATCGCGGCACCCGGGCCCTCTCTTTCCTCCGGGACGGCGGAAAGACGGATTAGGGGGCAAGGCCGCGAGAGCTCTGCTCTCGCGGCTCTGCGGTGCGTCGTTTCACGACGCACCTAGGAATTCGGCTTCGCCGAATTCTGAGATGCGCCGCCAGCGGCGCATCGGGAAGGGATTCCCCTTGGATTCCCGTCTTTT
>JAAVZY010000083.1 GCA_022791945.1 Oscillospiraceae bacterium | reverse complement strand
TCTCCCTCCCTACTCTCCGGAACTCAATCCCATTGAATTGTTCTGGGCTTGGCTGAAGCGTTTCTTGAGAAAAATCCTTCCCTCTGCACCTTCCTTTGACGATGCCCTTTCTACCGCTTTTCACCTGTGGTGACTATAATCGCGGAATCCCGATCCATCTCCTGGACGATGACCGGCATGGTATCCAGGCCCGCCAGCTCACAGGCCCGCTTCCGCCGATGTCCGGAAACAAGCTCATATCCGCCCTCTTCCCGGGGACGGGCAACGGCCGGAACCAGGATGCCATACGCTTTGACGCTCTCCACCGTCTCTCTCATCGCCTCATCCTCCCGCACTGAAAAAGGATGTCCGGGGAAGGGATGCAGTTCGCTGAGTGGAATTCTGTGGACTTTCTCATCGGGGGATGTCTGCGCATCGATCATTTGCTGCTCCTTTTCTGTTTCACAAGCGGAGTGGTCAAAAATCTATAGACACTGACTTGAATGCATGGTAAAATGGGAACGATATCAATCAGGAAGAGCGGGAATGTCACGAACCCATAGAAAAAGAGAGAACATCAACAAAAAGCTGTGTTCTCTCTTTAAAAATGTATTCTAAACTTCCGGGAGCTTCAGGAGGACATCTACTACAAACTTAGGTGCCGCTGCTTTGCATTCCAACGTATCCTTCTTCGCTTCTGCCTGGCTGTGTCTGGGAGCCCTTTGACAAATGACTGCCTGATCCAGAAGAAGCCCGGAAGGCTTTACAAATTCCCATGGCTCCTGAGCTTTCTTGCCCTCCTCCTGAACGGAGCACTTTGCTGCCTTTACAGGGGCAAAAGCATTGGCCCCGCCCGGGGAGGGCAACCTCCGGCGCCTGCTCAGGCGCACAAATCCGCATATCCGCACAAACAGATCGACCAACCCCATCAGACCCTCCAACCCAAATAGAGAAAGGAATGATCCCCCCGTGCCCCCTCCATACGACATCATCATCCTGGGCCTGGGCCCCGCCGGAGCCACTCTGGCGCGCCTGCTGCCGCCGGGCATCCGCGCCGCCGCCCTGGACAAAAAGGGCGGGGACGGCTTCCGCAAGCCCTGCGGGGGGCTTCTGGCGCCGGACGCTCAGAAGGCGCTGGCGCGGTTTGACCTCACCCTTCCCAAGGAGGTGCTGGTAGACCCACAGATTTTCTCCGTCCGCACCCTGGACCTGGACTCCGGCTTAACCCGCTATTATCAAAGATTCTACGTGAACGTAGACCGCCACCGGTTCGATCAGTGGATGAAATCCCTGATTCCCCACACGGTAGATATCTTCGATCCGGCGGAGTGTACGCGCATTCAGCGCCTGCCGGAGGGAGGCTTCCGTCTGACCTTCCGATATCAGGGAAAGGAGCAGACCCTGGATACCCGCCTGCTGGTAGGCGCGGACGGCGCTCATTCCCTGGTGCGGCGCACCTTCTATCCCGACCGCAAAATCCGCCGTTACGTAGCAGTCCAGCAGTGGTTCCCGGAGCAGAACCAAACCCCTTTCTATTCCTGCGTGTTCGACTCCAAACGCACCGACTGCTATTCCTGGTCCATCTCCAAGGATGGCTGCTTCATCTTCGGGGGCGCCTACCCGGCGGAGCACTGCCGCGCCCGGTTCGAGGCGCAGAAAAAATCCCTGGAGCAGCTGGGCATCTCCTTTGGGGAGCCCATCCGGACGGAGGCCTGCGAGGTGCTCCGCCCCGCCTCCCTCCGGGAGTTCTGCTGCGGCGGGGAGGGCGTGTTTCTCATCGGGGAGGCGGCGGGCTTTATCAGCCCCAGCTCCCTGGAGGGAATCAGCAGCGGCATCCAGAGCGCCCTGCTCCTGGCCCAGGCCCTGACGGCTTCCCCGGAAACGCCGGAGCGGGCCTACCGCCGGGCCGCCTGGAGGCTCCGGCTGAAGCTGGCCGGGAAGCTGCTGAAATGCCCCTTTATGTACTGGCCGTTTCTCCGGCGGCTGGTAATGTCCAGCGGCCTGGGGAGCATCCGCCTGCTGCCCTCCGGCGGACAAAATTCTATAGCAATTCTCAAAAATAGCTTTCTTGTGCGCCGCAGAAAGCTTTGATATATGGGTTTCTGCGGCGCATGAGAGTGCTGCTATTTTTGAGAATTGCTATAATGCAAGGAAGTGAGCATAGTGACCTGGCTGGAAGAAAAACGCAGAGAGCTGGAATCCTATCTCCCGCCTCTGACCAGGCGTCCCGACTTCGACGCCTTCTGGGAGAGCACCCTGGCACAGGCCAGGGCCGTTCCGCTCCGCCCGGAGCGAATCCCCCGGGACTATCCGTCCCCCCATGTGCAGGTGTACGATATCTCCTATAACGGCTTTGACGAAACGCGGATACACGGCTGGCTGATCCTGCCTGTGTTCCTGAAGCAGGAGCGCTACCCCTGTCTGATCCATTATCATGGATTTACAGGAGATCGGGGATACCCGGATCAATACATGCAGTGGATCACCCTGGGAATGGCGGTGCTGGCGGTGGACTGCCGGGAGCAGGGCGGGGCGACCGGGAATCAGGCGGCTTACAGCTCCTCGGGCATGGTGACCAACGTGGTGACTAAGGGCATCCTGAACAGGGACGAATACTACTATCGGGCTGTGTACATGGACTGCGTGAAGGCGCTGGACTTTGCCGAGGGCTGCCTGGAGGTGGATCCGGAGCGCCTGGTGATCGAGGGCGGCAGTCAGGGAGGTGCGCTGGGGATGGCGGTCTGCGCCCTGGACGCGCGTCCCCGGCTGGGCATTCTCAACGTGCCCAGCAACAGCAATCTGGAGGAGCGGGTACTTGGCCGGCACGGCTCCTTTGCCAGCGTCAGTGATTATCTCCGCCGCCATCCGGATCAGGTGGATCGGGCCTTCGAGACGCTCAGCTATTTCGATACCATGAATCTGGCGGATCGGATCCGCTGTCCGATTCTGGCTTCGGTAGGACTGTGCGATCCCGTCTGCCCCGCCAAATGCTATTTCGCCTCCTACAACCGGATCACCTCCCCCAAGGAGATCGCCCTCTACCCCTTTAACGAGCACGACGGCGCCGGCGCTTTCCATATGGAACGGGAGCTCCGTTTCGTGCGGGACAGCGGAATTCTGGGGGACCGGAAGGGCTAAGACCTCGAGGACGCTGTCCTCGAGCTCCTGCCAAGGGGAGCTGGCTCCCCTTGGATTCCCGTCTTTTTGGGGTTATGGGGGGGTCGGTTCCTGCCTCGCTGCCTCGCTGATGCTTCCCGCAGGGACGATCGCCCGCCTACCCATTTTTTCGTAAAGAAAAAATTCAGCCCTACAGGCGGCGCAGAGACTACGACGCAGAAAGTCCCGAGCGTGTTCTGTTGCGCTCGGGACTTTCTGCGGGGTGAAACGCTGTGCCACGCACGGAATCCTCCAGTCAGGGCTACCGCTAAGGAATCTAAGGGGAATCCCTCCCCGATGCACCGCCAGCGGCGCATCTCAGAATTCGGCGAAGCCGAATTCCTAAGTGCGTTGTGAAACAACGCACTGCGGAGACTCGAGGGCAGAGCCCTCGCGGCCTTGCCCGACTACGCACGCAAAGATCCGAAACAGGGCCGCATGCTGTCGCATGCGGCCCTGTCTTGCTTGATGCTAGGCGGGGATTATTCCTCGTCGGATGCTTCTTCCTGGCTGGACTGGTACTCTTCCAGGAGCTCCCGATCCTTCTTCTGCTCCTCCTCGGAAAGGAGGGCCCGCATAGAAAGGCTGACCCGCTTCTTGTCCGCGTCGATCTCAATGATCTTCGCCTGAACTTCCTGGCCTACGGTAAGCACGTCGGCAATCTTGTCCACGTGCCGGTTGGCAATCTGGGAAATGTGAATCAGACCGTCAATGCCAGGGATGATCTCCGCAAAAGCGCCGTAGGCAGTGAAGGAAACAATCTTCACATCCGCCACGTCATCTACCTGGAACTGCTCCTGGAACTTCACCCAGGGGTTGTCCTCAGACTTCTTATAGCCCAGGGAGATCCGCTTCTTCTCACGGTCAAAGTCCTTGACGTATACCTCAACCACATCGCCGGGGTTGACAACCTCGGAGGGGTGCTTCAGCTTGGCCCAGGACAGCTCGGTGATATGTATCATACCGTCGATGCCGCCCAGATCCACAAAAGCGCCGTAGGAGGTCAGGGACTTGACCTCGCCCCGGTATACCTTGCCGATCTCCACTTCCTCCCAGAACTGGTTCTGGCGCTCCTTCCGCTCGGCGGAGAGCACGGCGCGGACAGAGCCCTTGGCCCGTGCCCGCTGCTCGTTGACCTCAATGATCTTCAGGCGGACAGGCTTCTTTACCAGGGTGCTCAGATCCTCGACCCGGGAGTCGGAGCACTGGGAAGCAGGAATAAAAATCTTCACATTGCAGGTGTAGCAGAGCACGCCGCCCCGGACTACGTCCGTGATAACGCCGTCAACCACTTCGCCGCCCTCAAAGGCCTTTTTCAGAGTCTCAAAGCCGGCCAGGGCGTCGGCGCGCTTCTTGCTCAGGGTAACAATGCCCTCCTGGTCGTTGACCTTGACCACGCAAAGGGACAGCTCGTCACCCTTCTTCACCAGGTCCTCGATCTTGACGTTGGGATCGTCGGTCAGCTCCTCAGCCGGAATGATGCCGGCCTGCTTGGCCCCGATGTCCACATGAACCTCGTTGGGAGCAACTGAGGTCACAATGCCGGTTACACGCTTTCCATTGTATATTTTTTCGCTTTCCAGCGACTGCTCCAAAAGCGTCGCAAAGTCTTCGTTTTCGTCGTTCTTCAAAATCTCGTCCATCGTGTTGAGAACCTCCTTGATTATATGAGCCGGCGTGGAAGCGCCGGCGGTGATACCAATGCGATCATAGCGTCCGAGCGCAACCCCTGACAGCTCGTCCCTGGTTTCAATGACGAGGGTGTCGCAGGACTGCGCGCACACCTGGCCGAGCTTCCGGGTGTTGGAGCTGTGTCTGCCGCCGATCACCAGCATGAAATCGTTCTCCGCAGCCATAGCCGCAGCCTCGCTTTGACGTTCACTGGTAGCACTACATATTGTATCAAAAAAAATCGGGTTTGTATAGTGCTTTTTTGCACAATTACAGCATTTTATCCAAAAATTTGTGTGATATGTTGTCTGAGCAACCAGTACCAGTTCTGTTTTTTCCTTTTCCGTCAAAATTTGTGTTAAATTCTGCAATTCCTGGGCATCAGCTACAACAAAAACCCTTCCGGGCGGGGCGCTGTGGCCCTTGATCCCGATGACCTCCGGGTGTTCCCGATCCCCGGCGATCACCACGGTCCGGCCCGCCGCAGTCTGCTCACGGACAATCCGGTGGAGCTTTGCCACAAAGGGACAGGTGGCGTCCGCGTAGGGAATCCCCTGTTCCTCCAGCAGGTCTGTCACCGCCTGCTCCACTCCATGGGAGCGGAGCACCACGGTTTCGCCGGGGCGGGCGTCCTCAGGGGCTTCAAGGATGCGCACCCCCCGGGCGGAGAGCTCCTCCACCAGCTGGGGATTGTGGATGATGGGGCCCAGGGTGACGGGCCGTTTTCCTTCCCGCAGGAGCTGATAGACCATGTTGACCGCCCGGTTAACGCCGAAGCAGAACCCGGCGGTTTTGGCAAGGGTGATCCGGCTCATGGGGCCTCCACCCCCAGCAGGCCGGCAATCCGTTCGCCCAGGAGGGCATTGGCGGCCCGGAGCTCCGACTTGCTCCGCTCGGCGATTCCAAGGGCCTCGTTGGGGATGGCTTCGCCGATACGGATAGTGACCCGTCTCCGGCGGAAAAGCCTCCGGGGCTCGTAGACGATGCAGGCGGGGACAATGTCGGCCCCGGTCTGGGAGGCGACCACGGCGGTGCCGGATTTGATCTTGTGGAGCTTTCCATCCCGGGAGCGCCCGCCCTCTGGAAAGATTCCAAGGACGCCTCCCTCCCGAACGATTTCCACCGCCTGGCTGATGGCCCCGGTGTCGCCCTTTCCCCGGGCGACCGGGAAGGCGCCAAGGCCCCGGACAATAGGCCCCAGCACCGGCACCCGGAACAGCTCCTCCTTGGCCATGTAGCGGATCCGCTTGGGAAAGGCCATTCCCAGCATCACAGGATCAAAATCGCTCACATGGTTGCAGGCCAGGATGAACCCCTTGTTTGGCAGCTCTCCCTGAAATTCCACCTCCAGCCTGTGGGTAAACCACAGCAGAAAGGTGACGATCCCTTTGCCCACATCGTAAAACGCCATTTCCATCAACTCTCTTCCTGAAATAGTAAGAGCCTGTCCAAGATCTCTGGGTGGGACGAAGGGCAAGGCCGCGAGGGCTCTGCCCTCGAGTCTCCGCAGTGCGTTGTTTCACAACGCACCGGGGAGGGATTCCCATTATTTTTAAGGGCTTTTTTAGGGGCGGAAAAAGGGGTTGGTTAAGTCTGTACAGACTTCCTTCCTCCTGCCACGCAGATAGTCTGATTCCCGCAGTACGCTTTTTTCGTAAAGAAAAAAGCTCCCTCCCGGGTGCGGGGTAGTTCCTGCGCCGCGAAAGCCCTGCTCCCGTGCGCTTGCTGGGGAGGCTTTCTCCCCCAGCGCCCGTTTTTATTGACTGATGATCGCCAGCATGGCGCCGATGTCCTCCGCCGCCATTGTCACCTTTGATTTTTCAATGAGAAGATTCCCGCCTGTCATGATATAGGAGGGCATGACCCGAATCCCCTGATAATAGAACGCGCTGTTCCGCAGTTTATAAGTGGCTCCGGCAGGAACCGTATTTTTCCCCGTGGACTTTTTGGCAAGCATATTAAAGGCCTTCTTAGCAACGTCGCCCATAAGCATAACGACCTTGAGATTGGGAAACAGCGAAAGCTCCGCTTCCAGATAGGGCAGGCTGTTTTCGATTGCGCTTTTCTCAACGGAGCACCCTGCCTTGGGCGTTTTCACAGCGTTTGTAAGATAGACGCCCATCCGCAGCACGTCCTCCATGGAATCCACCGCCGCCCCCGCCTTTTGTAAAAGAGGGATTGCCGTTTTCAGGTAATCCGCGTCGGCGGGGCCGTAAAAATCCTGCTGGGGATCGGCTGGAACGACTTCGTTGATCATCATGGCTTTCACCGTAAGGGGGTCGAGTTCAATGTCATTCAGGCGGACTCCGTTTCCGATACCCGCCGCTCGTTCAAGCTCGTCCTTCACGTTCATCTGATACGCTCCCTTCAGCCGCCGCGTTTCACCAGGTTCAAAACCGCCTGGATGGCTTCCTCCGGCGTGAGATGGGTGGTATCCAGCAGAACGGCGTCCTCCGCCTGGCGGAGGGGGGCGATCGCCCGGGTGGAGTCTGCATGATCCCGTGCCTTTATCTCCTCCAGGAGGGTCTGATAGTCCGCCTGCTCTCCCCGCTGCTGATGCTCCAGCAGGCGGCGGCGGGCCCGCTCCTCGGGCGCGGCGGTCAGGAAAATCTTTACCTCCGCCTCCGGGAGCACCACTGTGCCGATGTCCCGCCCGTCCATGATCACAGGGCTCCGTTCCGCTATTCCCCGCTGGAGCTCCAGCAGAAACGCCCGCACCGCTGGGAGCGCCGCAACCCGGGAGGCGTTCAGCGCCGCTTCCGGCGTGCGGATCCGGCGGGAGACATCCTCCCCGTTGAGCAGCACCCGCTGTCCCTCTTCTGTGAGCACCAGCTCCAGGCGGATGTCCTTCAGCAGGGGGGCGACTTCCTCCTCCCCGGCCGGATCCGCTCCCCGCTGGGAGACGTACAGCCCAATGGCTCGGTACAGCGCTCCTGTGTCCACATAGATGTATCCCAGCCGCTCCGCCGCCTGCTTGGCAATGGTGCTCTTTCCTGCCCCGGCAGGACCGTCAATGGCAACTGCTTTCATGTTTGAACTTCCTCCCTGGCCGCAGGCTGTGTGCCTGCGGGCTGCTTTGGTTTGTGCGTGTGGGGAAGGCCTCGAGGGCGGCGCCCTCGAGGCCTTCCCCTCCCCGCTCAGGCTCAGGCGTTCATCCCGGCGGCGCGGCCGGTGCTGAAGGCGATTTGGAGGTTAAAGCCGCCGGTGTAGCCGTCCAGGTCCAGCAGCTCGCCGGCGAAGTAGAGGCCCTTCACCAGGCGGGATTCCATGGTGGAGGGGCTGACCTCCTTCACGGAGACGCCGCCTGCTGTTATGATTGCCTCATCAATCGGCCGGAATTCCTCAATGGGGAATTCCAGGCCCTTCAGCAGGGCGGAAAGCCTCTGCCGCTGCTCCCGGGTGATCTGATTCACCCGCAGGAAGGGCGGGATCCCGGAACGCTCCACCAGGATGGGAATCAGCTTCCGGGGCAGGAGCCTTTCCAGGCTGTTCCGGAACTCCCGGTTGGAGAACGCCTCAAAGTCCCGGAGGAGGCGGGCGTCCAGCTGGCTGGGCTCCAGGCCCGGCTTCAAATCAATCCGGAGCCGCCAGCGGCCCGGCTCCATTTGGGGGATATGGGCGCTGGCGCTGAGAATCAGCGGCCCGGACAGCCCGAAATGGGTGAACAGCAGCTCCCCCAGCTCCCGGTAAACCGGCTTCCCCCGATCCAGTAAGGCGGCCTCCACGTTCCGCAGGGACAGCCCCTGAAGCTCCCCGCAGGCCGGATCCGGCGAAACCAGCGGCACCAGCGAGGGCCGCAGCTCCGTTACCGTGTGCCCCGCCTCCCGGGCCAGCCGGTAGCCGTCCCCTGTGGAGCCTGTCCGGGGGTAGGACAGGCCCCCGGTGGCCAGAATGACGCTCTCCCCCTCCCAGCGGCTTCCGTCCTCGCCCACCAGGGCGGAGACTGCTCCGTTTCTGCACTCCAGCCCCATGATCCGGGACTGCCGGAAGACCACTCCGGCCTCCCGGCAATACCGCTCCAGAGCGTCCGCAATGTCCGCCGCCCGGTCGGAGACAGGGAATACCCGGTCCCCCCGCTCGGTTTTCAGAGGGACGCCCCGCCTCTGGAAAAAGTCCATCGTATCCTCCGGGGAAAACCGGTGCAGGGCCCCGTAGAGGAACTTGGGGTTGGAAGGAATGTTTTTCAGGAACGCCTCCGGGCCGCAGGCGCTGGTCACATTGCAGCGGCCCTTGCCGGTGATCAGCAGCTTCCGGCCAAGGCGGCTGTTTCGCTCCAGGAGCACTACCCGCCGGCCCCGCTCCGCAGCGGTTCCCGCAGCCATCATGCCGGCCGCGCCGCCGCCTGCCACCAGCACCTCTGAATTCATCTGCGCACCCATTTGCCAAAGAGGGTTTTCCGGTAGTTCAGAAGCTCCGCCTTGGCCTCCGGAACGTCTTCCGCCTTTTTCAGGTACTCCACGCCCTTCTTGATGTCCTCCGGAACGCCGCCCAGGCCCCGGGCGTGCAGGAAGCCCCGCATATAATCCGCCTCCGGGTTGTGGAAGGTCATCTTGTTCAGGAATTCCATGGTCCGGGTATAGTCCTGGGGAGTGCCCCAGCCGTTGAAGCTGCACTTGGCCAGATAGTACACGCCCCAGGTGCTGTCCTGCTTATAGTAGGCAGTGGCCAGCAGCTGGTACGCCTTGGCGTAGTCCTGGGGCACGCCGTCCCCAAAGAAGTACGCTTTGCCCAGCAGGTTGCAGGAGCCTGTGTGAATGGGATTCTTCGCCAGCTCCCGCTCAAAGCAGGAAACCGCGTAACCGGCGTCCTTGGAAACGCCCGCCCCGTTAAAATAGGCAGCGCCCACCTCGTACCAGGCGCCGGGATGCCCGGCCTCTGCCGCCTGCTTGAACCAGTAAAGGGCCTCCTCCTGTTTGCCGGCCTCTTTCAGATCCTTGGCGTAGGTATTCTGAATGGGGGGATAGCCCATCTCGGCCCCGGATTTGTAGATATCCGCAGCCTTCTCCGGCTGGGGAAGGATGATGTCCTCGTCCCCCTCGGTGTAGAAGTGGTTCAGGTTGTTGGCGGCAAAGTAGATGCCGCCCCGGTAGGCCTTCTGGAACCAACCCTCGCATTTCTGGATGTTTTCTTTCAGGTAGGCCTTGTAGGCGCCCGCGTTGGGGAAGGAATCCTGGCCCTTGCCCTGAATCCGCAGGAAGTCCCACCAGAAGTAGGTGTTGCCGACTGTATACTGGCAGAAGGCGTCTCCCGCCTCCGCCTTTTGGAGCACGATATCAAATGCCTCCTGAATGCTGGCAAAGGGCATCTTCTTTTCCACAGAGGGGGTCAGCTCGCCCATCCGCATGGAAACCAGCACGCCCAGCGCGCTGCCCTGCGCCACGGATTGGTGCATGAGCTTAACGGCAAGGTGATCGTCCTCGGGAAAGCCGTGGCCGCCCCATACGTACTGGGGGCCGCAGTAGCACCGGCCCAGAATGCAGGAAGCGTCCCCGTCTCCGGCGGCCGAGGCCTTTTCCAGCAGAGCGAAGCCCTCTTTCCCCTTTCCGGCCCGCAGATCGTAGTAAATGTACCGGAGCGCCTGCTCCACTTCATCGCTGAAACATACTCCCATTTTCATATCTCTCCTTACTCTCTATATCCATAAGCGCACAAGGCGCATATGTGCCGGAAAGGGGAAGACCGCCCCCCGAGACGCTAACTCTTCTTTCGGAGCGCCTGGCGGGTGTAGTCCTCCCAGCCCGCGCCGCCGGGGCGGAAGCTGCCCCGGGCGTATTCCTTCAGCCAAGCTGCCGCCTGACGGTGGGTACACCGGCATTTGAAAAACCGGAGCGTTTCCTCGTCCGCGCGGGTGGCGAATACGGAAAACCGTCCGTCGGAAGCGTTCCCCGCTTCCGCCCGGAACCAGAGATACCCGCCGGGCAGGGTCAGATCCACGGACTGATAGCTCCCGTCGATCAGCCCCTCTGCGGCAACATCAATATCTTCCATGGTGAATTCCCAGTGGCTCTGATGGGTGCCCGCCGGGGTTTGCAGGCTTAAGGAGCCCTCCGGCGCCTTCCGATCAGGGACAACCGGACGGGCGGCGTGCAGCTGGAACGCCTCCCATTGGCGGAGATCCGGCGCTTCCCGCCGAAGCCAGGCGCGCAGGATCTCCTCTGCCTCCATCCGGCTTGTCTGCCGCACCAGCATGCCCGGTGCGCCCTGGGCCGCAGGCTGGAACAGCTTCAGCTGGATCTCTTCTCCCTTCACGGAGCACACCAGCTGGGAAAGAGTGATTTCTCCCAGAGCCAGGGGGATTCCGGGTGTCAGGGAAAATTCCCCGTCGGCTCTCAACAGATCCCGAACATCTCCCGGCGCAATCCGGGAGGTTACGCTGCCGTCCTGCCGGGTCAGCACCATTCCCTGCGTCCCGGCCGGTGGGGCGGATTCCCGTTCCGCCTGCCGGTGGCGGTACTCGTACAAGGCTTCCTCCCATTCCTCGTCGGATTTGCTGTTCCATTCAGCGTATTCCCGGTAGGGACGGATCTGGGCGTCCGGCGCCCGCAGCTGAATGCAGTCCATCAGAGGCTGGAGCTCATTGGGGTTGCGCAGGCCGGTAATCTGCACCTGCCGCCGATCGTCCATAATGTAGAGATTCACAACCCGGGTGGTCTGGGTTCGTCCCCCGGAATGGCGGACACGTGTCTCGTCCTGGCCGAATATCACCCGGATCCTGGGGAGATAGCTGGCCTGATCCCCCAGCACCCACTCCTTTCCTACCGCCACCCGGTCAAACCACCGGCCGTTCTCGGCAAGATCCTGATCCACCATGGCGAAGAGCTCCCGAACCTCCGGGGCTTCATCGGGATAGGGGAGCTGGGCCCGGATGGATTTAGCCAGCTGGCTTTTGGCAGGAAACAAAGAGTCCCGCAAAGCGCCGTAGCAGGTGTAAACGCCGCCCCCCGCAAACAGGACAGCGCCCCCCAGTCCCACGGCCAGAGCGCCGTAATCCTGGAATTCCCAATCCGTTTTGTCCTCCTGAAGCTCCGACCAGCCATACACGCCCAAAGCCAGGGCGACAAGAAGGTAAAGCAAGCCCAAAAAGAAATAGGGGAACCGAAACCGGGTCCGTTCCATGCAAAATTGCTGCGCCATATGCTGTCAGCCATCCTATCTTTCAAAGATCATGCTCATATTATACCCCTTCCCGCTCCCGGACGCAAGACCTCAAAGGCGGCAGAGGCTGTACAGAATCCCCGTTCCCGGCCATACGCCCCCGGACTGCTTTTCCGGCCCTGTTTTGGCCGGGTCTTGCGGAAAAGATCGAATTTATGGTATAATAAGCGCAAGCGCTTATTATACGCCGATGGCCAGGGCGATGCGTTCGCTTCGCTCACTCCCGCCTTTATGGCCGATTATACCATTCCGCTTGCGCTGCATGGTATAATAAGCGCAAGCACTTATTATACGCCGATGGCCAGGGCGATGCGTTC
>JAAVZY010000082.1 GCA_022791945.1 Oscillospiraceae bacterium | reverse complement strand
GTCTCGCGTCTCTCCGATGCGCCGCTAGCGGCGCATCGGGGAGCTAAATCCCCGTGGAACCCGTAATTTTGTAAGGGCTTTTTAAGGGCGGAAAATGGGTGGGGTCAAGTCTGTACAGACTTCCGGCTTTCTGCCACGCAGAGAGTCTGATTCACGCACTGCGCTTTTTTCGTAAAGAAAAAAGCTCCCTCCTGCGTGGATAATACTCTCTGTGCCGCAGAAGAGTATAAGCGTAGCAGAACACGCTCGAGACTTTCTGCGTCGTAGTTTCTGCGCCGCCTATGGAGCTGAATTTTTTCTTTACGAAAAAATGGGTAGGCGGGCGATCGTCCCTGCGGGGAGTATCAGCGAGATAGGGGGGCGGGCGCAAGCGCCCGTCCCCACCTCCAAAAGATGGGAATCCAAGGGGACACGTCCCCTTGGCAGGTGCTCGAGGGCAGAGCCCTCGAGGTCTTTCCCTTCGAAGGCGGCAGAGATTCGGAGCGGACTGCCTATATCAATCCGATTTTCTTTGAAACCTTGGCGAGGGTACGGGCGGATATGGAAGCGGCCTTTTCCGCTCCGGTGCGGATGCACTGCTCCAGGTAAGCCCTGTCGGCGGTGAGACGGCTGTATTCCTCTTGGATGGGACGCAGGGTTTCCGCCGTGACAGAGCCGACCTGCTCCTTCAGATAGCCGTAACCTTTCCCGGAGAACGCTTCCTCCGCCTGTGCGATTGTTTGACCGGTGAGCACCGAGTAGATAGCCAGCAGATTGTTGATCCCGTCCTTGCCTTCCCGGTAGCAGATCTCTCCATCGCTGTCGGTGACCGCGCGCTTGAACTTCCGGAGGATGGTTTCCGGAGGATCCAAAATCGAAATGTATCCGTTGGGATTTTCGTCCGACTTGGACATCTTCCGGGCGGGATCCGTCAGAGACATAATCCGGGCGCCCTGCTCCCGCTTGGGAATGTAAGGCTCCGGAATGGTGAACACATTCCCGTAAATTCCATTGAATCGGTTGGCAATGTCCCGGCAGATTTCCACGTGCTGCTTCTGATCCTCTCCGACCGGAACCAGATCCGCCTGGTAGAGAAGGATATCCGCCGCCATCAGCACCGGATAGGTAAACAATCCCGCATTTACATTCTCTGGGTGCTTGGCGCTTTTATCTTTGAACTGGGTCATCCGGGACAGCTCCCCGAACTGGGTGTAGCAGGAGAGAATCCAGGAAAGCTGCGCATGGGCGGGCACGTGGCTTTGAATGTAATACACACTCTTCTCCGGGTCCACCCCGCAGGCCATCATCAGGGCATAGGAGTTGAGAATCTGCTTGCGGAACTGGGCGGGATCCTGCCGCACTGTCAGCGCGTGCTGATCCACAATGCAGTAAACGCACCGGTAATCATCCTGCATAGCGGCCCAATTCCGCAGGGCGCCGATGTAGTTGCCCAGAGTGGGCACACCGGTGGGCTGGATGCCGCTGAATATGATTTTTTTCTTGGGAGCTTCTTCAGACATTGGGCTTCATCCTTTCAGCGGCGGGGATACGCCGCAGCGTAGTGTATCTGCTGTAGCTATAGAATTTCGTGGCTCAGCTCTCCCAGAAGGGCGATGCCCTTCCGGATCTGATCGTCGGTAGGGGTGGAATGGTTGATCCGGAAGCACTGGGTCCGATCCTTATCGTGAGGCATGAAGGCCGTTCCTGGCACCACCGCCACCTTGTTCCGGACAGCCCGATTACAGAAATCCACCATGTTCACGCCCTCCGGCAGGCGGCACCAGATGAACAGGCCGCCCTCCGGCTCCACCCAGGTGATCCGGGGATGGAGCTGCCGCCGCATTTCGTCCAGCATCAGGCTGCTCTTGTGGCGGTAGATCTCCTTCAGCCGGGCCAGATGGGCGGGAAAGTCTGTGGTGGTCATGAATTCATGGCAGATCATCTGAGCCAGAATATTGGTGTGCACGTCGCTGACCTGCTTGAGCACCACAACCTTCTGGGCAAACTCTCTCGGGGCGCAGAGATATCCCACCCGCAGGCCGGGGGACAGCACCTTGGAGAAGCTGCCGCAGTAAAGGACAATCCCATCCTCATCCATGGATTTGATGGTGGGCAGGTCGGTTCCCCGGAAGCGGAGCTCACCATAGGGGTTGTCCTCCAGAATCAACACCCCGTGCTCCCGGCAGAGCCGGTAAACTGCGCGGCGCTTCTCCAGGCTCATGGTAGCTCCGGAGGGATTCTGGAAGGTGGGGATTACGTACAGGAGCTTCGCGTCGGGATTCTGCTTCAGGGCGGACTCCAGCTTTTCCACGCTGATGCCATCGTCCTCCACGTCCACTCCCACCAGATTGGCCTCGTAGGATTTGAAGGCGTTCAGACTGCCCACGAAGCTGGGATTTTCACAGAGGATGGTGTCGCCGGGATTGATCAGCACCTTGCAGCAATGCTCAATGGCCTGCTGGGCGCCAGAGGTGATGATCAGCTCGTCAAAGGCGCGGCCGATGCCCAGCCTGGCGCTGAGATCCGCTTTCAGGGCCTCCCGCAGAGGCGCGTAGCCTTCGGTAATGCTGTACTGAAGGGCGGCAATTGGATTCTCCCGGAGGATGCGATCCGCAATCCGCTCCACCTCCTCCTTGGGGAAGGCCTCGGGAGCGGGATTTCCGGCTGCAAAGGAGATCACCGACGGATCGGCGGTAAATTTCAGAATTTCCCGGATGGCAGAGGCGTGAAGCCCGCCCATGCGGGACGCAAAGCTGTATTCCATACTGGATTTCATCCTTTCTCAGGCTCAGGGAGCCTTTCTCCATTATACTCTCCGGCGGACTGTTCGTCCAGGGTTTTTGTGAAGGAGCTGTAGAACTCTGCCAGGAAGAGGGAGAGCTCCGGGCATTCCATGGTCTCCAGCGCCTTCCGGGTGGACTCCTTGGCGCGAAGAAATTCCCGGTTGCCGGAGTGCTCCTCCTCCACGCATTTGATCAGGGCGGAGAGCTTATCCGCCGCCTTGACCAGCACCAGCAGCTCCCGGTCCTCCGCTCCGGGCCGGAGCAGGGCGTCAAAGTCAGGGCGGAGATCCTCCGGCAGAAGGGAGAGAAGCTGCTCCCCGGCGGCTTCTTCCACCTGCTTATAAGCCTGGGTGATCCGGGGATCGTGATACTTGACAGGGGTGGGCATGTCCCCGGTGAGGATCTCCGGGGCATCGTGGTAAAGGGCCAGCAGAGCCGCCCGCTGGGGATCGTAGGTTCTGCCCAGCCGCCGGACGCCCAGCAGGGCCAGGGCGTGGGCCAGCAGGGCCACATCCAGGGTGTGCTCCGCCAGGCTCTCCGGCCGGGAGTTGCGCATCAGCCCCCAGCGGCTGATGTACCGCATCCGCAGGAGCATGGAAAAAAAGCTGGACTGAACAGGGGCGCCGCCCGCCGCATTGCTCATGAAGGGGCCTCCTTTCAATATGGAAAGCGATTAAAGGAGCGTCAGAATCACAGTCCCGGCGATTCCGACCAGAAGAAACACCACGCCGCCGATCCTGGTATGGAGAATATAAGCGTCGGAGGGTTCCGTCTCACTGCCGTTTTTCCAGCTCTCGGTCAGCATGTAGAAGGTCCTGGGGGACAGGATCATCACCACGCCAACGAGCGCCAAAATGATTCCGAGCAGGATATACATATGCCAGTCTCCTTTAAATTGTATTCACAGCAGCGTATATACGAAATCCCTGCAGAGCAGGCGGGAGCCCTCCTGGATTTCCTCTGGGAGAAGGGCGCGGGCAACAGGGTTTTCGTCCTGCTGCCCCTCGGCGATCAGGATTGCGTAATCTCCGTCAATCCGTCTCACAGTGTAAATGATTTCAAACATGACACAGCCTCCAATTTTTAAGTGCCTGTTCGGGCTCTCTGCGTGATGGAAGGGCAAGACCTCGAGGCTCTGCCTCGAGTCTCCGCGGTGCGTCCTTTCACGACGCACCTAGGAATTCGGCTTCGCCGAATTCTGAGATGCGCCGCTGGCGGCGCATCGTGGACGCGTCCCTTTGGAATCCCATCTTTTTTAAGGGCGGAAAAGGGGTGGGGTCAAGTCTGTACAGACTTCCGAACGTCTGCCACGCAGATAGTCTGATTCACGCAGTACGCTTTTTTCGTAAAGAAAAAAGCTCCCTCCTACGTGCGAATACTTCCTGCGCCGCACGGGGATTTCTGCGCAGACTTTGCTAGACGCAGAAACCTCTTGCCCCCCCTTGTATTCCGCTTCTGACGAAGCGGCGGGGGAGGGCCAGGAGCGAAGCGGATGGCAGGGGGATTCCGTGCGTGTCACAGCGTCGCTTCTTGCAGAAAGCATGAGCGTAACAGAACACGCTCGGGACTTTCTGCGTCGTACTGTTTGCGCCGCCTATGGGGATGAATTTTTTCTTTACGAAAAAATGGGTAAGCGGGCGATCGGCCACGGAGGGAGTATCAGCGAGGCAGGGACTGAAATTCTGCCCCCACAACCCCAAAGATGGGAACCCAAGGGGACGCGCCCCCCCTTGGCAAGAGGCGCGCAGGGTCAAGGCCGTAGGCCTTGACCCTTGAGCAGAGCTCTCGCGGCCTTCCGCTCACCCGCATTTGGAATACCCGCAGCTGCGGCAGGTGACACAGCCGCCCTCGTGCTCCAAAGGCTGGCCGCATTCGGGACAGTAGCGGAAGGTCTGGCCCTCCGGGGGAGGCTGGCGCTTTTCCTCCAAAGCCTCCTGGACCTTCTCAGGCAGACGGGAGGAGTGCCCTGCGTCCTGCTGCAGATCGTAAACCTTGCGGATGACCTGGGAAATCGCGTCCGGACAGGAGGTGCATTTCAGCCCGGCCTGCCGCACCGTGGAGGGACACCGAATGCCCTTCATCTGATTCATGATCTCCTCCACCGATATGCCGGAGCGGAGAGCAATGGAAGCCAGCCGGGCCACCGCCTCGGATTGGGAGGGACAGCCTCCGGCCTTGCCGGTGCTGGTGAATACCTCGCAGATGCCCTCGCTGTCATAGTTGACCGTTACATACAGATTGCCGCAGCCGGTCTTGATCCGCTCGGTGAGCCCCATGGTGATCTCCGGGCGGGGGCGGGGGACAATGCTGGAGGGCCGCTCCGTCTGACCGTTATTCACGCTGCCGATGTTGAGCACCTGACTGTCCCGGGAGCCGTCCCGGTAGATGGTAACGCCCTTGCAGCCCAGCCGGTAGGCCAGGAGATATACCTCCCGCACATCCTCACGGGTGGCGGCATTCTGGAAGTTCACCGTCTTGGACACCGCATTGTCCGTCTCCGCCTGGAAAGCCGCCTGCATCCGGATATGATACTCCGGCGAGATGTCGTGGGCGCAGACGAATACCCGGCGGATGTCCTCCGGCAGCTCCGGAATGTGCGCAAGACTCCCTTCCTGGGAGATCCGGCGCATCAGCTCCTCGGAGTACAGACCCCGCCGCTCCAGCGTCTCCCGGAGAATGGGGTTCACCTCTACCAGCTCGGTGCTGTCCATCACGTTGCGGATGTAAACAAAGCCGAAAACCGGCTCCACCCCGGAGCTGACCCCTGCAATGATGGAGAGCGTCCCGGTGGGCGCAATGGTGGTCACCGTCCCATTGCGGACGGGATCTCCCCCACGCAGGGTGCTTTGCTCAAAGAGAGGGAAGGCCCCCCGGCTCTGGGCCAGCTCCCGGCTGGCCTCATGGGCAGTGCTGTTGATAAAGGCCATGACCTTTCCGCCCAGGGCAACTCCTTCCTCGGAGTTGTAGGGCACCCCCAGCCGCAGAAGGAGATCCGCAAAACCCATAACCCCCAGGCCTACCTTCCGGGTCTGCTTGGTCATGCGGTCAATGCTGTCCAGAGGGTATTTGTTCACGTCGATCACGTTGTCCAGGAAGTGTACTGCCTTTTGAACCGTCTGCTTCAGCTTCTCCCAGTCCAGGACCCAGCGCCCGTCCTCCTCCCGGAGCATGTTCACCAGGTTGATGGAACCTAGGTTACAGGACTCGTAGGGGAGAAGGGGCTGCTCCCCGCAGGGATTGGTGCTCTCAATGGAAGCGATCCCCGGCACGATGTTGTCCCGGTTAAGCCTGTCCAGAAAGATGATGCCCGGTTCCCCGTTCCGCCAGGCGGCGTCCACGATCCGTTCAAAGACCATCCGGGCGCTGAGGGAGCCAACCGCTTCCCCGGTTCTGGGGTCGATCAGATCGTAGGGCTCGTCTGCTTCCACGGACTGCATAAAGGCCTCGGTAATCGCCACGCTGATGTTGAAGTTGGTGATCTCCCCACCCTCTTTTTTGCAGTCGATGAACGGGAGGATGTCCGGATGATCCACCCGCAGGATGCCCATATTGGCGCCCCGGCGGGTGCCGCCCTGCTTCACGGCCTCGGTGGCCATGTTGAATACCTTCATGAAGCTGATGGGGCCGGAGGCTACCCCGCCGGTGGAGTTCACCGCCGCTCCGGCGGGCCGGAGCCGGGAGAAGGAAAAGCCGGTGCCCCCGCCGGACTTGTGGATCAGGGCGGCCTGCTTGATGGCCTCAAAGATCCCGTCCATGGAGTCCTCCACAGGCAGCACAAAGCAGGCGGAGAGCTGCCCCAAAGGACGGCCCGCGTTCATGAGGGTGGGGGAGTTGGGGAGAAACTCCAGACGGGTCATCATCTGGTAGAATTCCTCCGAAAGGGCGTCCACGTCCGCCTGCGGATCATAGCTGCGATCCGCCTGGGCGATGGCGTCCGCCACCCGGCGGAAAAGCTCCTCCACGGTTTCCAGGGCCTGGCCCTGTGCATCCCGCTTGAGGTAGCGGCGTTCCAGCACGGTTTTTGCGTTTTCAGTCAGCTTCATTAGGGTCAGCCATTCCTTTCCTGGAGCAAATCATACTTGTATGGGATCGGGCTGTCAGCCGATCAGCCTGCGGACTGCGTCGTTGATGTCCAAGGGGGATTCCACGGCGGCGTCCCCGTCCCGGACCTCGTCGGGACAGAAGCCGTAGAGACAGCCGATGAAGGGGAGCCCATTGGCCTGCGCGGCGTCCTTGTCATAGAACCGATCCCCCACCATAACGGCGGCAGGGGGCTTCTCCCGCTCCAAAAGGAGGCGGAGGGTGTCCTCCTTGGTGAGGTCCGGGATCAGGGGCTGTATGTAATCGATCCACTGGGAGATGCTCAGGGCCTCCAGCACCATGCGGATATAGCGTTCGCTGGAATTGGAGCAGATAGCGGTGTCGTATCCGTCCGCCTTGAGCTGGGAGAGCATCCGGGGCACTCCGTCGAAGGAGGCGGCGCTGTCCTTGATCAGCTCCCGCTCATGACTGCCGGAAATGCGCATATATTCGTCCACCAGGGCGGGCTCGTCCCGGCCGGTGAGGAAGCGGACGCTCTCCTGTGCGCGGGCGCCAAAGACGCTGATGATGTCCTCATCGCTCCGATCGGGAAAGCCCAGATCCCGCAGGGTCATGTGGTGGGCAGGCACAGCGTAAAGCTCGGTACGGTTGAGGGTGCCGTCCAGATCAAAGACGGCCAGCTTATGAGTGCTCATTCATTTATCCATCCTTTTCAGGGCAGTTGCTCCGCCCGGATTTGCAGATACCCGTTACCTATACGGCACGGCTCTTCCATTATATTCAAACTTTTGCCGAAAGTCAAATCCGCAGACGCGCGAGGGGGGAAGGCCACGAGACACCGTCTCGCGCTCTGCCAAAGGGACGCGTCCCTTTGGAATCCCATTATTTTAAAGGGCAGAAAAAGGGGTGGGCTAAGTCTGTACAGACTTCCCTCTTCCTGCCACGCAGAGAGTCTGATTCCCGCAGGACGCTTTTTTCGTAAAGAAAAAAGCTCCCTTCCGGGTGCGGGGATAAACTTTTTCTTTACGAAAAAATGGGTAGGCGGGCGATCGACCACGCAGGAAGTATCAGCGAGGCAGGAACCGAAATTCTCCCCCCCATAACCCCCAAAATACGGGAATCCAAGGGGAATCCCTTCCCCTTGGTGAGAGCGCGAGAGCAGAGCTCTCGCGGCCTTGCCCTTCCGAATACGCAGAACACTGGTGATTATGGAAGAATTGAATTTGTTTACAGACAAGACTTTTCCTGTTTACAGACGGGCGGTAAAATGGTATTATATGAGGAGTGCCGCTTTCTATGGCGGTTCCTGCGGGCTTTCTGTCCCGGGAAGAAAGGAGAATGACCCCTATGGACAGCTTCATCATCCGTCAGGCGTCCCGAGAGGACGCGGGCACTGTCTTCCGTTTCATCCAGGGGATTGCCGAGTATGAGCATATGTCCGACCAAATCGAAGGAGACGCCTCCGATTTGGAGCGCACAATGTTCGACCTTGGCCAGGCCCAGGCTATCCTCGGGGAGGAGAACGGCGTGCCGGTGGGCTTTGCCCTCTACTTCTACAACTACTCCACCTTCAAGGTAAAGCGCGGGCTTTATCTGGAGGATCTCTTTGTCCTGCCCGAATACCGGGGCAAGGGCTACGGCAAAAAGCTGCTCCTGTATCTGGCAAAGCTGGCCCACCAGCAGGGCTGCGGACGGATGGAATGGTGCTGCCTGGACTGGAACACCCCCTCCATCGGCTTTTACAAAAGCCTGGGCGCTGTGCCCATGTCCGAGTGGACCACCTACCGGCTTAACGGGGAACAGCTTGCCTTCTATGGAAAATGACGGTCTTTTGGTCTGAACAAGGAAAGAAAGGACGCTTTCCCGCCATGAAAGCGATGGGATTTTGATTATGGCAGAGGTTAAACGAGTGGCAGTCCAGGTAATACCCGCCCTGGCGCTGCGGGGAATGGTTGCGTTTCCGGACGTGACCATGCATTTTGATGTGAAGCGGGACGCCTCCATCCTGTCTATCAAGGCCGCGATGGATTTGAAGCACGAGATCTTTATCGTCACCCAGTCCGACATTGATGCGGAGGAGCCCGGCTTCAACGATCTTTATAAGGTAGGCGTGGTGTGCAGCATCAAGCAGCTGCTCAAGGCGGACGACAGCACCATCCGGGTGCTGATCGAGGGACTGTACAAGGCCCGGCTGCTCCGGCTTTCCACGGACAAGCCCTTCCTGATCGCCGAGGTTAAGCGGATCCCTCACGCCAACTCCCGCCGGAAAAAGCTCTCCGACGAGCAGGAAACCGCCCTGATCCGGCTGGTCAAGGCCATGTTCAAGGAATACTGCTACGCCCTGCCCAACGTGCCCCGGGAGGTGATCGCCCGGGCCTTGGCCAAGGATACCCCCGAGGAGCTGTTCACCGCCATTGTCCCCAACCTGATGTGCTCCTATGAGGACAAGCAGCAGCTCCTGGAGATGAACAACATCGACGACGCTTTGGAGCTGCTGGCCCAGGTGCTGGAGCGGGAATGCACCCTGCTGGAGATTGAGCACAGCATCTTTGAAAAGGTCAAGCAGAAGATGGACAAGAACCAGCGGGACTATTTCCTCCGGGAACAGCTCCGGGTGATCGAGGACGAGCTGGGGGAGGGGGATTCCCCCAGGGACGACGCCTGCGACTTCGCCGACCGGATCGACGCCATCCGCAATATCAGCGACGAATCCAGGGAGAAGCTCATGAAGGAATGCGAGCGCCTCTCCCGGATGCCCACCATGTCCCAGGAGGCCACGGTGATCACCTCCTATCTGGAGACGGTGCTGGATCTTCCCTGGGATACCTCCACCAAGGATTCCCTGGACATCCGCAAGGCCGCCCAGCAGCTGGACAAGGATCATTACGGCCTGAAAAAGGTGAAGGAGCGGATTCTGGAGCTGCTGGCCGTCCGCCAGCTTTCCCCGGAGATCAAGGGGCAGATTATCTGTCTGGCGGGCCCTCCAGGCGTGGGAAAGACCTCCATTGCCTCCTCGATCGCAAAAACCCTGAACCGGAACTACGTCCGGGTATCCCTGGGCGGCGTCAACGATGAAAGCGAGATTCGGGGCCACCGCAAAACCTATCTGGGCTCCATGCCGGGCCGGATCATCACGGCCTTCCGTCAGGCCAAGTCCAACAACCCGCTGATCCTGCTGGATGAGATCGACAAGCTCAACAGCGATTACCGGGGGGATCCGGCCTCCGCGCTGCTGGAGGTGCTGGACTCCGCTCAGAACACAGCCTTTGTGGACCATTACATAGAGGTGCCCTTTGATCTGAGCAATGCCCTCTTTATCACAACCGCAAACAATATTCAGACCATTCCCGCCCCGTTGCTGGATCGGATGGAAGTCATTGAGCTGTCCTCCTATACCCGGGAGGAGAAATTCCAGATTGCCAAGCGCCATCTGGTGCGCAAGCAGCTCCGGAAGCACGGCCTGACCGCAAAGCAGCTGGCGTTCCGGGATCCAGCCCTTTACCAGATCATCGACTGCTATACCCGGGAGGCGGGTGTCCGGAGCCTGGAACGGCGGATCGGCGCGGTCTGCCGAAAGGCGGCCAAGCTCATTGTCTCTGAGGAGAGCAAGCGGGTGGCAGCCATGCCCGGCAATCTGGAGGAGCTTCTCGGTCCGCCCCGCTACCGGCCCAACCCCTCCAAACAGGCGGATCGGGTCGGCGTGGTGAACGGGCTGGCCTGGACCAGTGTAGGCGGTGAGCTGCTGGAAATCGAGTGCTCTGTTCTGCCGGGCACCGGAAAGATCCAGCTGACAGGCAGTCTGGGAGACGTGATGAAGGAGTCCGCCACCATTGCGGTCAGCTATGTGCGGAGCATTGCGGAGCGGTATCACATCCGCCCGGACTTTTATAAGGAGTGCGACATCCACATTCATGCGCCGGAGGGCGCGGTGCCGAAGGACGGCCCCAGCGCGGGGGTTACAATGGTGACCGCCCTGGTTTCCGCCCTGACGGGGATTCCGGTTCGGGGAGATGTGGCCATGACCGGGGAGATTTCCCTGCGGGGCCGGGCGATGGCCATCGGCGGGCTGAAGGAAAAGTCCATGGCCGCTTATCGGGAGGAGAAAAAGGTGGTCATCATCCCCAAGGAGAACGAGCCGGATTTGAAGGAGTTTGATCAGGTGATTCTGGACGGGCTGACGTTTGTTCCGGTGGAGACAGTGGACGCGGTGCTGGAGGTGGCTCTGCGGGAGCCGCCCACGCCTGAGGACGCCGCGTCTCTGCCGGTTTGGACGGAGCAGCCTGCATCCGTCCAGGTGCCTGCGGTCTGCTGAGGAGGGAAGGAGCTTGCCGTTGAATTTCAATCAAGCGGAGTTTCTGGCTTCGTATGGGCTTGCCAGCCAGCTGCCTCCCTCCCAAGGGATGGAGATTGCCTTTGCCGGCCGCTCCAATGTGGGGAAATCCTCGGCCATCAATCGGATTTTTCAGCGGAAAAGCCTGGCGCGGGTCAGCTCCGTGCCAGGCAAGACCGCCACGATCAATTTTTATGGGGTAGGGGAGGTTCGGTTTGTGGATCTGCCCGGCTACGGGTATGCCAAGGCGGCCAAAAGCGAGCAGCTGCGCTGGTCGGAGCTGATAGAAGGCTATTTTGCCCAGGATCGGAGCCTTCGGCTGGTGATCCTGCTGGTGGACATGCGTCATCCCGCCTCCCCGCTGGACGTGCAGATGGCAGAGTTCCTGCTGGCCCGCGAGCTTCCTTTTCTGGTTCTTTTGACCAAGAGCGACAAGCTGAACAAGACTGAAACCGCCCGGCGGATGGAGGATATCCGCCGTGAGCTCCCCGGCGGAGAGGATCTCACCATCCTTCCGTTCTCCAGCCAGACCGGCGCGGGAGCTGATGAGTTTCGTGGGATTTTGCAGAGCCTGTGCGGAGTCTAAGACCTCGAGGGCTCTGCCCAAGGGTCAAAGCCGCAGGCTTTGACCCTGCGAGCCTCCTGCCAAGGGGATTTAATCCCCTTGGAACCCGTAATTTTTAAGGGCTTTTTAGGGGCGGAAAGGGTTGGGGGTCAAGTCTGTACAGACTTCCTTCTCCCTGCCGCGCAGAGAGTCTGATTCCCGCAGGACGCTTTTTTCGTAAAGAAAAAAGCTCCCTCCTGCGTGCGGGGTAGTTCCTGTGCCGCACAGGGATTTCTGCGCAGAGCCCGCTCGAAGCTTTCTGCGTCGCAGCCCCTGTCCCGCTCTCAGAGCTGAATTTTTTCTTTACGAAAAATGGGTAGGCGGGCGATCGTTTCTTGTGGGAAGCACCAGCGAGGCAGGAATTGAAATTCTACACCCCATAATCCCCAAAAGATGGGAATCCAAGGGGACGCGTCCCCTTGGCGAGAGCGCGAGGGCAGAGCCCTCGCGGCCTTCCCTTTACGAACATCACTTCTGATAAGGAATGAGTGTATGCATCAGGACAACATCAGCATCAACAACCGGGGGCATCTGGTCTTTGCCGGCTTTGACACAGTAGAGCTGGCAAGGGAGTACGGCACGCCTCTTTATGTGATGGACGAACGGATGATCCGGGATACCATCGCCATGTACCGTGTCTCGATGGAAAACTACTACCAGGGCCGGGGGCTGGTATGCTACGCCAGCAAGGCGTTCTCCTGCAAGCATATTTACCGGGTCTGCCGGGAGGAGGGGATCGGGGCCGACGCGGTTTCCATGGGCGAGCTTTACACTGCCATGGAAGCTGGGTTTGATCCCGCGCTGATCTGCTATCACGGCAACAATAAGACGCCTGCGGAGCTGGAATATGCTCTGGACTGCGGCGTGGGCCGGATTGTTGCGGATTCCTTCCGGGAGCTGGATCTGCTGGAGGAGATCGCAGCCCGGAAGGGGAGAAAGGCCGGGATTCTGCTCCGGCTCTGTCCCGGAATCGAGGCCCACACCCATGATTTTATTCGCACCGGCGGCATCGACAGCAAGTTCGGCTTTGCCATTGAGCTGGGAATCGCCCTGGAGGCGGTGGAGCACGCCCTCTCCAAGCCTCATCTGGAGCTGCGGGGCGTCCACGCCCACATCGGATCCCAGATTTTCCAGCTGGAGCCCTTCCGGCGTGAGGCGGAGGTGCTGATGGGCTTCCTGGCAGAGGTGCGGGCGAAGACCGGAGCAGTCCTGTCCGACCTGAACCTGGGTGGCGGATTTGGCATCCGCTATACCCAGGCGGACGATCCTGTCCCCTACGGCCAATATATGGAGGCAGTGACGCAGACGCTAAAGGAGACTTGCGCAGGGCTGGACTATCCGCTGCCCTTTGTGATCATGGAACCGGGCCGTTCTATTGTGGGAGCGGCGGGAATTACCCTTTACGAGATCGGAAACCGCCGGGAGATTCCGGGAGTGCGCACCTATCTGTCTGTGGACGGCGGCATGACCGACAATATCCGCTATGCCCTTTACGGGGCGGAGTATACGTTTACCGTTGCCAACCGGGCGGGGGGGGACAAGACGCTCACTGCCGCTATTGCGGGCCGCTGCTGTGAAAGCGGGGATCTGCTGGCCAAAGAGGCAAGGGTGCAGCAGTGCGGCCCCGGCGACATCCTGGCGGTGTTCTCCACAGGGGCGTATAACTACTCCATGGCGTCCAACTATAACCGGGTGCCCCGCCCTCCGGTGGTGATGCTCCTGGACGGAACCGCTCATCTTGCTGTCCGCCGGGAGTCCCTTGCGGATCTGGTGCGGAACGATCTTTAGAAACCACACAAACAAAAAAGAAGGCTCTGGCGGGAAGATACATTTATTAAAAAGGGATAAGGGCAAGGCAGACCGCAATGGTTTGCCTTGCCCTTTTGCGCAAGGAAGGGACAGCTCATGCCTCATCCGACAGCAGGCTGGAGGAGAGGATGGCAAGAAGCTGGGCGGCGCAGGGCTTTTTCGCCAGGGGACGGCGGGCCAGTCGTTCCAGTAAGGGGCGGTTCTCCTGCCAGACGATGCGGGTCACTGTTCGGATGTTCCGTTCCACTGCCCGCCAGTTTGTATGATACGCCCTGGCTACCTCCGGATAGACCCACTTCGTGACCAGCAGAAGCCGGTGAGGATCCTCCATACAGAATGCGACCGCGCATGCAGTGTGAAAAAAGCCGATGTAATTGGCGGTTACGCCGAGCTGATTCAGCAGAGCGCATATCCGGACGTCCGCCGCATCAGACTCTTTGAATTTGGGGTGTTCATTATGTGACTTCATTGAGCAGCTCCTTTGCATCTACATTCAGCCCGACGCTTACCTTTTCAACGACGTCCAAGGTTGCGGCTTGTACGCCGCGCTCCATTTTGCCCCAATATTCACTGCTGATCTTGCATCTGGCCGCTGCTTCCTCCTGCGTCAGGCCCTGACGCAGCCTTTGATATTTCAGATTCATCCCAAATACCCTTCTCAGCACCGTCCTCCCCTCCGATACTTTCTATCGTACCGGATTCTTATGATGCCGTACAGGAACAATAATCCGCTTTCTTCCTGATTATTCCAATTGCCTTCTTCTTTTCGACAATTTTTTCCTGGAGAATCGGAAAGCGTCTGGAGTATCGTCTTTTGAGGCGGGTTCTTTCGTGCAGATTTCCTCTCTTTCTGTAATTCATATCTATGGATACCGCTTATACTCTGAACACCCCCTTTTTTGGCAAAAAACAGAGCGCACAGATAGAGAAGGTATAACTTCACCCTTCTCCCTGTGCGCTCGCTCATACCCATAGAATCTTATTTTATTTGGAACATAAAGAAAAGATTGTATGACTTTCATGTTCTTAGATCGACAGACAGCACATCTATTGCGAGTAAATAGTACTTTATTTTAGTATATCGCACTTTTTTCTTGTTTGCAAGATGTATTCTGGGATTTTTTTCCGAATCGGATGAAATCTGAATAAGGCAAAGCCCTTGAGAAGCTGGCACTTGCAACGGGGAAGACCTCGAGGGCGCCGCCCAAGGGCCAAAGCCTGCGGCTTTGACCCTTGGGCAGAGCCCTCGAGGTCTTTCCCGCTGTGTACATAGCTTCTAAATCTGGAGAATGATCGTTTTTGCTGAAACCTCTTGACAATCTTTGCGAGGGGTGATATCCTATATAAGAAAACAAAGCAGAACCGGTTTGCGTTCTCACCTATGGGTGCCTGCCGCATGGGTCAATATTGAAAGTGTTCATCTATATGATGAAGGCTCTTTCATGTTGAGAAAAAGCGCAGGCGGTTGTCTGCGCTTTGTTGGTTTTACAATAGGCTTCCGCTCCGAGGGCGGGAATTGATGGAGGTGCTTTCTTATTAGCAAAAGTAATGAATTGTTCATGAACGGGGAAATCCGGGATAAGGAAATCCGGGTGGTGGGAAGCGACGGCAGTCAGCTCGGCATCATGTCTCCCAGAGAGGCCATGAAGCTTGCAGCCGAGCAGAATCTGGATCTGGTCAAGATTGCTCCCCAGGCCACGCCCCCGGTCTGCCGCATCATGGACTACGGCAAGTACCGTTATGAACAGGCCAAGCGGGAAAAGGAAGCCCGGAAGAACCAGAAGATCGTGGAGATCAAAGAGGTTCGGATGGGCCTGAACATTGACACCCACGATCTGGAGACAAAGGTCAATCAGGCGAAAAAGTTTCTGGCCGCGGGGGACAAGGTGAAGGTTTCCGTTCGTTTCCGGGGCCGGGAAATGGCCCATCCCGAAATGGGAAGAACCCTGCTCGAGCAATTCATGACAGCCTGCACGGAGGTGGGTTCTGTTGAGAAGCCCCCGAAGATGGAGGGCCGGAGCTTAGCTATGTTTATCGCATCCAAAGCCGCAAAATAACCAGAGATTTAAGGAGGCTCATTTATTATGCCTAAACTGAAAACTCATTCCGGCGCGAAGAAGCGCTTCAGCATGACCAAGAACGGCAAGGTAAAGCGCGCCCATGCCTACAAATCCCACCTGCTCAACGGCCACGGGAAGACCACCAAGCGGAAAAGAGGTCTGCGCAAGGGAGCTTACGCCGATAAGACCAATGTTGCGGCTATCAAGAAGCTGATCCCTTACAAATAAGAACAGGGCCCGTCAGGCACCGTTGAAATTACCGGAGCGGGGCGGCTGAAAGCCGGAGCCCGTTCCTATCAGAAAGGAACGATCATACTATGGCACGTGTTAAGGGCGCGATGGCGACTCGCAAGAGAAGAAATAAGATTCTGAAGCTGGCTAAGGGCTACTGGGGCAATAAGAGCAAGCACTTCAAGATGGCCAAGGAAGCTGTCATGAAGTCCGGCAATTACGCATACATTGGCCGCAAGCAGAAAAAGCGTGACTTCCGCCGCCTGTGGATTACCCGGATTTCCGCCGGCTGCAAGATGAACGGCATGAACTACTCCAGCTTTATGAACGGCCTGAAAAAGGCCGGCGTTACCCTGAACCGCAAGATGCTCTCTGAGATTGCGATCAACGATCCGGCCGCTTTTACCGCTCTGTGCGAGAAGGCCAAGGCCGCCGTATAATTCCAGTGGAGAACCGCCCGCGTCGGAGAGGCCGACCGGGCGTGTTTTCGTCTCCGGATCGCTGCGTGGCCGAAGGGGAAGACCTCGAGGACGCTGTCCTCGAGCACCTGCCAAAGGGACGCGTCCCTTTGGAATCCCGTCTTTTGGGGGTGGGGGTGGGGACGGGCGCTTGCGCCCGCCCCCTACCTCGCTGGTACTCCCTGCCTCGCTGATACCCTCCACAGGGACGATCGCCCGCCTACCCACTTTTTCGTAAAGAAAAAGTTCATTCCCATGAGCGGCGCAGCGACCGCGACGCAGAAAGTCCCGAGCGTGCTCTGCTGCGCTCATACCCTGTGCGGCGCAGGGAGCAGCCCGCACGCAGGGTGGAGCTTTTTTCTTTACGAAAAAAGCGTATTGCGGGAATCAGACTGTCTGCGTGGCAGGGGGAGGGAAGTCTGTACAGACTTGACCCCACCCCTTTTCTGCCCCTAAAAATCCCTTAAAAATTACGGGTTCCAAGGGGATTTAATCCCCTTGGCGGGAGGCTCGCAGGGTCAAAGCCTGCGGCTTTGACCCTTGGGCAGAGCCCTCGAGGTCTTACACGCAGAGAGCCGGAGAAAATGAAGCAAGGAAGCATCCTTTGTGCTGAAAGGGCTGTGACAACAGGTTATGGAGAAAATCACCTCAAAGGATAACCGCTGGGTAAAGGAGTACGCCAAGCTCGCCTCCCTGAAAAGCTACCGCAGCCAGAGCGGACGCTTTGCACTGGAGGGGGTGAAGCTGGTCTGTGAGGCTTTCCAAAGCGGGATCCGTCTGCCCGTGGTGCTGGTCACGGGGAAGTGCCTGGAGCGGAGCGGCACAGACCTGGCCCAAGCCATGGAATGGGGGGAGTGGTTCCTGATCCCCGAGGAGCTGGAGTCCAAGCTGACCCAGCAGATTTCCCCCCAGGGGATCTACGCCATTGGGGAGAAGCTTGACAAAATCCTCCTGCCGGATACAATAAAGAAGAGCGGAAAGTATGTGATGCTCTGCGGCCTGCAGGATGCCGGAAATGTGGGGACCATCATCCGCACTGCCGAGGCCCTGGGGCTGAACGGCGTGATCGCCACCGCGGGCACCTGCGATTTCTACAATCCCAAGGTGCTCCGGGGGAGCATGGGCTCCGTGTTCCGGATGCCCTGCTGCATCGTAGGGGAGGAGGGCCGGTTCCTGACGGAGCTGAGCGCCGCAGGCGTGCAGACCTGCGCCAGCGTAGTGGATCCGGGAGCGATCCCCATCGGGGAGGCGGTTTTCCGGGATCCCTGCGTGCTGCTCATCGGCAATGAGGGGAACGGGCTGTCCCTGCGCACCTCTGTGCTCTGCGAGCAGTGCGTCACCATTCATATGAAGGGGAAGACCGAGTCGCTGAATGCCTCCATGGCGGCCTGCATTCTTCTGTGGGAAATGACGAAATAGAAAGGAAGGCCCGCCATGGACGAAAGGCTGGACTGGATTTGGCTGTCCCTGCTGTTTAACCCGGGGAGCAACGGCCCCAAACGGGTGCTGGAGACAGTGGGATCCGCCAAAGCGTTCCGGGAGATGGAGCCGGAGGAGCGGAGAAAGCTGGGCTTTCTCCGGAAACAGACCCTGGAGGGGGCGGAGCGTCTCAGCCTGGCACGGGCGGAACTGATTGCAGATCGATGCCGGGAGCTGGGGATTCGGATCGTTACCATGGGGGATCCGGAGTACCCGGAACGGCTGAAAAGCATTTACGGCCCGCCCGCCGTGCTCTATACCCTGGGGGAGATCTCCGGGCTGGACGAGGAAGCGGTTTTGGCCGTGGTGGGCACCCGAAACGAGACGGACTACAGCAACAGCGTCACCGGATGGCTCTGTAAAGGGCTGGCGGAGGCTGGGGCTGTGGTGGTCAGCGGCTGCGCGCTGGGATGTGACACCTCCGCCATGGTGGGCGCCCTCCAGGGCGGAGGCCGGGTGATCGGCGTGCTGGGATGCGGGATGGATGTGGATTACCCCAAGGGCAGCGGGAAGCTGAAGCGGCAGATCCTCCGGCAGGGCGGTGCGCTGATCACCGAGCTCCCGCCGGAGAGCCCGGTTCGGGGCAAGTATTTCCCCACCCGGAACCGGATCCTGGCCGGTCTGTCCATCGGGGTGCTGGTGACCCAGGCGCCCCAGCGGAGCGGGGCCCTGATCACTGCGGATCATGCCCTGGAGAACGGCCGGGACGTGTTCTGCGTACCGCCCTACAGCATTTTCGACCCGGCCTATTACGGCGTGGTGGAATACCTGCGCCAGGGAGCGATCCCGGTGTTCAGCCCGGACGACGTCATCGGCCAGTATACGGGGCAGTTCCCGGAAAAGCTGGATCCCTCCCGGATTTCCGGCGACTATGTGAAGCAGAAGCGGGAGGACGGCCGGCAGGAGCGGATCTCCCGTCCCAAGCCGGAGCCTGCCCCGCCGGAACCGCCGCCCGCCCGCACCCGGGAGGAGCTGGACCAGCTCAACAGGGAGGCTGTGGCCGGGTTTGATGAGACGCAGAGATTGGTCTATACTAATTTGGAGCCGGAGCCCTGCTATGTGAACGAGCTTGCGGAGCGGACGGGGCTGGGCATCGGACGGGTGCTGTCCGTCCTGACCGAGCTGGAGCTTGAGGGAGTGGCCGAATCCGTGGGAGGAAGCCGTTACAGACTGACCGGCCGGAAGGGCTGAAAACACTGAAGAAAGGAAGGCCTTTGCACCGCAAGGGCCGTGGTCATAGAGATGGCAAAAAATCTGGTGATCGTGGAATCGCCCGCGAAGGCAAAAACCATCAAGAAATATCTGGGGCGGGACTACGACGTCATCGCCTCCATGGGCCATGTACGGGATCTGCCCAAGTCCAAGCTGGGGGTGGATGTGGAGAACCACTTTGAGCCCAAATACATCAACATCCGGGCCCAGTCTGAGACGATCAAAAAGCTGAAGGCCGCCGCCAAGGACAAAAAGAAGATCTATCTGGCCACCGACCCGGATCGGGAGGGAGAGGCCATCTCCTGGCACCTGGCCCATCTGCTGGACGTGGATCTGAACCAGAACAACCGGATTACCTTTAACGAGATCACCCAGAGCGGGGTGAAAAGCGGCATGGCCTCTCCCCGGAAGGTGGATTTGGATCTGGTCAACTCCCAGCAGGCCCGCCGGATTCTGGATCGGATCGTGGGCTATAAGCTGAGCCCCTTCCTCTGGAAGAAGGTTCGAAGCGGCCTTTCCGCAGGCCGGGTCCAGTCGGTCACCGTCCGGCTGATCGTGGATCGGGAGGAGGAGATCCGCAGCTTCGTTCCGGAGGAGTACTGGTCCATTGAGGCAAATCTCCAGGTGGACAGGAACGCCAAGCCCTTTGTGGCCAAGTATTACGGCCGGGGAGGGAAGAAGGAGGAGCTCAAGAACCAGGAGCAGGCGGATCAGGTGCTGAAAGCCTTGGAGGGCGCGGACTATATTGTGGAATCGGTGAAGAAGGGCGTGCGGAAAAAGACGCCCGCCCCGCCCTTTACCACTTCCACCCTCCAGCAGGAGGCCTCCCGGAAGCTGGGCTTCCAGGCCCGGCGGACCATGAAGGCCGCTCAGGAGCTCTATGAGGGCGTGGATGTGGAGGAACTGGGAACCGTAGGTCTGATCACCTATATGCGTACCGACTCCCTGCGGATCTCCGACGAGGCCCGGGCCGCAGCCGCCGCCTATATTGAGCAGACCTACGGGAAGGCCTATATCCCCTCCACCCCCCGGATCTACAAGTCCAAAAACAACGCCCAGGATGCTCACGAAGCCATCCGGCCCTCCATGCCGGAGCTTTCCCCGCCGAAGGTAAAGGCCAGCCTTACCGGGGATCAGTATAAGCTCTACAAGCTCATCTGGGAGCGGTTCATTGCCAGCCAGATGGCCTCCGCCCTGCTGGATACGGTCAACGCCCAGATTGACGCCCGGGGCTATACCTTCAAGGCGTCCGGCTTTACAGTGAAATTCGACGGTTTCACAGTCCTCTACGTGGAGGGCCGGGACGACGAGGAGCGGGAGGACGGGATCCTGCCGGAGCTGAAGGAGCAAGACAAGCTCCTGCTCCACAGCCTGGGCGGAAGCCAGCACTTCACCCAGCCGCCTCCCCGGTATACGGAGGCCTCCCTGATCAAGGTGCTGGAGGAAAACGGCATCGGCCGGCCCAGCACCTACGCCCCTACCATCACCACCATCCTCTCCCGGAACTACGTGGAGCGGGAGGGTAAACAGCTGAAGCCCACCCAGCTGGGAGAGATCACCACCAAGCTGATGAAGGAGCACTTTAACCAGATTGTAGACGCGGAGTTCACCGCCCACATGGAGGAGGACCTGGACGAGATCGCCGATCGGAAAAAGCCCTGGACCGAGGTGTTGGACGGCTTTTACGGAGGGTTTGAGAAGTCCCTGGAGAAAGCGGAGGTGGACACCGAAGGGGTCAGCTATAAGGTGCCGGATCAGGAGACGGACGTGATCTGCGAGCTCTGCGGCCGGAATATGGTGATTAAGAGCGGGAGATTCGGAAAGTTCCTGGCCTGCCCGGGTTATCCGGAGTGCAAGAACACAAAAAAGATTGTAAACGCTACCAAGGGCATCTGCCCCAAGTGCGGCGGGCGGATTCTGGAGAAGAAATCCAAGAAGGGAAAGATCTTCTATGGCTGCGAGCACAATCCCGGCTGCTCCTTCCTGTCTTGGGACGCTCCCGCCGGGGAGGACTGCCCCGTCTGCGGGAAGTCCCTGCTGAAAAAGACAGGCCGGAGCGCCCGGCTCTACTGCTCCAACGAGGAATGCAGCTACGAGCGTCCCCTCAAGGGGGAGAAGGAGGAGGGCTGATGCCGCAGGCTGTGGTGATCGGCGGCGGGCTTGCGGGCTGCGAGGCCGCCTGGCAGCTGGCCGCCCGCGGGATCCGGGTGCGGGTGCTGGAGATGAAGCCTCAAAAGTACAGCCCGGCCCATCACTATCCCGGGCTGGCGGAGCTGGTCTGCTCCAACTCCCTGAAGGCCTCCCGGCTGGACAGCGCCGCCGGCCTTCTCAAAGAGGAGATGCGGCGGCTGGGTTCCCTGACGGTGGCGGTAGCCGGCGAGACAGCAGTGGAGGCGGGCGGTGCGCTGGCCGTAGACCGGGAGCAGTTCTCCGATGGGGTCACCCGGCGGATCCAGGCGCATCCCCTGATCCAGGTGGAGGAGGGGGAGGCGGTCCGGCTCCCGGAGGAGCCCTGCGTGGTGGCCACCGGGCCCCTGACCTCCGACGCCCTGGCGGGGGAGCTTCGCCGCCTGCTGGAACGGGAGAGCCTGAGCTTCTACGACGCGGCAGCGCCTATTGTCACGGCGGAGTCTATCAACCGGGAGATCGTGTTTGCCGCCTCCCGGTACGATCGGGGGGACGGGTACCTGAACTGTCCCATGAACCGGGAGGAGTATCAGCGGTTTTACGACGCGCTCCTGACGGGGGAACGGGCTCCTCTGCACGACTTCGATAAAGAAAACTTTAGCGAAATCAAGGACGAGCTTCCGGTGTACGAGGGCTGTATGCCCATTGAAATCATGGCCCGGCGGGGAGCGGACACCATCCGCTACGGCCCGCTGAAGCCGGTGGGCCTGCGGGATCCCCGCACCGGCCATCGGCCTTGGGCGGTGGTGCAGCTTCGGATGGAAAACGCTCAGGGAACCATGTACAACCTGGTGGGCTTCCAGACCAACCTGAAATTCGGTGAGCAAAAGCGGATTTTCTCCCTGATTCCGGGCCTGGAGCAGGCGGAGTTTGTCCGCTACGGGGTGATGCACCGGAACACCTTCATCGACAGCCCCCGGCTTCTGGACAGCGGCTTTCGGCTGAAGAAGGACGGGCGGTACTGGTTTGCCGGACAGCTCACCGGGGTGGAGGGCTATATGGAATCCGCCGCCAGCGGAATCCTGGCGGGGATCAACCTGGCCCGGAGACTTCATGGGAACGCAGGGCTGACCCTGCCCCGCACCACCATGCTGGGCGCCCTGGCCGCCTATATCAGCGACCCTTATGTGAAGCGGTTCCAGCCCATGGGAGCCAGCATGGGGATTCTTCCCTCCCTGTCGGAGCCGGTGCGGGATAAGAAGCTCCGGTACCAGCTGCTGGCGGAGCGGTCCCTGGCGGATCTGGCGGAGGCCCTGCGGGAAGGGAATGAGACGATATATTCCGGAAAGGAAGGCTGACCATGCGAATCATTGTTGACGGCTTCGGGGGGGACAACGCGCCCCTTGCGGTTCTCCAGGGCTGCGCCTTGGCCCGGAAGGAGTACGGGGTGGATATCACCGTCACCGGGGACGAGGAAACGCTCAAAAAGACTGCGGCCGGGAATGGGATTGACCTGACCGGCATCGACCTTGTTCACGCCCCTTCGGTGATTCCAGTGGAGGCGGAGCCCAAAACCATCATGACGGAATATGCGGATTCCTCCATGGCAAAGGGGTTCCAGCTGCTGGCAGCGGGGGATGGGGACGCCTTTGTCTGCGCCGGAAGCACCGGCGCCATGGTGGTGGGCGCTTCTCTGATTGTCAAGCGGATCAAGGGGATCAAGCGGGCCTCCCTGGCGCCCATCCTGCCGGCGGAGAAGGGCTGCTACATTCTGATGGACGCAGGCGCCAACCTGGAGTGCAGGCCGGAGATGCTGGTGCAGTTCGGGATTATGGGCTCTATTTATATGGAAAAGGTTATGGGGGTAAAAAGCCCCAGAGTGGCCCTAGTGAACGTGGGCGCGGAGGAGACCAAGGGCACGGAGCTCCAGCTGGAGGCCTATCGGCTCCTGTCCGGAAACAAGGCGGTGAACTTCACCGGGAACATCGAGCCCCGGTACATCCCCCGGGGAGATGCGGATGTGGTGGTGGCGGACGGCTTCACCGGAAATGTGGTGCTCAAGCTCACCGAGGGGATGGGCAAGCTTCTGTCCCACGGCTTGAAGGACATCTTCATGTCCGGGATTTCCGGAAAACTGGCGGCTCTGCTCTGCATGAAGCGGATCAGGGCCTTCAAGCAGAGCATGGACTATACCGAGTATGGCGGAGCTCCCCTGCTGGGTACCGCGAGGCCGGTGATCAAGGCCCACGGCAGCTCGGATCCCAAAGCGTTCAAGAACGCCATCCGCCAGGCCAGGGATTTTGCGGAGCGGGACGTCATCGGCCAGATTGCCTCCGCAGCCGCCCGCCTGAAGGAGTCCGGCAGGGAGGACTGAACGCCTATTCAGGCTCCTGGGGTGTCAGGGGAAGACCTCGAGAGCTCTGCTCTCGAGCACTCGCCAAGGGGACGCGTCCCCTTGGATTCCCGTCTTTTTGGGGAGGGGGTGGGGACGGGCGCTTGCGCCCGCCCCCCTACCTCGCTGGTACTCCCTGCCTCGCTGCCGCTCTCCGCAGGGACGATCGCCTGCCTACCCATTTTTTTAGGCTGCGCAGAGCCTTTCGGGCGGGTTCTGCTGCGCTCATACCCTCTGCGGCACAGAGAGTATCACCCACGTAGGAAGGAGCTTTTTTCTTTACGAAAAAAGCGTACTGCGGGAATCAGACTCTCTGCGTGGCAGAAAGCCGGAAGTCTGTACAGACTTAAACCCCACCCCTTTTTCCGCCCCTAAAAAAGCCCTTCAAATAATGGGAATCCAAGGGGAATCCCTTCCCGATGCGCCGCCAGCGGCGCATCTCAGAATTCGGCGAAGCCGAATTCCTAGGTGCGTCGTTTCACGACGCACCG
>JAAVZY010000081.1 GCA_022791945.1 Oscillospiraceae bacterium | reverse complement strand
CGCAGTGCGTTGTTTCACAACGCACTTAGGAATTCGGCTTCGCCGAATTCTGAGATGCGCCGCTGGCGGCGCATCGGGAAGGGATTCCCCTTGGATTCCCATTATTTCAAGGGCTTTTTTAGGGGCGGAAAAAGGGGTGGGGTTGAGTCTGTAGAGACTTCCGGCTTTCTGCCACGCAGAGAGTCTGATTCACGCAGTACGCTTTTTTCGTAAAGAAAAAAGCTCCTTCCTGTGTGCGGGGTAGTTCTTTCGCCGCACAGGGATTCCTGCGCAGATGGGGATCGTTCTTCCGATCGGCATGTGCAGACAGGGGTATTCTGTGCCTCTGAGGGAATCCTTCCACCGCCGTCGTCCCGTTGATCCGACGGCGGTCCCCTCTCCCATACGTTCCGAAGGAACGTCGGGGGCATGGCAGGGATGCCGCCGTCAGGCGGTAGCCCTGACTGGGGGATTCCGTGCGTCCCACAGCGTTGCCCCCTTGCAGAAAGCATGGGCGTAGCAGAGCCCGCTCGAACCTCTCTGCGTCGTACGGTCTGCGCCGCCTGTGGGGCTGAATTTTTTCTTTACGAAAAAATGGGTAGGCGGGCGATCGTCCCTGCGGGAAGCATCAGCGAGGCAGGGAGTACCAGCGAGGTAGGGGGCGGGCGCAAGCGCCCGTCCCCACCCCCACCCCCAAAAATTACGGGAATCCAAGGGGATTTAATCCCCTTGGCAGGAGCGCGAGGGCAGCGCCCTCGCGGCCTTCCCCCTTGCGAAGAAATCGAAAGCGTTCTGGTAGAAAAGGCGGTCGGCCAGGAGGAAGCCGTACCACTTTGCCACATGGCCGTAAAGGGCGCCGATTCCCTCCAGGCCTCTTAGAAAGCTGGGCATTCCCGCGCCGTCGAAGTCCGAGCCCAGGGCGACGCAGTTCTCCCCGCCAAGCTCCAGCATCCGCTCCAGATGCCGCCGGAGCGCCTCCGGCCCGCAGTCCGCCTCCCCGCTGACAAACAGCGGATAGTAGTTCAGCCCGCAGAGCCCGCCCTGCCTGACCAGCTGCCGGAACTGCTCCTCCGTCAGATTCCGGGGATGCCCGTGGACGCTCCGCAGGTTGGAATGGCTGGCGACCACCGGCCGCGCCGACAGGGTGAACACATCCCCGATCCCCTGATCGTTCAGGTGGGAGATGTCCGCTGTGATGCCGCAGCGCTCCAGCTCCCGAAGGCACTCCCTTCCGAAAGAGGTCAGCCCCCGGTTCATGCCGTCGCAGGCGCCGCTCCCCAGCTCGTTGTCCCCGTTCCACACCAAGGTCAGCAGCCGGACGCCCCACCGGGCAAACCGCTCCACATTCTCCAGCCGCCCCGCCAGGGCCTGCCCTCCCTCCACCGTCAGCAGGGCAGAGCAGACCCCCGCCTCCGGCTCCTCTCCCTCCCAGAGAGTCAGGCCCGGACACCGCCCGGCCGTATCCAGAAGAAGCCGCCGCATGGAAAGGAACTTTTCCAGGGCCGCCTCTCCCCGATCCTCCGCGTCCAGGAAGCAGGCAAACGCCTGGATCCAGGGGAACCCCTTCCCGCGCTCCAGATCCAGCTGGCCGCTGTTCCGCTCCAGGGGCTCCCCGGTTTCCAGGCACCGGGAAAGGGTGTCGCAGTGAAGGTCAAAGAGACGCATCCAATCCGCTCCCATCAAAGGCGTTTTCCAGGTAGTTGATCCGGACAAAGGCCGGGGGCTTCCCCTTGGAGAGGTACACCTCCGCCACGTCAAACCGGGGCTGGAGCCGGCCGGGATGCTCCTGGAGATACGTCAGCGCCGCCCGGAGCAGCCGCTTCTGCTTGGCCGGACCCACGGCCTCCCGTGCCGCGGCCGGAGCGCCCTCCGTCCGGGTTTTCACCTCTACAAAGGCCAGCAGGCCCTCCTTCCGGGCGATCCGATCCAGCTCTCCCCAGGGACAGCGGTAGTTCCGCTCCAGGATCTCCCAGCCCCGCTGGGTGAGCCAGTCCTCCGCCGCCTGTTCCCCCAGGCGGCCCCGGACAGCCCGTGCGTCCTCCCGTCCAGGCTGATAGGTGCGCAGGAAGGAGGGGCGGTGGGCCGGACAGGGGCCGTACTGATCCAGAAGCTGATAATGCAGGGCGGTGCCGTAGCCCTTGTGCCTGGCAAACTGGTACTGGGGATACTGCCGCTCCAGCTGGAGCATATGCCGATCCCGCGCCACCTTGGCGAGAACGGAGGCGGCGGCTACACAGGCAGAGGTCGCGTCCCCCTTGACCAGACAGCGGCTGTGGATATCCTCCAGGCGGAGGGTACGGTTCCCGTCCACCAGCACCAGCGCAGGGCGGACAGCCAGCCCCTCCACCGCCCGCCGCATGGCCAGGAGAGATGCCTGGAGGATGTTCAGCTGTTCAATTTCCTCCACGCTGGCGGAGGCCACGGAGAAAGCGGCTGCTTTCTCCCGGATCTCCCGGTCCAGCTCCTCCCGGCGTTTGGCGGTGAGCTTTTTGGAGTCGTTCAGCCCCGGGATGGGCACGGCGGGATCCAGGATGACCGCCGCCGCGTATACCGGCCCGGCCAGCGGCCCGCGCCCCGCTTCGTCCACCCCGCAGAGGGGTGCAACCCCTTCCTTCCGATCGTATTCAAACAGCTCCATTGTCATTCTTCTCCTTTCAGGCTCCCTGGGTATCAGGGGAAGACCTCGAGGACGCTGTCCTCGAGCACCTGCCAAGGGGACTCGTCCCCTTGGATTCCCATCTTTTGGGGGCGGGGGTGGGGACGGGCGCTTGCGCCCTCCCCCCTACCTCGCTGGTACTTCCTTCGTGGCCGATCGCCCGCCTGCCCATTTTTTCGTAAAGAAAAAATTCATCCCCGTGTGCGGGGCAGCACCTGCGACGCAGAAAGTTTCGAGCGTGCGCTGCGCAGAAAGCCTGGGCGGCACAGGGGGTATCCCGTACGCAGGAGGGAGCTTTTTTCTTTACGAAAAAAGCGTACTGCGGGAATCAGACTGTCTGCGTGGCAGGAGGAAGGAAGTCTGCACAGACTTGACCCCACCCCTTTTTCCGTCCTTAAAAAAGATGGGAATCCAAGGGGGGCCTGGCCCCCTTGGCAGAGTGCGAGACAGCGTCTCGCGGCCTTGACCCTTGGGCAGAGCCCTCGAGGTCTTCCCCTTTGAAAGGGACAGCGTCACCGTTTTTTTCGCTCGGCAACGGCTTGCTTCAGCCTGTCCAGCGCTTCCCGGTGTGGGGAGGACATATTGGGGAACGCCTTGATCAGCCGGCGCTGGAAGTATTTCTCCCGGGCGGACATCAGCTGACGGTTCAGTTGCTCCCGCTGCTGGGCAACGCGCCCCTCCAACTGCTCCCGACGCTCCTCCAGATGCTGCTGGAGGGCCAGGCGGTGTTCCTCGCTCCGTTCCCGCAGCTCCTCCACGGCCCGATGCAGTTCCGCCACCCTGTCCCGCAGCTGAAGAGCGCTTCGGACAGTGAGCCAGAGATCTGCCGCCAGAACGGCCAGCAGTCCCCAGGACAGCCCGATCAGCAGCGAAACGGGGATCAAAAGGAGGACGTCTTTCAGCCAGGGATGGATCAGCCACACCAGAGCGACCCCCATCAAGCCGAACAGAATGGAGTTGCGCAGGCAGACCCGTCCGTTGATGTTGCAGAAATACCCGGTATAATCCCAGAGCTTCAGGTGAAACAGCCGCTCCAGAAGCCAGCCGGTGAAATATTCCAAAACACTGGTGATCACCATCGCCGCCAAAAAAAGGGTAAACAGGTTTTCTGTAAAGGGTCGGAGCAGATAGAGTACAGCCATTGCGCCGAAGCCGTAAACAGGACAAAGGGGGCCGTTCAGAAATCCCCGGTTCACCCATTTGCGGCTGCCTACCGAGCACCAAATCGTCTCGCAGACCCAGCCGATAAAGCTGTAAAGCAGAAAGAACAGGAAAATCATACAGGCTTCGTACATTCCCAAATCCTCCTATCCGTATGACGCCGGAGCCGTTTTTTACAGGAAGCAAAACACATTCGGAACACCGCCGCCGAAGGTATTCAGCGCCATGCGATACATCGCTTTGCCGTGGATGCGGTCATGCCAGATAAACCGCCGCAGGACCTTCCGAAGCGTCCATTCCTCGTCATAGCTGCCAAGCCGAACCGCGTTTCTCAAAAAATCGGGCCGGCCCTCCAGCAGCGCAAAGCCCCGCCGGCGGCATTCCAGGATTGTCCCCTCATTGTCAGCCTCCGCGCCGATCTCGCCGAAATAATAGTCGTTCACATTTTTGGTGTGCGCATACATTTCATTCGCTGTGCGCGGAACCTTCCCGTAAAAGGTTTCCCGAACCGGCAGACAGCTTTTGTCCAGATCGGGTATTGCCCGGTACAGTGTAAGGAAATCCTGTGCGGATTTCAACGCAAGCGCTTTCAGACTCTCATATTCCCCTCTGCGCAGAGGCCTCTTTTCCTGCTCAAACAGGACATCCGTATCCGCGTCCGAGACGGCAAGCACAGACGCCTTCTCCTGTACAATCACCGGCTCCGGGGAATCCGGCGCGGCTTCCCCTTTCCATTTCTGATAGGACGCGATCTCCCCGGCCATCTTTTGGAGCGCGGCCTCCCTTGTCTCGCCGCGTGTATACGCCCCGGGAAAATCAGCGGCGAACAGGATGCTGTCACTGCCGTTGTGCTCCCATACGCACCGTATGTTCATGGTATGCCTCCATTCAACAGCAAAGAAATTCCGGAAACACGGCAAAACCCCGAGGGCCCTGCCCCCGAGGCTCCCCGTATCCCCAACGGGCAAGGCCGCGAGAGCTCTGCTCTCGCGGCTCTGCGGTGCGTCGTTTCACGACGCACCTAGGAATTCGGCTTCGCCGAATTCTGAGATGCGCCGCCAGCGGCGCATCGGGAAGGGATTCCCCTTGGATTCCCGTCTTTT
>JAAVZY010000080.1 GCA_022791945.1 Oscillospiraceae bacterium | reverse complement strand
CGGGGTCTGGACGGAGCTTTTCCAGTCCGATCCGCGTCAAAAATGCTCGGAATCCACAAAGGATTCCTCCGCTTTTTTCCTTGACGGACTGGAAAATCCCTCGCCCATCCCCCCATTTCCAGCTATGAATACAGGTTCTTACTCCACCCATAACTCCCAAAGGACAGGAATCCCATCTTTAATTTGTGGGGGGCAAAAGGAAAATTTTTCAGATGTCCTGCAACCTTTTGGGAATATGAGGGGTATTGAGGTTGCAGGGCAAAGCTCCGGAACAGAAAAAAGAAAAGGCGTCACAAGCTCAGGAATGATCATTTTGCTTATTGTGGGGGTACGCCTGTCCGGAACCATAGCCTTGAAGCGTATAAGAAGGGCCCCGTATGCTTGGCATACGGGGCCCTTCTTCTTCCATGTCAGCAGGATTCGCCCTTTGGCAGAGAGCGGGTGCGTCGCAGTCTCTGCGCCGCCTATGGGGATGAATTTTTTCTTTACGAAAAAATGGGTGGGCGGGCGACCACGAAGGGAGCATCAGCGAGGCAGGAAGTAACAAGTCTGTACAGACTTAACCCCCACCCCCTCTGCGCCCTTAAAAAGACGGGAATCCAAGGGAAATCCCATCCCCTTGGCGAAAGGCGCGCAGGGTCAAGGCCTACGGCCTTGACCCTTGAGCAGAGCTCTCGCGGCCTTGCCCTTCGGCTATTCTGTTTCGGTATCGAACAGGCTGAGCTGAATCTGCTGCAGGGCTGCCTCCTTGTCCAGGAGGCAGTAGTCCCGCAGGCGGGAGGACTTGGTGATGCCGCAGACGCCCCGATACTGGCAGAAGCCGCAGCTCTCCGGCAGGGGAACCGCCTCAATGCGCCCCTGACGAAGCTCCTGGGCCATGCCGAGAATCAGCCGGTCGATATAAGCATTGATCTTTCCCAGCTGCTCCAGGGTCACCAGAGAATTCCGGCTGGCGGCGGTGAAATCCCCATCCTTTTTCACGGAAACCGGAATGAACAGCCCCGACATGGAAGCGTCCATGGCCTCCAGCAGCTCCCGATCCTCTATCAGCAGGCCGTTCATGGCATAGCTTTTCAGCTGCTCCCGCCGGATCTCCTCCGGAGCCGCGTCCCGCCCCAAGGAGGGGGCCGGCTCCCCCGCGGGCATGTACAATATCCCCGCAGGCAGGCAGTTCCCATAGCGGCCCCGCCCGTTCTCACAGATGCACTGGAGATAGATCAGCATCTGTAGATTCAGCCCGTAGAGCACATCGTTCAGCCGGAACTGCTTCCTTCCGGATTTGTAGTCCACCACCCGCACATAGGTTTCACCGTTCTTCGCCTTGTAGCTGTCCACCCGGTCAATCTTCCCGGAGACGTTTACCACAACCCCATCCTCCCCCAGAAGCTGCAGGGGCGTCACCTCTCCGCCGGGACGGATCTCATACTCGAAGTCCATGGGATCAAACCGGCTCTGGAGCAGCTCCTGGTGGAGCTGCTCCACGATCTTCAGAATCGACAGCCGCATCCGTCCGTACAGGTACAGAAAACGGCTGGTCTTATCCTTTGCCCCGCCCATGACCGTTTCAATATACCGATCCAGCTCCTCCCTGATGATCCCCCGCACCTGGGCCTGATCATAGCCCTCCCGGAGATCGGCCTGCCGGGTGACCGCCTGGAGCACCTGATGAATCAGCACGCCTGTCTCCAAAGGGTTCAGCTCCGCCCGGCGGAGGGGATGGATTTTCAGCCCCTGCTCCAGAAAATACCGGAAACGGCACTGATAAAAGCTTTCCACACGGGTGGGGGACAGATTCATCTTCCGCCCAAACAGCGCCTGGGCAATGGCCGGATCCTGGATGCTGTGCTCCTTCCGCTCCAGCAGCCGGTCAAGCCCCGCCACCTTGGCGGCAAAGGCAGGCTCCTCCTCAAGCACGGCTTTCAGGGACGCGGCCAAAGTCCCCCCGTCCTGACAGACCCGGGCCAGCACAGAAAAGGCGGAGCCGGGACTCTGGCAGTAGAAGGCGCCGCCCGGCTCCTGGGCGCCGATCGCCGCGGAGGGCCCGAAGATCCGCCGCAGCTCGGAAAAGATCCCCGACGGAGCCAGGGGAGAGCCTTTGACGTCTCCCAGCCGGGCAGTGAGGCAGAGCCGGCTGGAGGGGGCGGTCAGGGCCTTGTAGGCAATGAAGCGCTCCTCCTTCAGCCGCTCCCGAACGGGCTTGGCAATCTCGATCTCCGCCTCAATCAGCAGCTCCCGTTCCCGATCGGTGAACACGCCGGACTCGGCGGGGGTATAGGGGAGCACATTTTCGTTGACGCCCAGGACAAAGACAGCCTTTTTTCCGCCAATCCGGATCCGGTCGGCGCTGCCTGTGATAACCGTATCCAGGGCTTGCGGGAGGGTACCCAGACTGCTCAGGGAAACCGCCCGGGAAAAGTACCGCTGGAACTGCTCCAGCCGGACGGGCCGCTCCTGCCGCTCCAGGGAAATCCCCTCCCGAAGAGGCTGGGAAGCCGCAGCGGCCAGGGTGTCCAGCAGATCCATCAGCAGCTCCCAGACCCGCCCGTATTCCTGGGCCAGGGCAAAGTCCTCCTGCCGGTAGAATTCCTCAATCAGTCCCTCAATGGTTTCACGGACCTGCATCTGTTCCAGGAGGGTCATAATCCCCGCGCAGATCTCCCGGCCGGAGGCGTTCTTTACCGTCTCCCGGAACTGCTCCAGCCGGAGAACCGCAAACTCCCGGAGCCGGTTCACCTGCTCCAGCACAGCCTCGTCCTCCTGGGTGAACCGCTCCTGGTAGCCTCTGGGATTGGCGGTAAAGGACTCCTGCCACCGCCGGCCGCTGATTCCCCAGACGTAAACGTAGTTTTCCAGGGCAGCCACCTCCTCCTGGGAGAAGGGAGTCACCCCGCATTTCAGGAGAGCCACCACGTTTTCCGTGGTAAACCCCCGGAGGACGCAGTCCAGAGCGTTCCCCACAAAGCGGATCAGGGGCTTGTCCCCGATACCGGCGGGCTGATCCAGGTAGCAGGGGATCCCGTACCGGCGGCTTCCGGCCTCCAGCTTGGCCCGGTAGGTGGGCAGATCCCGGGTGAGGATAGCGATATCGTCATAGGAATACCCCGCCTCCCGCACCAGCAGGGCAATGGAGGAAAGGACATAGTCCACCTCCTCATATTCGTTCCGGCAGAGGACCGCCTGAACGGCCTGATTCTCCCCCGGATAGGAGCGGGGAGCGGGAGACATCAGGTTCTGCTCCAGGTGGGCCAGCTCCGGGGCGTCAAAGTAGGATTCCGTGAGCACCTCCGGGGTGAGCACCCGGACATTCAGCTGCCGGGCGAACCGGGTGAGCTTCCGGCGTACCTCCCGGACGCTGGCAAAGACGCTGGCCTCCCCGCCGGGACGCTCCGGATCCATGCAGAGGGAGACGACCACCTGCTCCGCGCGGGAGAGAATCAGCCGGATCATGCCGTTCTCATTGGCGGTAAAGCCCTTGAACTCGTCAAAAAAGACCACTGCCCCATCAAAGAAATCCGTCTCCCGGAGGATTTTCTCCGCCCGGGTCACATCATCCAGGGGATCCAGGTAGGAGCGTTTCAGAAGGGATTCGTAGGTTTCGTAGATGAGGGCGGTTTCCGCAGCCTTTTTCCGGAGGGCCGGCTCCGGCAGGAGCTGGGCCCTGGCGTAGAGGGCCCCGGGATCCACCCCGGCGTTTTTCAGCTCCGAGACGGTTTCCAGCATCAGGCCGGAGAAGCCCCGTCCCTTGAGGGAGCGCGCGTAGACCTCCAGACCATCCCGCAGCTCGTCCAGGGCCAGCTCCATCAGGACGCACTTGGCACAGTCGTCCGCATAGCGGCCGGCGATTCCGCCGTAGCGGCGGAACGCCTCCGCCGCCAGACGGGTAAAGCTGGTGACGCTGACGCGTTTGAAGCGCTCCCCGCCCAGGCGGCGGTAGAGGGCTTTTTCCGTTTCAAAGGTAAACTGCTCCGGCACCAGCAGGAATATCCGGCGGTTCTCCTCCCGGGAAAGCGCCTCGATCCGCTGATGAAGAGCGGCGGTCTTTCCGCTCCGTGCAGCCCCCAGAAGAAATTGCAGCATTGACTGCCTCCTTGATTTCCGCCTGATTGGGCCTGTGTGTGAAAGGGCAGTACCTCGCCGGCTCCCGCCTGCGCTCAGCACTGCTGACATCTCCTATTATACCGTCCGCAGCCCCGCATTTCAATGGATTTCAACAGCAGAAACAGATTTGAGTCTTTTGAACGGTAAATCCAGTCAGTTAAACTGACTGGATTTTACTGAATGTATTATACAGACAATTTCTATGATTATTATGCATTGACTGCTGTATTGGGATTTGTTCTGTTTCCATTTTCATCTTTCATACAGCCTTGCGGGGGTGGTTCTTTTTAGGAATTCGGCGAAGCCAAATTCTGAGATGCCCGCTGGCGATTTCGCACGGACTGGGATAGTGCTTCCGATTGGTATGTGCGGGTGGGGGATGCTGTGCCCATGAGGGAATCCGTGCGTGGCACAGCGTTTCACTCCGCAGAAAGTCCCGAGCGTAGCAGAACACGCTCGGGACTTTCTGCGTCGCAGCCTCTGCGCCGCCTGATGGGATGAATTTTTTCTTTACGAAAAAATGGGTAGGCGGGCGATTGACACTGCGGAGAGTATCAGCGAGGCAGGGAGTAACAAGTCTGTACAGACTTGCCCCAAAAAAATTACGGGTTCCAAGGGGATTTAATCCCCTTGGCAGGAGGCTCGGAGGGCGGAGCCCTTCGAGGTCTTTGCCTTCGGCCTGCGCTTCTTCCGGAGCAGAACCGCCGCAGTGATTGCCAGCAGTCCCGTGCCGCCGCCAATCAGCCCCCAGACCCACAGGGGCGTGATCGGGGCCAGAACGGCCAGCGGGCCGGGCGCTTCTACAGGGAATACCAGATAGCTCCCGTCCCGGACAGGTTCCACCAGGGTGAAGCCGCTGCCGTTCCAAAGCCCGATCCGCAGCGCTCCCTCTTCCCGGCACCTCAGCCGCAGCACAAAGGCCGCCGGCTCCTCCTGCGTGCCGTACTGCAAATCAAAGTCCAGGGAATCCACCAGGCGGTAACCGCCGGGGAGCCGCTCCGGCGTCCATTCCCGCAGGGTCAGAACCGTCCCATCCTCAAAGGAGCCTTCTGCCAGTAGCCGAGGCTGGGCCTCCCCGGAGGAAACCGCCGCCGCCCAGGGGGTGTAGACTGCCAGGATTTCCATACTCCGGCGGATGGGGCCCCGGTCGAATTCCTCCCAGACCCCGTCACAGCCCTCCTTCTCCGGCACCCCGGGGATCTGCTCCACCGGGAAGGGCTGGCCGTACTCCACCGAAATCCGCTGGACCGCCCGCTCCTCTGCCCGGAAGGTGACCGTCATGACCGTGAATGCCGGGGGAAGCCCCTCCAGGGTGGAGAAGGCCTCATAGGCCAGCCCTTCCGCCTTCCCGGAATACTCTACGCCGTCCACCCCCGCCAGATCCTCCCGCAGGTAGAAGTTTCCCTCCAGGACGCCGTCCGCCCGGCCCGCAATGGCACCGTGGCGCTCCCCTTCGCCTTCGATGTCCGCCACTGCCCGGCAGCCGTACAGATCCGTGCCCTCACCGGCAATACCGCCAATGCTGCTGCTCCCGGTCAGGCGGACCAGGGCGCTGCTGTCCCGGATCACTGTCCGGGACAGCCCGGCAATCCCTCCGCAGCAGTCCCCGTCTGTGACCTCTACCGAGCCGGTGGCCACGCAGTTTCGGACAGCGCCCAGCTCTCCAAGGCCCAGAATTCCCCCTGCGCAGGTGTTCCTGGCGGTTACGCTCCCGCTGTTCCGGCAGCTGTCCACCCGAGCGTTCAGCAGGGTCCGCCGGTCCGCCAGCCAGGCGCGTTCCTCGCCGTCCTCCCGATCCAGCAGGTTTTCCTCCGGATTCAGTTCGATTTCCAGGGAAATAGCCCCCACAATGCCGCCGGCGTTGCTGTCCGCAAGGATCTCCCCGCGGTTTTCGCAGGAAAGGATGACCCCGTCCCCGGCGGTTTCCGCTGAATCGGAAACGTCATCCACAGTGATTTCCGGCGGATCCGTCAGGCTGTTCAGGGTATGCCGGATCTGATCCATCTGATCCACAACGGCGTTGGTGGTGCTGTTGAGCGCGTCGCTGGAACGGCCTGTTTCAGAGGCAATCTGATCCACCTGCTCGCCGATCACATCCAGTTGCGCGCCGGCGTCCGCCAGCCGGTTGGTGTCCGGGGTGGGCTTGAGATACTGATCCAGAATGTCCGCCGCATCCCGCAGGGACTGGAGCCAATTCGTCCCCATGGCATCCTCCAGCAGACGGGAGGCCCGTTCCAGATCCCGCCCCGCGTCCGCCAGCTGATCAAGGGCCTCCTTTGCTGCGGAAGAGCCCGTTCCGGCCTGATCCGCCAGCTTTTTCTGAAGATCCCCCAGAGCGCCGGCCAGCTTTGCCGCGTCCTTCAAAAGCTGCTCCCCGGCAGCGCCGGCTCCTGTGTCCCCAATGGCCTCCAGCTGTGTCCGGAGGGCTTCCAGCTCCTGCCGGGTCAGCTGTCCGTCCGACAGATACTCCCGCAGACTGGATACCAGGGGCTGGAGCTTTTCCAGCGCGCTGTTCAGCGCCTCCAGATCCTTCTCCAAAGCCTCCAGGGCATCCTGGGCGGCGTCCAGCTCCGGCTGGAGCCCGGGCAGCTCTAACCGGCGGAGGGCTCCAAGGGCGTCGCCAACGTCCTCCAGGGCTGCGGCCATGGCCCGTCCCGCAGCCCTGGCGCTGCTCAGGGCAGTATCCCCAGCCTCCCGGGCGCTCCGGAGCAGCAGATAGGCTTCGTCTAAAGCGGCGCTCAGGGTGGGGGAGCCATTTTCGCCGCCCCGGATCCCTTCTCGCAGGGAGGTGACCGCGTCGTTGACCTCCTGCATCCGATCCGCCGCGTCTCCTACCGTGTCATTCAGCTGGGTGGAGAAGGTCTTCAGCAGGCCGGAGAGCGCCGACAGCTCCCCGTCCAGCTCCTGAAGGGGATCCTCCCCGGTAAGCTCGGTGACGTCCGGCTCAAACTGCCCGGCAATACCGCCCACATCCTTCCGTCCCAACACCGGGCCGGTGTTCCGGCAGGAAAGGATCCTGCCCTTCTGCATCCCGGCAATGCCGCCGGTATTGTAGCCGGTATGGGTGTAGCCCACGGCTCCCAGGTTCTGGCAGTTGATCAGAGATCCCTCGTTGCGGCCGGCGATCCCGCCGGTGTCCATGGCCGATTCATTGGGCTCCGGATTCACAGGCCCCCGGTTGAGACAGTCCTTCATCAGGCCCTGATTGCGCCCGGCCACCCCGCCCGTGCGCCGGCTGCCGGTGACCTCCGCTTGACTGGTGCATCCCCGGAGGACGCCGGTTTCCAGATTGATTCCGGCGACGCCGCCCACATCCTGATCCCCCTGCACCCGCCCTTGGGCGACGCAGTCCTCAATTAAGCCCTCGTTCCGGCCCGCCACAAGCCCCAGGGCGGACTGGGAGCCGGTGGGCGCAAGCTCCCCCTCCACCGTCAGCCGCCGCACCTGGGCCTGGGGGGTCAGATGCCGGAACAGCCCCTGGCTGGAGCCGCTGCCGGTAAAGGAAAAGCCGGTGATCCGGTGCCCCGCCCCGTCGAATTCCCCGCTGAAGCTGGGAATCGGGGCAAGCTCTATGTCCGTCAGGTCAATGTCCTCTGTAAGCACCACCCGCAGCCCGGCGGAATAGCTGTCCCGGGTGCAGCGGGCCGACAGCTCCGCCAGCTGCTCCGGGGTGGAGATCCGCAGCTCCCGCTCCTCTGCCCGGAGAGGGATCGGCCCGCCGGCTGCCAGGAGGGCCGCCAGCGCTCCCGCCAGCAGTCTAATGCCCCTGTTCGTCCCTTTCATTGTCCGTCTCCTCCCTTTCTTTCTTTGTGGAAAGCGCCGGCTCCCGGGTTTCCGGAAGCTCCCGGACAGGCTCCCTGTCCTCTTCGGAGGGGGCGGGTTCTGCCGCGGGATTGGTATGATTGTTGATCATGGCCTCTACCCGGCCCAGGATCATGCCGTTGATTTCCCCGTCCACATAGCCGTAAACCTGGCCTCGGATCCGGCCGTTCACCCGGAACAGACCTCCGTCGATCCGCTGCTTCCGGCCTCGGCTGAGGGTAAAGGCGGTCTTTTCGATGAGCGCGTCTCCCAGCAGCAGAATCTGGGGCAGAACCGACATAACCAGCAGGATGGAGGTCAGGGTCCCCCGGCCCAGGGCAAGCCCCAGAGAGCCAATGGTGGGATCGGTGGAGATACCGTAGATCAGGAACCCGGCCACTGTCATAATGGAGCCGGAGGTGAGGATGGTCGGGAAGCTTTGGTTCAGGGTTTCCACCACCGCGTCCCTCCGGTTCATCTGGGTTTTCAGCTCCAGGTACCGGTTGGTGATCACGATTGCGTAGTCAATGGTGGCGCCCATCTGAATGGCGCTGACAATCAGATAGGCCAGGAAGTACATGGGGGAATGGGTCAGATAGGGGAAGGAGAAGTTGATCCAGATGCTTCCCTGAATGGTGAGCACCAGCAGCACCGGAAGCCCGGCGGACTGGAAGGTGAACAGCAGGATCACCATGACAAACACCACCGTCAGCACGCTGATTTTTAGATTGTCCTGCTGGAAGGACTCCTGCAAATCCCGGGCATTGGTGGAGTTACCCACGATGATCGCCTCCTCCCCGTAGTACTTCCGGGTGATCTCCCGGATCTGATCCAGGAGCCGGAAGGTTTCCTCGCTCTCCTCCGGAACATCCGCCACGAATACCAGCCGGGACCAGTCGTTCCCCTGGAGCTGGGCAAGGCCGTCGTCCAGGGTTTCCTGGAGGTCCTCCACCTTTTCAGCCTGTTCCCCGGTGAGATTCACCACGCCCAGATCCTTCTGCTCCAGCAGGAACTGGAACACATCCAGCAGAGGGGCGGAATAATTGTCGGTATCCTGGAAGATGGCGCCGTATTCCTCCACGCTCACCCCGTAGGCCCGGTAGAGGAGGCGGGCCAGATCGATGTCTATCCCAGCCAGCTCGGCGAACTGCCGGGGGCCCATTTTATCGGTGAGCATCCGTCCGTCCTCTACCTCGATGTTGGCCAGACCGGTGGCGGAGGTGACCGGCTCCAGGGCCTCCACCTCCCGAAGGACGCGGCCTTCCTTGTCATAATCCCCTTTGGGAACCAGCACGGCGATGGTGTTGCTTTCCCCGAAGGCGTCCCGGATCCGCTGGGCGGCAATCATGTAGTCGGGCAGGTTGCCGCTTTCGATGGAGTTGGTGGAGAACACATAGGGGCACCTGCCTGACAAAAAGATTCCAATCACCAGAACCACCAGAAAGACCGGCAGGAGAAGGAACCGGGTTTTGACCACAATCCCGCCCCAGGCTGTGATTTTGGGGACGAAGTTTTTGTGCATGGTGCGATCCATGCCGCTGCTGAACAGGAGCAGCAGGCCCGGCATCAGCAGAAACACAGTCAACAGACTGCACAAAATGCCCTTACACAGGACGATGCCCAGATCAAAGCCGATCCGCAGCTGCATCAGCATCAGGGCAATCAGGCCGGAGATGGTGGTCAGGCTGGAGGAGGAGATCTCCACAATGGCCTTGGAGAGGGCGGCCACGTCCGCGTCGTGGGCATTCAGGCCGTTCTCCCGCTCTTCCACATACCGGTGGCAGAAGATGATGGCGTAGTCAATGGCCAGGGCCAGCTGGAGCACCACGGCCACGGCGTTGGTGATGAAGGAGATCTCCCCGAACCAGTAGTTGGTGCCCATGTTCAGGAGGGCGGAAACCGCAAACACAATGACGAATACAGCCACCTCCAGATAGCTCTGGGAGGTGAACAGGAGCACCGCCAGAATGACCACGGCGGCGATCATCAGGATGACGCCCATTTCCTTCTGAAGGCTGGCGGCGGCGTCCTGTCCCACAGCGGAGGATATGTATACGTCATACTCCGCCAGGGCCTCCTTGACCCGGGACATGGCCTGGATGGAGATATCGTCCTCCTCCTGGCCCTCGAAGGTGATGGAGTAGAGGGCGGAAGCGCCGGTGTAATGGGCCTCAGTCTCGTCAAAAACCACTTCCTTGACGCCCTCAATGGCTTCCAGCTCTTCGGCGACCTGTCGGGCCTGCTCCAGGGTGATGCTGGTGATCATGATCTGGCCGGAGCCGAAGGTGATGAATTCCTCGCCCATAATGGTGAGGCCCCGGCGGGTTTCGGTGTTTTCCGGAAGGTAGGAGGTGATGTCGTCATTGACCTTTACTTTGTTGATGGAGGCGGCGCAGAACACTGCCATAGCGGCGAAAACAAGGTAGAAAGCTTTCCGTTTATCCACAATGAAGCGGGCGATCCGCATCATAAAATTTTCTGATGCTTTTTCCTCAGCCATAAAAACACTCCTTCCCGTAGTCTGACTCTCCTTTAGAACCTGTATTCATAGCTGGAAATGGGGGATGGGCGAGGGATTTTCCAGTCCGTCAAGGAAAAAAGCGGAGGAATCCTTTGTGGATTCCGAGCATTTTTGACGCGGATCGGACTGGAAAAGCTCCGTCCAGACCCCGTTT
>JAAVZY010000079.1 GCA_022791945.1 Oscillospiraceae bacterium | reverse complement strand
CTGTCTCGCGTCTCTGCGGTGCGTCGTTTCACGACGCACCTAGGAATTCGGCTCCGCCGAATTCTGAGATGCGCCGCTGGCGGCGCATCGGGGATCTAAATCCCCTTGGAACCCGTAATTTTAAGGGCGGAAGAGGTTGGGGTTGAGTCTGTACAGACTTCCCTCTCCCTGCCACACAGAGAGTCTGATTCACGCAGTACGCTTTTTTCGTAAAGAAAAAAGCTCCCTCTCGCGTGCGGGGTACTTCCTGCGCCGCAGAGAGTATGAGCGTAGCAGAAACCCGCTTTTGATTTCGTAGAGACTTGGGATAGTGCTTCCGATCGGCATGTGCAGGTGGGGAGCTTTGTGCCCATGAGGGAATCCTTCCACCACCGTCGTCCCTCTGGTCCGACGGCGGTCCCCCTCCCTTTGACAAGGGAGGCAAGACAACCTTGTGCTCCTATGGACGAAGTTAAGAGGATGAGCGGCTCTTAACTTCGCACAGAGCGTCTATCAACGCAGAGTGTTGGCTCGGCCCCCTTGTTAAAGGGGGCTGGCAGGGATGCCGCCGCCAGGCGGTAGCCCTGACTGGGGGATTCCTTACGTGGTACAGTGTTCCCCCTCCGCACAAAGTATGTGCGCAGCACAACCCGCCCGAAACTCTCTGCGTCGCAGTTTCTGTGCCGCCTGCTGGGCTGAATTTTTTCTTTACAAAAAATGGGTAGGCGGGCGATCGTCCCTGCGGGAAGTATCAGCGGGGCAGGGAGTAAAAAGCCAACCCCCACCCCTCTGCGCCCTTAAAAAGATGGGAATCCAAGGGGAGCCAGCTCCCCTTGGCAGGTGCTCGAGGGCAGAGCCCTTGAGGTCTTCCCCTCCGCTGATCATCAAAAGCCCCGGCATGGAGCCGGGGCTTTTGATGGTTCTGTGCTTCAGCCCTCCATCACCTGACGGATCAGATCAGGCAGGGCAGAGAAGGCTTCGTCGATCTTGTGGTTGTCGGCAACGCCGGCCATGGCGCTGTCCGGGCGTCCGCCGCCCTTGCCTCCGGCAATGGCGGCAGCCTTCTGGACAATCTTTCCTGCGTGAGCGCCCTTGGTCACAGCGCCCTTACCGCAGACACAAAGCATATTTGCCTTGTCCTCATAAACGCCTACCAGAAGGGCCACCGTCTCCGGCCCCTTCTCCTTCACCTTATCCCCCAGGATCCGCAGACTGTCCGGCTTGGTGCCGCTCATAAGGGCGGTCAGGTAGGTCACCCCGCAAACCTCCTGGAGGTTCGCGAACAGGCCCTCTATCCGCCCATCCGCCAGCTTCTGGGTGAGACGGTCAATCTCGTTGTTCTTCTCCTTCAGCTCGCCCATGACCTGGGCAGCGCGGAGGGGCGCCTCATGGGGATTGGCAGCCTTCAGAGCCGCCGCGGTTCCGGCCAGAAGGGCGGCCTCCTCCTTCAGGCAGTCCAGCACACCGAAGCCGGTCACGCCCACGATCCGCCGAATGCCGGCGGCCGCGGAGCTCTCAGACAGGATCTTGAACAGACCCGCCTTGGCGGTGTTGTCCAGATGGGTGCCGCCGCAGAGCTCCATGGAGTAATCTCCGGCCTCTACCACCCGGACCCGATCCCCGTACTTCTCTCCAAAGAGCGCCATGGCTCCCGCTGCCTTGGCGGACTGGATGTCCGTCTCATACCGCTTGACCTCCCAGCCGGAGAGGATGGCGTGGTTGACCTCATATTCTACCTCTGCCAGCTGCTCCGGGGTCATTGCCTCAAAGTGGGAGAAGTCAAACCGAAGCTCCCTGGCGTTGACCATCTGCCCCGCCTGGTGGACATGCTCTCCCAGCACCTTCCGAAGCGCTGCCTGAAGCAGGTGGGCGCAGGTGTGGTTCCGGGCGGTGGCCTGCCGGATGGCATGGCTTACGTGAAATTCCGCCGTATCTCCCTGGGAGAGCTGGCCCTTTACCACCTGACAGAAGTGGAGGAAATGCCCGCCGGATTTCTGCACGTCGTACACCTCCAGCTCACAGCCGCCGGCGCAGATCCGGCCCTTATCGGCTGCCTGTCCGCCGCTTTCCGCATAGAAGGGGGTGCGGTCCGCTGCCAGAATCACCTTCTGAGGCGCAATGGCGGTTTCGATCCGCTGGCCCTCGCAGATGAGCGCCAGCACCTGTCCCTGATCGTCCAGGCGCTCATAGCCGGTGAATTCGGTATTCCCCTCCGGCAGCTCCGCTTCGCCTCCAGCGGCGCCAAAGGCGTCGCCCGCGCCCCTGGCCTCCCGGGCCCGGCGGCGCTGCTCCTCCATCAGCTTCCGGAAGCCCTCCTCATCAATGGTGATCTGCCGCTCGGAGAGGATCTCCCGGGTCAGATCAATGGGGAAGCCGTAGGTGTCGTAGAGCTTGAAGGCAGATTCCCCGGAAAGAATCCCCCGATCCCCCTCCAGCTGATCCAGGAACTGATTCAGCAGCTCAAAGCCCTTGCCGATGGTGCGCTCAAAGCTGTCCTCTTCGTTTTTCACCATCTTCCGGATGTAGTCCGCTTTTTCGGTGAGCTCAGGATAAGCGCTGAAATTCTCATGGGCGACCGTGTCCACCACCTCGTAGAGGAAGGGCCGGTTGACGCCCAGGAGCCGTCCGTGCCGGGCCGCCCGGCGGAGCAGGCGGCGGAGCACATAGCCCCGCCCCTCGTTGGAGGGGATCACTCCGTCGGCGATCATGAAGCAGGTGCTGCGGATGTGGTCGGTGATTACCCGGAGGGACACATCCTTTTTGGGATCCTCATGATAGGACACGCCGGCAATTTCAGTGATCCTCTTCATGATGTTCTGCACCGTGTCTACCTCGAACAGGTTGTCCACGTCCTGCATCACGCAGGCCAGCCGCTCCAGACCCATGCCGGTGTCGATGTTTTTCTGCTCCAGGGGGGCGTAGTGGCCGTTTCCGTCGCTGTCGAACTGGCTGAATACCAGATTCCAGATCTCCACGAACCGGTCGCACTCACAGCCCACATGGCAGTCAGGCTTCCCGCAGCCCTTGTCCGGACCCCGGTCAAAGTGGATCTCGGAGCAAGGGCCGCAGGGTCCGGTTCCGTGCTCCCAGAAATTGTCCTCCTTGCCCATGCGGACGATCCGCTCCGGGGCCACGCCCACCTCCTTCGTCCAGATGTCGAAGGCCTCGTCATCCTCCTGGTAGATGGTAACCCAGAGCCTGTCCACGGGGATCTCCAGCACCTTGGTGAAATACTCCCAGGCCCAGGCGGTGGCCTCATGCTTGAAGTAGTCCCCAAAGGAGAAGTTTCCCAGCATCTCAAAGAAGGTGCCGTGGCGGGCGGTGTGGCCCACGTTCTCGATGTCCGGGGTGCGGATGCACTTCTGGCAGGTGGTCACCCGGGTGTTGGGCGGCGTTTCCTGACCCAGGAAGAATTTCTTCATGGGGGCCATGCCGGAGTTGATCAGCAGCAGGCTGGGATCGTTCTGGGGCACCAGCGGGAAGCTGGGAAGCCGGGTGTGGGATTTTTCCTCAAAGAAGCGCAGGAAGCTCTCCCGCAGGTCGTTCAGTCCTGTCCATTGCATAGGGATGATTTCTCCTTTACAGCAGCAATCCGCAAAAACAGCGCCGGTGAAACGCGCCGGGGCGCGCAAAGGCCTGTCTTCCCGGATTCCTATAATTTGCCGCGAGATCCGTCTCCCGGGACGCAAAAAGCCTCCGTCCGAATATGGGACGAAGGCTTGCTTCCGTGGTACCACCCAAATTGTCCGGCAGGAGCCGCCGGACCGCTCAGATTCCCTTAACGCGGGAGAAACGCAGCGGCTTTCGCCGCCGGGCTCAGGGAGAGCGCCGCCGCCGTCTGCCTGGGGGCTCGCACCATCCGCCCCTTCTCTGAAAGGCAGGCCGGCGGGACATTCCCGTCACGGCCGATCTGCATATGCTTTCATTATAAAGCCGGGAACCCCGGATGTCAATACTGCAATTCCGCCAAATCCACACCGGCAGGAGCGGCATTTGTATGGAAGACCTCGAGGGCGCTGCCCTCGAGCACCTGCCAAGGGGACGCGTCCCCTTGGATTCCCGTCTTTTTAAGGGCGCAGAGGGGTGGGGTTTAAGTCTGCACAGACTTGTTACTTCCTGCCTCGCTGGTACTTTCTGCGTGGTCGATCGCCCGCCTACCCATTTTTTCGTAAAGAAAAAATTCATCCCCACGTGCGGGGTAGGGGCTGCGACGCAGAGAGTCCCGAGCGTGCTTTGCTACGCTCGGGACTTTCTGCAAGGGGCTGCTCTGTGCCACGCTCGGAATCCCCCTGCCATCCGCTTCGCTCCTGGCCCTCCCCCCTTTAACAAGGGGGGCAAGGGGCTTGTGCGGCGCAGGAAGTATCCCGCATGCAGGGGGAGCTTTTTTCTTTACGAAAAAAGCGTACTGCGGGAATCAGACTCTCTGCGTGGCAGAAAGAAGGAAGTCTCTACAGACTTGACTCCACCCCTTTTCCACCCTTCAAAAGCCCTTCAAACTAATGGGAATCCAAGGGGGGCCAGGCCCCCTTGGCAGGAGCTCGAGGGCAGAGCCCTCGAGGTCTTTCCCTTCAACGCACCCAGCGATTTTGAATAGGCTCACGGGCGGCGGGAGCGCTTGTCCAAAGCTACAGGCCCAGGAAATCCAGCATCTGCCGGGTTACCTGGTCGGCCCGCAGGCGGGATTCCATCTCGCAGAATACCCGGATCAGGGGCTCGGTGCCGGAGAAGCGGCAGATGATCCAGCCGCCGTTTTTGAAATAGACCTTGCAGCCGTCCAGGTAGGACACCTTCTCGATCTCCATGCCGAAGTCCGGGAGTCTCTTTTCCTCGAACAGCAGGGCCTGGAGCTGGGCCTTTTTCTCCAGGGAGAAGCGGGTGTCATACTCGCTCATCTCATGCGCGCCGAACTCAGCCTTGATCTCTGCCAGAATGTCCGTCAGGGGCTTGCCGATGACGCAGACCATCTCCACCAGCAGAGCGGCGGCATAGATACCGTCCTTGCCCTTGATGTGGCCCCGGACCGTCAGGCCGCCGGAGCTCTCGCCGCCGATGAGGGCGTCTGTTTCCTCCATCTTCTCAGAGATATACTTGAAGCCAACCGGCACCTCATGGCAGGTGCGCCCGAAGCTCTCCGCCAGCCGATCCAGCAGGTGGGTGGTGGCGATGTTGCGGACCGCGTCGCCCTCCCAGCCCTTGTACTTCACCAAGTAGTAATACAGCAGGACAAGGATATCGTTGGGGTGGATGAAGTGGCCCTTGGCGTCGATCAGGCCGATCCGGTCAGCGTCGCCGTCGGTGGCGACGCCCAGGTCAAAGCCGTTCTCCACCACCATCTGGGAGAGCCGCTGGAGGGTCTTGGCGGAGGGAGAGGGAAGCCGCCCGCCGAACAGAGCGTCGTGGCGATCGTTGATCACATCCACGTCGCAGCGGCAGGTCAGCAGGATGGTCAGCAGAGAGGTCTTGCTGACGCCGTACATGGGATCCACCAGAACCCGGAGATCCCGTTCCTTGATCCGGTCAATGTTCAGGATGGCAAGGATGTTGTCAATATACTGGTTGCGGGGATTGATTTCCTCCACCAGCCCGGCGGCCCTGGCCTCCTCGTACTCCATCAGCCTGACGTCCTCGGAGGTGATCCGGGCGATCTCCTCTTCAATTTGGGTGGTGACAGTGGCGGTAGCGTCCCGCCCTCCCTGGGTAAAGACCTTGATGCCGTTGTACTCGGCGGGATTGTGAGAGGCGGTGACTGCCATGCCGTAGGCGGCGCCGGTTTCCTTTACGGTAAACATAATCAGGGGGGTGGGCGCCTCCTGGTTGATCAGCCGGGCATGAATGCCGTTGGCCGCCATCACGCTGCATACCCACTTGGCAAAGATGTCGGACATAAAGCGCCGGTCGTAGCCGATAATGAAAGGCGCGTCCGCCACGCCCTCCCGGTGGATCTTGTTTGCCAGAGCCTGGGACAGGAGGTTGATATTGGCGCGGGTGAAATCCTCGCCGATGACAGCGCGAAAGCCGCCGGTGCCGAAATGAATCATCAAAGCTGCTCCTTTCCAATAGAGCCTGCTCCGGAGAAGCCGGAAACAGGCAGTTTCTTCTATTGTTCATTATAGTCAACCTTTTGCACCAAGTCAACAGCCTTTTGGAGAGATTCTGAACAGGCTCTCGGAGCTTCTCCAGCATTGCCGATAACCGCTAGGCCTTGTTTGATAATTGGCAATATGCCCAACGGCGAGGGATTTTTTCGCCAGACAAGGCAAAAATTCGCAGGAATACTTTGTGTATTTCAAGAATTTTTAACGCGGTATGGCGGAAAAAGATCCGTCACTTGGGTATGTTGACCATTTTCAAACAAGGCCTAAAGGCAGCGGTAAAAGGAGCTACCTTTTTGCGCGGCCGATGAGGAGTTCAGCGTCGATGGTGACAGCGGGCAGGCGGAGGTCCAGGAGGGCTTGAGGCTCCAGGCCGAACAGCAGGGGAGTCATCCGCAGAAGCTCCGGCAGCTGCTCTCTGGAGAGGGGAAGGGTTCTGGTCAGGCGGAACTGTTCCTCCATGTGGAAATGGGCCGCAAAGTAACTGGCGACCGGCTGCTCGGAATGTGCCACCCGACGGAGTCTGCCGCGCACCTGCTCCCGCAGCTCCGCCAAATGCTCCGGGCCGGGAATGGCCTTGACCAGCAGTCCGCCGGTGGCCAGCACACGCCCGAACTCTCCATAGTTCGCCGGGGTGAACAGGTTCAGCACACACTCTGCCCGGTGATCGCGCAGGGGAATGTTGGCCAGATCCGCCGCCATCCAGCAGACCCGGTTCCCCCCTGACGCCGCCAGCCTGATCCCATCCTGGGAGTAGTCCAGCCCCAGGACGCAGGCGTCCAGCTCCTCCCGGAGCCGCTTGGCATAATAGCCCTCGCCGCACCCTGTATCCAGAATCACCTTTGCCTGCCGGAGGCCGGACAGGCTCTGGATCCCTTCCAGGATATGGTCGTAGAACCCGGCCTCCAGAATCCGGCGGCGGCTTTCAAAGAAGGCCCGGTTATAGCGCCCGGACGGCTTGCCGCCAGGGAGAAAGCACACATATCCCTTGGCGGAGATGTCAAAGCAGTGCCCTTTTCCGCATCGGAGACTGGCCCCCTCCATCCGCAGCCCATCCTTACAGAGAGGGCACCGGAGCAGCCCCTCCGTTTGCTGAAATTTATCAATCCCCACGCTCAGTCCTCCTTTACAGAACCTGTCTATACTCTCTGCGCCTGCCAAAGGGACGCGTCCCTTTGGGATCCCATCTTTCTGCGTCGTACCATCTGCCCCTCACGCAGAGCTGAATTTTTTCCTTACGAAAAAATGGGTAGGCGGGCGATCGACCATGCAGGGAGTACCAGCGAGGCAGGGGGGGCGGGCGCAAGCGCCCGTCCCCACCCCCACCCCCAAAAGACGGGAATCCAAGGGGGGCCAGCTCCCCGATGCGCCGCCAGCGGCGCATCTCAGAATTCGGCGAAGCCGAATTCCTAGGTGCGTCGTTTAACGACGCACCGCAGAGCGCGAGACGGCGTCTCGCGGCCTTATCCCTTCAAAATACCAGCTTCAGGGCAGCAACAGAGTTTGCCGATACCTTCAGACGGACGGTGGGGCCCTCCGGCTGGAGCTGCTCCAGCACCTTCTCCATGAGATCCACCCGCTCCGCGCTGCGGATGGGGGACTGCACGGAAACGACCACCTCGGTGTCCCTGCCGCAGGTTTCAAAGCACCGGAGAAGCAGGCCGCCGTCCCCCGCCGTGGTTACGGCGGAAAGCACTGCGGTGCCTCCCTCAAACCGGAGCAAGGAGCCCTCCAGCGGCCAGCTCCCCTCATGCCGCCCGGCGGATACATGGTGCAGAGGCGCATTCAGCCGGCTGGCCAGTCCCTCCAGGGCCGCGGGAGAAGCCTCCTCCACGCCCACATAAATCCGGATGTGATGGATGCCCCGCTCCGGATAGGGATCCGGGGAGACTGCGGAATTGATCAGAGTCAGGGACAGCACATCGTCACAGCCCCGGAAGCCGTATTTGCAGTCCGAAGCCAGCATCAGGGCCCGTCCGTCCGGGACGGGCGCCGCCCCGTACTGGAGGGCGGGCACGTCCAGCCGCTGGGGCTTCCGCCGCTGGGTTCCTGCGGGGACGTCATACAGGTATTCCTCTGCCCGGAAGGCGTGGGGGAACCGATAGGCCAGCACCGGCACAGACTCCCTGCCCCCTACCTCGTTCCAGTCAATCTCCAGCTCATAGCAGAGGGCTTTGCTTCCCTTGTCCAGGGTCACCCTGGAACGGATAAGAGAGCCGGCGGCCCTCTGCTCCGCCTGGAAGCCCTGGCGCAGCTCCCCGTATTCCAGCGGGGAAAGCCGGATGGTGTCTTCCAGGGGATCGATTCGGGTGTAGCGCCCGATCTGCCAGGCGTTGGAGGTGGCTGGCTCGGTCTGAATCAGCCGGAGGCCGGCGTCCTGGCCGGGAGCTACCAGCTCTGTGCCGGAGGCCTTGTCCACCAGGGAGAGAAGGGCGCCGTTCCGATAGTCGAACCTGGCCCGGAGATGCTCGTTTTCCAAAAGAAAATCCTCTGTGGGATGGGTGGTGCGGACAGACCGGTTGAAGTAGTGCCGGTAAAGCTGGCAGGGCTTTTCCCGGAGAATGAGGGTGGTATACCCAAAGCCGGGCACGCTGACCTCCGCCAGCAGACGGACATACTTGTGATCCCAGTAGTTCCGGGGCTGCTCGTCCATCATGGCCAGCTTTACCGGGTTCCCGGCACAGTCCACGGCCTCCAGCTGCCGGAGATCCCCAGGCCAGTCCCAGACGGTGATCTCCGCAGCCTCGGTGCGGGCCTCCGGGCGGGAGTTGAAGACATGGAAGATCCGGGTCAGCCCGCCTCCCCGTTCCGGCCTGGGATAGCCTCCGGACAGGCCGTAGCCCGCTCCGGCTCCCTCTGACTGGGAGTCCGCCGGGGACTCTGCGGGAATCCCGGAGGTGTCAATCCGGGCGGAAAGGGCCCGGAGGGCGTTGGTGTGCTGGGTGTTGGCCACAGCCATGGACTCGCTGAACAGCCCCATGGCGTGCTCCCGGCTGTCCTGGACACAGGAGCCGGTGAGAATGTCGTGAAAATGGGTGAACAGCACCTTCTGCCAGGCGCTCTCCAGCTGGGCGGCGGGATAGGGCCGCTTCAGACAGGCGGAGGCCAGGGAGGCGAAGGCGTCCGCCTCCCAGAGGGCGCGCTCGCTCCGGCGGTTTCCCATTTTCAGGCGGCTCTGGGTGGTGTAGCAGCCGGGGGCAAAGCAGTTGAGCTCCTGCGCCACAACCGGAAGATTCTCCCGGACAGCTTCCGCCGCCTGGAAGAACTCCCGGAAAGTGCCGAACCGAAGCCGGGGAAAGATGGGCCATTCCATCATTTCCAGGGCCCGCTCCACATCCCGGCGGGTGGGGCCGCCGCCGTGATCCCCTACGCCATAGACCATCAGGCCGGTTTTCAGCCCGCCGCTCCGGCGGGAGATGTCAGCCAGCCCCGCAGCCAGGGAGGGGGTGACCGCTCCGTTGTACCAGTGAGGCTCCCGGTATACGAGCACCTCCCGGCCGGAGGGGGCCCGCCAGCGGTAGAGCACCTGATCCCCGTCCAGTCCCCGGCAGTGGTAGTAGTATTTCACAGCGCCGAAGGCGTCCAGCTCCGGCAGGTTGGCGCTGTGGCCGAAGGTGTCCGGGGAAAAGTCAATTTCCAGAGAGGCGGGGTCCACGTCCCAATGAGTCCGGAGGTAATCCCGGGTGCATTTGATGTGCCGGAGAAGGGATTCGGCGCCGGGCATGTTCTTGTCTGTTTCCACCCAGGCGGTGGCGGTGATTTCCCAGCGGCCTTCCCGGATCCGGGCTTTGATCTCCTCCATCAGCTCGGGATCGTAGTCCTCCGCCAGCTTGTAGACCGCAGCCTGGGACTGGGAGAAGCAGAAGCCGGGGTATTCCTCCATGATGTCCAGCATGGTGCGGAAGGTGGCCAGGGCGGCGGCGACGGTTTCCTGCCAGCTCCACATCCAGTTCATGTCAATGTGGGCATGGGCGGCCAGGATCAGCTCGTACTCCTGGGCGGCGGCCCTCAGCGGCTCCAGAAGCGCCTCAGCCTTCTGACAGTCACTGTCCGTGAGCGCTCCCTGGGCGGCGGCCTGCTCCAGCAGGAAATCCAGGGCCTGCCCGATGGGCGCGTCAAAGGCGCCCTCCTGAGAGAGGGTCAGGGCGTATTCCAGCTCCGCCAGGATCCGGCGCTGCCACCGGCTGGGAGGGGCGATGTGGGCCAGCTCCTCCATAGGGGTTCCGAAGGTTTCCTCATACCCCATCTGCTCCCGAACGCCGCCGATCAGCTTCCGGAGCCGGGTGTATTTCGCGGCAGAAAGCTCCATATGTTGCACGTATTGCACGCATCCTTTCCAACGACCCCGGGGGCCCGAAGTCGGTTCTGATATCTATACCCTACCATACACTTTTTCAGGCGTGCGGTCAAGCGGGGATGCGGCCGGATCCAAAAAAGAACGCAATCAGGCATTGCGCACAAAGACAGCGCCTGCATTCCCTTTATTAAGTTGAAATCTGCATACAATATCAATCTGTTTGAACGAACCGGCAATTTGTTTTGTACAATTCGTATATTTGCATATAAATTCGGACTCTGTATCTGTACCCTCTCGACATATAAAAATGATGTGCTATAATAATCAGGCGTCGAATGGCTGACGGATCCCGTCATGGAATTCCATCCGTGAGCTGTTCGGAGGATGGGACAGTCCATTTTGAAATTTTCCAATGTTCTGGAGGTATGTTTATGAGATTCCTTGTAAACAAGAAGCTTGCGGCGCGTATCAGCATTATTACAACAGCGATTACCTTAATTGGGATGCTGCTGCTCTGGATTATCGTATCTACCAACGCCGCTTCCATGGTGGAAAACGATATTACCAATCAGATGACCGACGCTGTAGAATCCCGGGCCGCAATTATCAACGAGTATGTGTCCTCTGCCGAGGAGTATATGTCCGCTTTCGCCCTGAGCGGCGAGGTGCGGGAGCTCCTCCTTTCTCCGGAGGATCCGGAGCTGCTGAGGCGGGCCCAGAAATATACAGAGGATTTTGCCGCTGTCAAGGGCATTTTTGAGGGACTTTATATCGCCACCCCCTCTACCCATGTGCTGACCCATACCTCCCAGGGGGCGATCGGGATCACCACCCGGACGGGAGATTCCCTGAATACCTTTCAAAACACCATTTTGTCCCGGCAGGAGCTGACAAACCTGGGGATTATGAAGTCCCCCGGCACGGGCAGCATGATCCTTTCCATGTACTATCCGATCTTTGAAGGCCAGCGCTGTATTGGCTATGTGGGAGCCGGCGTTTACGCCAGCCACCTGATGGATGCGCTGCTGAACCTGGATATCCGGGGCCTGCCTGACAGTGAATATGTGTTTCTGAATGTGGATACCGGCGTGTATCTCTATCATGAAGACGACGCTCTTCTGAACACCGAAACCACAGACGCCGGATATCTGGAAATCATCCGGCGCATCCAAACGAATGAAAGCACCCAGGCCGCTACATATTCGTACCAGGACGGAGACGGCCACGAGCAGCTGGTTGTCTATAAGTACCTCAAGGATCGGGGCTGGGTCTTCATGGTCCGTGACAGCGCCGCGGAGGTTTATGGCTCTGTGGCAACGGTGCGGATTCTTGTGGGTGTGCTCTGTGCGGTCATGGCTGTGGCCATCATCCTGGTCACGCTGCTGATCCTTCGCCGGGAGGGCCGGGAGCTGATGGCAGTGGAGCAGGCCATTAGCCGCCTGGGAGATCTGAATCTCTCCGCCGATCAGGAACTGGAGCGGTTTTACCACCGGTCTGATGAGATAGGCATGATTGCCAAGACAACGCACCACGTCTGTGGCTGTCTGCGAAAAACCATCGATGACGTTGGGCGGATTCTGGGCGAGATCGCCGGCGGCAATCTGACTGTGGACGTGTCCCGGAACGAGTCCTATTATATTGGCGATTTCCGGGCTCTCTTCACAAGCCTCCAGTCCATCCATGCAAACCTGATGAGCATGATCCGGGATATTTCCCAGATAGCGAGTCAGGTGGACACCAGCGCCAGACAGGTTTCTTCAGGAGCCCAGGAGGTGTCCCAGGGGACTGTGGAGCAGGCCGCTTCCATCCAGGGGCTGCTGGAAAATGTAACCGACATCACAGCCCAGCTCCAGACCAGCACGGTGCGCTGCGGCAGCGCCAGCGAGCTGGTGGATAAGGCGACCGGCTATGCGGCGGAGGCTGATACCAGGATGGATCAGCTGACAGAGGCCACCCGGAATATCGATCGCTCCTCAGCGCAGATCAGCACCATCATTAAGACCATTGAGGATATCGCGCTTCAGACGAATCTCCTGGCTCTGAACGCCGCTGTAGAGGCCGCCCGGGCCGGCGCCGCCGGAAAAGGCTTTTCCGTGGTGGCGGATGAGGTGCGGAATCTGGCGGTCAAATCGGCCGACGCGGTTCAGAATACAAATCTTTTGATCAGCCAGTCGGTGCAGGATGTAAGAACTGGGGCTGAGTCCACGGAGCTTGCCGTTTCGGCGATGCAGGTTATCAATCACTGCATTCAGTCCATCAAGGAGCTGATGGATGAAATCGCAGCCGCCAGCCGCCAGCAGTCCGGAATGATCGTCTCCGTGGAAAACGGAATTAAGGAAATCTCCGCAGTTGTCCAGACAAACTCTGCTGCTGCTGAAAAAAGCGCGGCAGTCTCCATGGAGCTGTCCGATCAGGCGCGCACTCTCAATCATCTGATCACCCGCTTCCATATCGCATAACCAAAGCGCCCCTGGATGATGAAAGTCCAGGGGCGCTCCGTTTTTCGGGGAGCCCTTGGGAAGGAGGGAAGGCCGCGAGGGCTCTGCCCTCGAGTCTCCGCAGTGCGTTGTTTCACAACGCACTTAGGAATTCGGCTTCGCCGAATTCTGAGATGCGCCGCTGGCGGCGCATCGGGAAGGGATTCCCCTTGGCAGAGTGCGAGACAGCGTCTTGCG
>JAAVZY010000078.1 GCA_022791945.1 Oscillospiraceae bacterium | reverse complement strand
TGGGGGATGGGCGAGGGATTTTCCAGTCCGTCAAGGAAAAAAGCGGAGGAATCCTTTGTGGATTCCGAGCATTTTTGACGCGGATCGGACTGGAAAAGCTCCGTCCAGACCCCGTTTTCAGCTGTGAATACAGGTTCTAAGTCTGAAAGCGCAGATCGCATGTTTCCTGGATGCGGAAGGACTGAAAATAGCGCTCTTCCATGGGGATCCAGCGTTCCTGAAACATTTGCACATTATCTGCGCCGTTTCTTTGACGGATGCGCCGTATCTGCTCTGCGGCGTCCACGCTCAGAAAGACCGACAGATCATAGTAACCGTTTAAGACCGGGTGGCAGGAATAAGAGCCTTCCACAATCATAAGCGCTTTCGGCGGTATCAAAACAGGCACTCCCATTTCCTGCTTATGACAGTCCCAGGGCCGATAGGAAAATGCCTGCCCCTTCTGCAATGGGAGCAGAACCTCCGCCTGAAATCGCTCGTAGTCCACATTCCCGCCCGCCTGCTGCATACGTTCCGCTGTGCGCTGCTCCGGGCGCAGGAAAAAATGATCCATATGAATGACGCTGCAGTCACGCAGTCCGGCAAGGTGCGCCGCAAGGGAGGTTTTCCCGGAGGCGCACCTGCCGTCAATGGCGAGCAGTGATGCCCCTTGACGTTCTATTTCGGTCAGGAGTAATTGTGCGATGTCCTTTAACATCATCTTCGTTTACCGGGCAGCCGCATTTTCCAAAGGCTGCTTTCGCTGGAAAGTTACCAGGCCTGTCCGGTTCAATGCGACCATAATTGCAGGAATCAGTATCAGCTGTACAATCAGTCCGGGGATGGCGTTCAGCAAAGCGCCAGATAGGAACATCTGCCATGTAAACGCGCTTCCGCTGAGCCCAAGCAATACAATCTGAACCCCTCCCCATACAATCCGGCCCGCAAGCATGGCGGCAATTAAAGAGCGATAGAGCGCAACTACACATTGCCAGCGGGAATATCCATAAAGCAGTCCGGCAACCAATCCATAGGTCGCCAGCTCAAAGGCCATTGCCAAAGCGGTGGGAAACAGCAGCGGCGCCCCGAATGCAGCCGCGCGCAGCAGCGGCAGGACAGCGCCGACAGCAGCTCCATACTGCCACCCGCAAATCAGTCCGCACAGAAAAACCGGCAGATGCATCGGGAGAAGCATATTGCCAATCTGCTGGATTTGTCCTGTCAAAAAGGGCAGTACCAGTCCAACTGCCATAAACATGGCAGATAAGGTAAGATTTTTGGTTGTCTTTCTCATTTCAGCATCTCCTCCTACTTGTCAATCGCCGCCCAAGCAGGCTCTCTGCCAAAGCGGCGAGGCGTGCAGACTTGGATTCCACACAGGGCCGCTTTTTTCTTTAGACCCTTTCAAAAGACGGGAATCCCAAAGGAGACCCGGAGGCGGAACTGACCAGGTCCGCTGTAAGGAACACAGGCCCCTAGCCCAGACGCTCGGAGAGCTGGCGGCCGCCCAGCAGGTGGAAATGCAGGTGCTTCACCGACTGGCAGCCGTGCGCGCCGGTATTGGTGCAGACCCGGAAGCCCTCATTCAATCCCTGTTCCCTGGCGATATGGGCGATCACCTCAGAGATATGGGCGATCACGCCGCTGTTTTCCGGCGTGATGTCCGCAATGCTGGCAATGTGCGTCTTGGGGATCACCAGGATGTGTACCGGCGCCTGGGGATTGATGTCCCGGAAGGCCAGCACGGAATCATCCTCATAGACCTTGGTGCTGGGGATTTCCCCGGCAATGATTTTGCAGAATAAGCAGTCGTTCATGATATCGTCTCCTTAGCAGCTCTGTCGTCCGGCTATGCGTCCTGCTCCTGAAGCAGTCCCTCCGGGATTTTTCCAATCCAGCAGTCCGGCGTTCTGAGTCCCAGGGCCATTGCCGCCACGGCAGCGGTGTCCGCCACATAGACCGGGCCGGAAAGCGCCCTGCCCCTGGCGATCATGGGGCCGCAGCAGCCCCAATAGATAGTTTTGTCCAGGGGGTGATCCGCCCCGTGAGAGCGGGGATTTCCGCCCCCGCCTCCGTGGTCGGTGGTCAGAAGGATCAGGCTGTCCTCCCACATGCCCTCCCGCTGGATGGCGTCCAGCACCATCCCGAGAACGGCGTCCGACTCCTCAATGGCGTCATAGTGCCCCTGGGTAAAATAGCCGTGGGTGTGGCCGCCCTCGTCAGGGCCGTCCAGCTGCATAAAAAGCAGGGTGGGATCGTTCTCCCGCAGGTAATCGGAGATCATGCGGCCCAGCTTGTCCCCGTGGGCGGTTGCCATATGCACGCCCAGATTACTCTCGATGATCCCGGCGTTGATGGGAGCCCATTCCGCAAAGGAGGCCATCCGGGCCTCCGGCCGCTGTTCCCGGAGCAGGCGGAAGATGGAAGGATAGGGAGAATCCTCCGGATAAGGCTCTCTGCTGACAATGTCATTGGTAAGCCGGTGCTGTTCCGGCTCCACCGAATGGAGCATGGTGCCCCAGCATTCGGCGCTGATGGTCGGGAAGGCGGTCTGTGCCTTCCAGGTAAAGGCGCCCTGTGAGAAAACCCGGCGGATGCCGGGCACCTTCAGCTGCTCCGGGGCAGCTCCCGCCCCGTCGAAGCCGAGGATAAAAACACGATTGCAGGCAACACCGGAAAAAGGCATTGTCAACCAATCCTTTCGATTCAAAATGCAGTCCGCCCCGCTCAAAAAGAAACCGTATTTATGTAAGAACCCCGTCAATCCGAAGGATTGACGGGGCTGTGGCTCCCCAAGACGGGCTCGAACCATCGACATCGTGATTAACAGTCACGCGCTCTACCGACTGAGCTATTGGGGATGGTACACCATCACGGACTCGAACCGTGGACCCACTGATTAAGAGTCAGTTGCTCTACCAACTGAGCTAATGGTGCATATGCTTCCTGTTTCAAGGCTGCTTCTCTATTATATGCAGGCAGAGGGTATTTGTCAATAGCTTTTTGAAATTTTTTGCGAAAATTCGCCGGAGCCTGCTTGGGAGCTCTGCGTGCGTCGAAGGGCAAGCCCTCGAGGTCTTCCCCTTCAACCACCGGCCGCCTGGAAAGCGCCGGACAGGTTCTCACTTGACTTATGAGGAATTTGTGGTATACTCAAGTTACATGCTAAATGGAATAAAATAGAAAATACGGAAAGGGCGCTGAAAAGACGCTCGGAAAGGAACGGCCAATGGGCGCGCTGGATATTGGCATCGACTTGGGGACAACGAAAATCATTATTTATAAAGCGGACGCGGGGGAAATCCTGCGGGAGCCTGCGGTGGTTGCCATCAATACCCGGGACAACAGCCTCATTGCTGTAGGCGGCGAGGCCCTGCGGATGCTGGGCCGCACCCCCAACTACATCAAGGCTGAATACCCGCTGAACGACGGCGTGGTGTCCAGCCATATGCTGACGGAGATCATGCTGAAAGAGTGCATCAAGCGGGCCTGCAACAGCTTCCTGGTAAAGCATCGGGTGATCATCTGCGTCCCCTCGGCGATTACCGACGTGGAGAAGCGGGCGGTGGTAGAGGCCGTGGTCAATTCCGGCGGCCGGAAGGTCTACCTGATCGAGGAGCCAATCGCCGCCGCCATTGGGGCGGGCATTGACATCACCCGTCCCAACGGGAGCCTGATTGTGGACATCGGAGGAGGCACCACCGACGTGGCGGTCACCTCCCTGTCCGGGATTGTGCTGTCCCAGTCCATGCGCTACGCGGGGAACAAGCTAGATGAGGAAATCATCAAGCTTATGTCAGTGAAGTACAAGCTCTCCATTGGAAAGAAAATGGCTGAGAAGATCAAGAAGGAGATCGGCACCGTCTATGCCCCCTCCTCTCACCGAACCGCCCAGGTAAAGGGCAGAAACCTGCTCAGCGCCTACCCTCAGCAGATTACCGTCAGTCAGCAGGATGTTTATGAAGCCATTGCGCCCTTTGGGGAGATGCTGGTGGATCTGGTAAAGCGGGTGCTGGACAAGACCCCGCCCGAGCTGACCAGCGATATCTTTGAGAACGGGATCCTGCTCACAGGCGGCGGATCCCTGCTGGAGGGCGTGCCGGAGCTGCTGGAGGCCGAAACCCACGTCCATACCCGCCGCGCGGAGCACCCGGTGGAATGCGTTTCCATCGGCACCGGCGAGGCGTTCAAGTACATAGACATCCTTCAGACCGGCTTCTCCGCGGAAGCTACCTACCGGTACTGACCGGCATCCGGAGCATGTGAGGGCCGAGGGCCGTATGCGCTGCATACGGCCCTCGGCTTTTCTTTTTCAGCTGATTTCTGTAATGGAAACATTTTCGCCCTTGATCCTGCCCTCGCTGACCACAATATTCTTAATCTGGGTGGCCTGCTCCTGGGTCAGGCCGCTGCTCTTTACCACCACGCTGGCCCCGGACTCTGTGATATATACCATGCACTCCTCAAAGCCCTTGGCCTTGACCAGGTTTTCGATCCGGCTTTCCTCTTCAATCGCGTCCGTAATGGCAAAGGCCCGATCGTTGGCCGCCTGCTTATCCTCCTCTGTGAGCTGCTCTCCATCGAGAATCGCCGAAATGGTCTGGATCGCTTCATCCCGGGACTTGGTGCGGGCCATCCGCGCCATGGCGAAATAGGTTTCGTCCGCAATGCTCCTGCTGTCCACTGCCTGACTGTCCACCAGCTTCGCATCCCCCAGCAGCTTTTCACCGTCCGGCTCTGTCCCGGCAGGCTCCGCCTCCTCGCCGGTCAGGATCGCTCCCGCAGGATCCGCCGGCTCCTCCAGCTTGGCGGTCAGATCCAGCTCGCCGTTCTGGTCCGCGAACTGCCAATTCAGATAAACCGCCGCTCCCAGTATCAGCACCAGGGAAGCCAGAACGATCTGTTTTTTCCCAAGAATTACGTTCGTCTTGAAGCCTTTCATACCATGCCATTCCTTTCCCATATCATAATCAGGTTCTCAATCAGAATCCGAGAGGGGCGCTACGCACACTCTGGTAGAAGGAATCCCCAGCGCCGTTTTGACCGCCTCGGTAATCTGCATGACCGTTATCGGATTTCCGCCCCCTTCACAGACCACCACCACCCCCCGTACCTCCGGCTCCAGGGTCTTTCGGAGCAGTGCGGTTTTCCGCCCGTTGGCGTCCTCTACCAGGATGGTCTTTTGATCCACGGTGTTCCGGGCGGATTGGGAAGCGCCCTCGCTTCGATCCGTGCTCCGGCTCTCCTCCCGGGCGTAAACATATTCCACGCCGCTTTCCAGGGTGACGACCACGTGGGCCTTTCCCGCGCCCCGGATCTGCCCCACCAGCTCGGTTACCTGCTCCTGATAGCGGCGCTCGTAGGCTTGGGTATCCGCCTCTGAGACTGGTTCCGGCGCATCCTTTTCCGGGAGAAGCCCGGAGAGGGCGATCAGCAGAATCCCCGCAAGCCCCAGGGCCAGAAGCAGGCGAAGCCGCTTTTCCCCCTTCAGAAGGCCGTACAGCTTTTTCAGTCCTGCGGCCGCTTTCCCGGCGGGGCCGCCCGATTCCCACTGTTCCATGCTTTTTGCTTCCCTTCCCATGTGATTCCCATGCTTATTCCAAAGCTTCCAGCTCTACCCGCTCCGGCGGAGCGCCTGTCTCCCGTTCCAGGATTTCCCGGATCAGAAGGGCGCCGGTGCCGTCGCCCGGCGAAAGCCGGATTCGTACCTGCTTAATAGATACGCTTCCGTCTCCGGCGATATGAATGGAGGCCTGAACTTTTTCCGGCCGGATCCCCTCCCGCAGCAGGGCCTCCTCCATCAGGGCGGAGAGCCTCCGCTCGGCCAGACCGGCAAACTGGCTCTGAACCGCGCTTTCCAGCCCCGCCTGCCGCCAGGAGCTGTCCGGCAGCCCCTCCAGCGAAAATCCCAGCCCGTCCCCCTTCCAGGAGGCAAAGGGCGCCGCCAGACTGATGAGAAAGAACAGGCTGATAGCAAATTTCAGCACCCGCTCCAGCTTCGCGTCCGGGATCAGCATGGAAAACAGCGAGGTCGCCGCCGCAGTCACACAAATGGACATTCCTATCATGCGGATTCCTTCCATCGTGGGTGCCTCCTTTCCTCTGCGTGGTGGGAGGGGTAGGCCGCGAGGGCTCTGCCCTCGCGTCTCCGCAGTGCGTTGTTTCACAACGCACTTAGGAATTCGGCTTCGCCGAATTCTGAGATGCGCCGCTGGCGGCGCATCGGGAAGGGATTCCCCTTGGATTCCCATTATTTGAAGGGCTTTTTAAGGGCG
>JAAVZY010000077.1 GCA_022791945.1 Oscillospiraceae bacterium | reverse complement strand
GTCTCCGCAGTGCGTTGTTTCACAACGCACTTAGGAATTCGGCTTCGCCGAATTCTGAGATGCGCCGCTGGCGGCGCATCGGGAAGGGATTCCCCTTGGATTCCCATTATTTGAAGGGCTTTTTTAAGGGCGGAAAAGGGGGTGGGGGCAAGTTTGTACAGACTTCTTTGCTCCTGCCACGCAGAGAGTCTGATTCCCGCAGTACGCTTTTTTTGTAAAGAAAAAGGCTCCTTCCTGCGTGCGGGGTACTTCCTGCGCCGCACGCAGGAAGAAATCATTTTCATCCAAAAAGTAGGCAGGCGGGCGGATCGTCCCTGCGGGACAGGCCTCACTCTCCCAAAATTTGCGGGACTCCAGGGGGATTCAGATTTCCCTTATTTTTGCAGCTCCTTTTGGGGAGGCCTGAATGCAATTGCAAACAGCGTTACGCCGCAGAGCATCACGATGCCCGCTGTCAGCAGCATCACCCGTATTCCCAGCAGGTCGCTGAGAACGCCGCCCAATGGGGCGAACAGAATCTTTGAGAAGATTGTCCCCAGGATGGCGTTGAGGGACTGAGCCGTGGCCCGCATACTTTTCGGGACGGTATCGTTTATGTATTTAATCAGGCAGTAGCTGAACCCTACATAGCCGCAGCCGCTGAGCATATTGATGAAGAGCACCGCCACGGGCTCGCTGATGAAGAACAGCAGGAACCACCGCAGGGCTGTTGCCGCTCCGGCGAAAAGCATGATCCGCTTGACTCCGAATTTCTTTTCCAGCTTATGAGCAAACCAGAAGAAGGGCACCTCCGACATGGCGGAGAAAAAGGTGAGCATCCCTACCAGCCGTGTGGACGCTCCCAGCTCATTGCGGAAATACAATGGATAGAACTGGAAGTAAAAGGCTGTTCCCAGATAGTAGATCACGTTAAATACCAGCATCCACCGCAGAGGGCGATCCTTCAGCAGGATGGAATACTTTACCTTTTCATGCTTCTGCCGATGACCCTCCACCTGCGGAAGGGTCATATAGCAGGCGCAGACCGCCAGGAAGAAGATAGACATCATCCAGAAGATCTGGCCGTAATTGGTGCCGATGACGAACCCTACCAGCATAGCGCAGATCGCATAGCCCAGGGTGCCCCCCAGCCGGATGTGGCCGAAATCCCACTTCCGGCCCTCCAGATACTCCAGGGTGTAATTGTCCTGAAGGGTGATTATGGGGTTGAAAAAGACGGTGAACAGCATCACGCAGAAGGCCAGCCACAGCGCCGCCCGGAAAGCGTAGAAGGAAAGGCAGACCAGCGCCGTTACCAGGGCCAGCAGGCTGATGATCCGGTTCTTGCTTTTGGATTTGTCGCTGAGAACCCCCCACAGGGGCTGGACGAGCACCAGCGCCAGCGTTGCAGCGGACTGCACCAGGCCGATGGCGCTCATATTGAAGCCGGAGTCATTCAGAAACAGGTTGAGATAGGTGTTATACATAGCCTGCCCGGCGTAGAAGATCACGTAGACCATGAAGATCCGCGCCGGAAAGCTGTCTTTCGGGGATGTCTGCAAGAGGCTCCCTCCAATTTGTAAAGAATATTAACAATTATATTGAATTCAAAGGGCGCACCGTTTGTCCCAAGGATTAGGTTATCATGATTTCGATAGAAAGTCAACAGCCTTCCGGAGAAAATTCGACGGAATGCCGAGAGCCTGCGGGTGTATACAGTGTAAAAAAAGGAGATGCATTTGTAAATTTATTTTACAAATGCATCTCCTGGGATCCAACAGAGCCGAAAGCTTAGAGGTTGTATTCATACCGGGAAAGACCTTGAGGGCACCGTCCAAGGGAGCAAGCGGATTCTGCGTCCAGTGGCGCCTGCGCAGGAGTCTCTGTGCGGCGCAGGGAGTACCCCGCGCCCGGGAGGGAGCTTTTTTCTTTACGAAAAAAGCGTACTGCGGGAATCAGACTTTCTGCGCGGCAGGAGGAAGGAAGTCTCTACAGACTTCCCCCCATTTTTCCGCCCCTAAAAGCCCTTAAAAAAGATGGGATTCCAAAGGGACGCGTCCCTTTGGCAGGAGGCTCGCAGGGTCAAAGCCTGCGGCTTTGACCCTTGGGCAGAGCCCTTGAGGTCTTAGTCAGGCCAGACAGGTTATCACCATGTAGCCGCCATAGAGGGTCAGGAGCGCGATTCCCTGCCACCGCTGGAACTTCTGGGTGAACAGGGTGGGAATCAGAGCCACGCAGCCTATCAGCATACAGGCGGGCAGATCGAAGGCGGCCATCACCGGGGAAATCGGCAGCGCTTTCCCCGAAAGCAGGGAACAGAGGGGCAGAATCAGGGTCAAATCGATGATGTTCGCTCCGATGATGTTCCCGACAGAAAGGGAGGACTGCTTTTTGACAATCGCCGTGATGGTGGTGATCAGCTCCGGCAGGGAGGTGCCCACCGCCACGAAGGTCAGCCCGATGATCCGCTCGGAGATACCCGCCAGGCGGGCAAGCTCGCTTCCGTTGTTGACCAGGAGATCAGCGCCCCACACAATTCCCGCCGCGCCGAATACGAATTTCGCAACGTTGCGGATCACCTCTGTCCGGGTGATGACCGGCTTGTCCTCCGTCTGACCGTTCTGGGCCATGGAGCGCCGGGCCAGGGTGATATTCTCCCAGAAGAAGGCCCCGCAGATCAGGAACAGGCAGATGGAGAGGACGATCCCCACCTCTCCCACAAAGCCGGCTGTCACAATCAGAGCGCAGGCGGCCAGCATCAGAAGGGATTTCAGCAGGTAGTCCTTCCGCTTAATGATAAAGGGGATGCAGAGCAGGGACAGGGCCATAATCAGGCCGATGTTTACGGTGACGCTGCCCACGGCGTTGCCGATGGACATATCCACCTTCCCTTTCGCCGCCGCCATCAGCGAAACCAGAATTTCCGGCAGGGTGGTCGCCAGGCTGACGACGGTCGCGCCGATGATCAGCTTGGGGATTCCGCTGATTTCCGCAATCCAGGAGGCGGCGTCCACAAAGAAATCGCCTCCCTTGATAATAAGGATAATGCCCAGAATAAGCAGTGCGACGATCAGAGTCAGCTCCATTTTACCATTCCTCTTTCTCTCAGAGTCTGCTTTGGCGATCCGCGCACATGCCGCGCTGTGCCCGATGCTCCAAAGCAGATCCTGTCATTTTGTACAAAAGAAAAGGCCCAGGCATAACCGCCAGGGCCGGCATGACTGCAGAAACAAAGCTGTCATACCCCGGAATTTCAGGATCAAAAAAGACCCTGTACAGCCCCTGCGGCTATACATGAGTCTCGTGATTTAAGACAAGCCAGACTGTAACCAGCCAGGATGTTGACTTGCCACGCAGAACGCGCTACTACTCCCCCATGGGACATTTTCTATTGTGAACATATTGTAGCATAAGGCGGATTCCCTGTCAAGTTTTTCCGGGGAGAAATCAGGCAGGGCAGGCGCTTGCTCAGGATCTCTGCGTGCGTCGAAAGGAAAGACCTCGAGGGCTCTGCCCAAGGGTCAAAGCCGCAGGGACAAGACCTACGGCCTTGTCCGACCACCACGCAAAGATCCTGAACACGCTCTTAGAAATGTTTTACTTGGAGCTGGTCATGATGCTGTGAATCGCCTTGGAAAGGTCCTTGTACTGCTGCGACAGCAGAGAGAGATAGTCCCTGCCCGCGTCAGTGATGGAATAGAACTGCCGCCGCCGTCCGTCCTCCGCGATTTTCCGGCCGGAGTCCCGGATGTAGCCGAACCGCTCCAGACGGTAGAACAGGGCATAGGAGCCGCTGATGGTGTAACGGCCCTTGCTGCGGGCGTCCATGGCAGCGTTCACCTGGGGAATGGCCATTTCCCGCTCACTGAGCAGGGAGAGCACCAGCATTTCCGAGGTACCCTTTTTCAGGCTTTCGATCATGCTGACGCCAGTGCCGCTTTTAGCGGCTGCATTTTCTGAAGATTGCAAAGTGATCCCACCTAAACATAAAATGATACAGCATACAGTCGGATACCTTGTATTCGAAAATCGAAATACTTCGGCATGATAGGGCTGTGAAGGAACGGACGAATGAACGCTTCCAATTCGTTCCGTTCCCTTGACGTGAGCACAACAATTTCCTTTATACTTTAATACAAAATCCGGCTAAATGCAAGCCCTTCTGTAAAGAACAATTACAAAAAGCCCCAAAATCTATTTTTTTGCCGCTGGCTTAAAACGTCTGCTTTACCAAAGGACCCCTGTTCTCCCATGAAATCCTGCCCAATCCAAAGATGGAAGTTTCTGCGTAGAAAGACACTTCAGGGCAGAGCCTCAATCCCTTCCTCTTTTGCTCAGTCTGCCCCCATGGATTGAAATTACAGAAAGAATGTGCTATCATGGCATTGAGATATTTGATCTCCGGCGGGAGCGAGCCGCTTTTTTGATGGGACAGCAAAGAGATGAGACAGACAGGGAAATCCCTGACATGAAAGGGGCAATGAACGGATGAAAATTGCAGGGAACAGATGGAAAAAGGGTTGCCTGGCTTGCCTGACAGCGGCCCTGATGCTGATTCCGGCAGGATGCGGGGAGCAAAGCCCTCTGGATCCCAAGGATCCGGTTTCCTTAACGGTGTGGCACTACTACAACGGCTCCCAGCAGGCTGCCTTTGACGCGCTGGTGGAGGAATTCAATGATACTGTGGGGCAGGAGAAGGGCATCTATGTGGAAAGCTATTCCCAGGGCTCCGTATCCGACCTGGAATCCGCCGTGCGGGACGCCATCAACGGCAAGGTGGGCGCGGACGCCATGCCGGACATCTTCTCCTCTTACGCCGATACTGCCTACGAAATTGAGCTGGCCGGAGCCCTGGCGGATCTCTCGGGCTACCTGAGCCAGAAGGAGCTTGACCAGTACGTGGACTCCTACATAGAGGAAGGACGCATTGCCGCCGACGAATCCCTGCGCATCTTCCCCACTGCCAAATCCACCGAAATCATGATGCTCAATCAAACGGACTGGGAGCCCTTTGCCCAGGCAACCGGCGCCTCTCTGGACGATCTCGCCACCATTGAGGGCGTCACTGCCGCCGCCCAGTCCTATTATCAGTGGACCGACAGCCTTACCCCGGATGTGCCCGGGGATGGCAAGGCCCTCTACGGCCGGGACGCCGTGGCCAATTATTTTATCATCGGCATGCAGCAGCTTGGCGTGGAAATCTTCCAGGTGGAAAACGGGGAAATGACCCTGAACACCCCCAGGGAGGAGCTTCACCGGCTGTGGGAAAATTACTATGTTCCCACGGTCAAGGGATACTTTGGGGCCTATGGCTCCTTCCGCTCCGACGATGTGAAAACCGGCGACATCCTGGCCTATACCGGTTCCACCTCCTCCGCCATGTACTTTCCGGACCAGGTGGAGCTGGACAACGGAAGCCACCCTATCGACTACCTGGTGCTGCCCGCCCCTATGTTCCGGGACGGACGGAACTATGCGGTTCAGCAGGGCGCGGGCATGGTGGTCAGCAAGACCGATCGCCGCCGGGAATATGCCGCCGTGGAGTTCCTGAAATGGTTCACCCAGGCGGAGAACAACCTGCGCTTTGGCTGTGTGTCCGGCTATCTGCCTGTGCTGAAGGAGGCCAACAGCGTCCAGAAGCTGGAGCAGGTGATCGCCGAGCAGGATCTGCCAGTCTCTCCCAAGACTCAGGACTGCCTGACCACCATCTTTGACGGGATGGAGCATACAACCCTTTATACCAACAAGAGCTTTGAAAACGGCTCCGCCGCGCGGAAGGTGCTGGAATACCACCTGGCGGATCAGGCGGCAGAGGATCGGGCCGCTGTGCTGGAGGCCATAGGCCAGGGCGCGAGCCTGGAGGAGGCCGCCGCGCCCTATATCACCGAGGACGCCTTCGAGGCATGGTACGCTTCCTTCTGCGACGCTCTGAATGCCGCTGTCACCGGGAAAGGACGGTCATGAGCAAGCCAAAGCAAAAGAAAACCAGGGCCACCATCTTCCGCATCTTCCTCTTCCCCCTGATCGCCATTATGCTGCTCCAGGGCGTTATCACCGTGGGCACGCTGGTGGTCAGCCGAACGGCCAAAACCCTGGAGGAATATTCCGGCAACATGATGACCCGCCTGGTGGAGAACCGGGGCGTGATTCTGCAAAACGATATGAATCAGCGCTGGGCCTCCATCCGGGATCGGACGGAGCCTCTCGGCAGCCTGCTGGAGGAATACCTGACAGCGGAGGGGCTGGGGCTGGAGCAGGTTCTCCGCTCCGGGGAGCACCGGAACGCCCTGCTGGAGCAGCTGTTCCCGGAGTGCCTGGAAATCCTGCAGAACAATTCCACCACAGGCATCTTTCTGATTCTGGCTGGGCCGGAGGCGGAGCGCGCGGGCGCGCTGGACGGCTTTTATATCCGGGACTCTGACCCCAACACCAACCCGGCCAACTATACCGACCTGCTGCTGGAGCGGGGCAGCAAGGAGCTTTCCAGAAGCTGGGGCATCCCCATGGACACCAACTGGACCACCCGGTTTCATATGGAAGGCCCGGGCGTCTCGGAAGGGGAGCGGTATTTCTATGAGCCCTGGCAGGCCGGGCTGCGCTTTCCCGACGCAGATACGGAAGATCTGGGCTACTGGTCCCCGCCCTTCCGCCTGGAAAAGAACCCGGCGGATCCCCATGAGATGATTACCTATTCCATCCCGCTGCGGTATGACGGGCAGACTTACGGGGTGCTGGGGGTGGAGATTTCCAGCCGGAGCCTTTACAGCTATTTCCCCGCGGCGGAGCTGAATGATTCCCTCCAGTCCGGATATCTGCTGGCTGTACAGAGGGAGAACGGCCTGTACGTGCCTCTGGTGGGCAAGGGGATGCTCTACGATCAGCTTCGTTCCCTGGAGGGTGGCCTGATTCTGGAGGAGACGGATTACCGGACGCTTCGCCGGGTGAAGGGCGCCGGCCCCCGGGGACAGGGGGTCTATGCGGTCGCGCGTCCTCTGAAGCTGTACAGCAGCAACGTTCCCTATGAGGATACGGACTGGGTGCTTCTGGGTCTGGACACAGAAGAGGATCTGTTCGGCATCAGCCGCCGCCTCTATCTCTGGATGGTGATTGCGGTCATTGGGGGCCTGAGCTTCGGCGTGCTGGCCATCTATCTGGTGGTGCGGCATCTGACCCGGCCGGTTCAGCGGCTGATGAGCTGCATACGGGAAGGGGCGGCTGGCCTTCCGGATTTCAGGCGCTCCAATATTCTGGAGGTAGACGCCCTGTATGATGTGGTTGTCTCCCTGATGGATCAGCAGCGGGAGGCGGAAAATATCCTCCTGGAGGAAAAGGAGCGCTACAAGCTGGCGCTGGAATCCTCCAAGGACGTTTTTTTCTTCTCCCATGACTGGCAGAATCAGATGCTGGACATATTCAACCATCCCACCATGAGCGGCGAGTGGCGCTGCTGCGATTTCGGAGGCTGCTTTATTGATCCTGCCTGCATACATGAGGATGACCGTTCCCAGGCGCTGGAGATTCTCCAAAGCGACGGTGACGATCTGTACGCGGAATTCCGGCTGAAGTGGCCGGAAAACGCGGAGCACAGCTGGGTCGCCCTGACGGGCAAGGCAATTTATGATACAGGTGGGCGGCGCTGGAAGCTGGTGGGCAGCATCCGCAACATCCAGGAACAGAAGGAGCGGGAGGCCGAGCAGCTCCGGAGGAACACCATCGACGGGGTCACTGGCCTTTACGCCTGCCACGCGGGCCTCCGGGAGCTGACGGAGCGCCGGAAGAACCGCCCGGAGGGCGTGATGGTCTGCCTGCTTTTGGATCAGCTGAAGCAGACCGTGGAGAAAAACGGCATTGTGTTTGGCGATATGCTGCTGGAGGAACTGGGCGGCCTGGTATTGGATCGCTGCCGGGCCCTGACAGAGGCCACCGGTTGTCGGACGATGGGCCTGCGGCTGAACCGGGACGAGCTTGTCCTGTGGCTGGAAAACCTGCCCGGCTCTCGAGGGCTGGCCTTCACGGAAGCCCTGCTGGAGGCGGCTCATGGGCAGGAGGAATCCTTCCCCGTCCGGCTGCAGGCAGGTTTGGCTATGGGGCCGGGAGATACGGAGCTGTTAATCCGCAGGGCCAAGCTGGCCCGCAGCGTTTCCGTGGGCCGTCCCCTCTTTTACAGGGATCTGGAGGAGCAGGGGCCCCTGCCGCCGCTTCAGGAATACGAAAGCCCCTCGCTGGGCTATGGAGGAGATGTAAGCCTGGTTTCCGTGGCGCTGAACCTCTTCGGCCAGGAGGGGGATTTCCCGGCGCAGATGACGCTGATGATCCGCAAGATCGGGCGGTACTACAACGCCAGCGGGGTGCTGGTGTCCCTGCTGCGGGCGGATTTCAACTCCAACTATCTGAATTATCAGTGGTGGCGGGACGGCAGCGAGATAGGAACCGGCGTTCAGAGATACTCGGAGGAGGAAAAGGAATTCTTCCTCCGCTGGCTGGGCCCGGAGGAGGTGCGGCCGCTCTCCCCGGAGGACAGCGGGGACGCGGTCCTTCAAAAGTTCCTGCACGTTTCCTCCGGACGGGAGGGAGTCGTGCTTCCCTTCTACGACAACGGCAATTATATGGGGAATCTCTGCGTCCTGGATGTGCCTCCGTCTCTGCTGGAGGATCAGGAGGCCGCTCAGGATCTGGAGGAGCTGTGCCAGGTCATCCAGGGACATCTGAACCAGCAGCAGCATGATATTGCCAGCCGTGCCAAGTCGGAGTTCCTTTCCCGGATGAGCCATGAGATTCGTACGCCCATGAACGGCATCATCGGTATGACAGCCATTGCCCTCCAGGAGGATCAGAGCCCGGAGCGGATCCTGGACTGCCTGCAAAAAATCCAGCTGTCCTCCAACTATCTTTTGGGGCTGATCAATGATATTCTGGATATGTCCAAGATTGAAAGCGGCAAAATGAAGCTGGAGCCAGCGGACTTTGATATGCAGGAGATGCTGGACACCGTTCAGGAGCTGATGGGCCCCCAGGCGGATGCCAAGCTGATAGATTTTGTCCTGGAGACGTTCCTGGAGCACAGATGGTTCCGGGCGGACCGGATGCGGATCAGCCAGGTGCTCATCAATCTGCTGGGCAACGCGGTGAAATTCACCCCGGAGCAGGGGCGGATCACCCTGTCCGTGATTGAGACGCCCTCTTCCGACGGGGAGTCCCTGATCAGCTTTGCGGTGCGGGATACCGGCGTGGGCATTGCCAAGGAGGAGCAGGATCGGGTATTCCGCTCCTTTGAGCAGGTGGGCCGGAATCCCTCGAAGCAGCAGGGAACAGGGCTTGGCCTGTCCATCAGCAGCCGTTTGGTCCAGCTGATGGGAAGCAGCATCCAGCTGGAGAGCGCGCTGGGCAAGGGAAGCACCTTCCGTTTTACGATACCGCTGGCCCTGGGGGAAGCCCTGGAGGAGCGGAGCGAAACGGAGGAGGTTTCCTTCAGTGGATATCGTATTTTGGTGGTGGAGGACAACGAGCTGAACGCGGAAATCGCCCAGTGCCTCCTGGAGGAACGGGGCTTTCAGGTGGAATGCGCCGGCGACGGCGCGCAGGCCGTGGAATGTGTCCGCTCCACCCAGCCGGGCACCTATGATGTGATTTTGATGGATATCATGATGCCGGTGATGGACGGCCTGGAGGCCACCCGCGTGATCCGGAGCATGGATCGGCCGGACTGCCAGACGCTCCCCATCATCGCCATGTCCGCCAACGCTTTTGACGACGACCTGAAAAAATCCATAGAATGTGGTATGAACGGCCACCTTTCAAAGCCCGTCGAGGTGGAAAGGCTCTATCAGGTTCTTGCCGAGGTGCTCCGTCGGTAACGGGAAGACCTCGAGGCTCTGCCTCGAGCTCCGCCAAGGGGAGCTGGCTCCCCTTGGATTCCCGTCCTTGGGGGTTATGGGGGTGGGGACGGGCGCTTGCGCCCGTCCCCCTGCTTCGCTGATACTCCCTGCGTGGCCGATCGCCCGCCTACCTATTTTTTCGTAAAGAAAAAATTCATCCCCATAGGCGACGCAGAGACTACGACGCAGAAAGTCTCGAGCGTGTTTTACTGCGCAGGAGCCTCTCTGCGGCACAGGAACTACCCCGCACGCAGGAGGGAGCTTTTTTCTTTACGAAAAAAAGCGTACTGCGTGAATCAGACTGTCTGCGTGGCAGGTGGGAGCAAGTCTGTACAGACTTGCTCCCACAACCATTTCCGCCCTTAAAAAAGCTCTTAAAATAACGGGAATCCAAGGGGAATCCCTTCCCGATGCGCCGCCAGCGGCGCATCTCAGAATTCGGCGAAGCCGAATTCCTAAGTGCGTTGTGAAACAACGCACTGCGGAGACTCGAGGGCAGAGCCCTCGAGGTCTT
>JAAVZY010000076.1 GCA_022791945.1 Oscillospiraceae bacterium | reverse complement strand
CGTTCTTTTGGGGGTATTTCGCCCTTGATTGCTTCCCAAAATTCATCTGATATTGTCCATGCCTGATAGCCTTTTTTCTCTTCCATTTCCTTCACCCAGATACTATTATACTACTTCTTCCTTTATTTTGGGATAGGCTCTAAATAACCAATAGAGCTATGTATCCGCTTACGGTTATACCAGCCTTCAATGTATTCAAAGATTGCCCTGCGAGCTTCCTCGGAATCTTGATAAGTATGAAGATATACTTCCTCCTTTTCATATAGAGAGTGGAAAGATTCGATTTGGCAGAGCGCGAGACAGCGTCTCGCGGCCTTGCCCTTCCGTCCACGCAGAGAGCCAAAACAAGCTCTCAGGCAAAGCGCCCTGTGGGAATTCCCACAGAGCGCTTTGCCTATGCGCGGTATTCGTAGCCCAGGCGCAGGGCCCGGAGGTTGGGTTCCAGGAGGTGAGACTTCTTGGGAGGCACACACTTTTTCACAGCCTCGCAGAGCACCTCAAAGGAGCAGAAGGGTTTGGCATACAGGGTCTGTCCCAGCACAATGATGTTTGCCAGCCCCTGGAGCTCATTGTCTAGGGCCATCTGTGTGGCCGGGATGGGAAACGCCTGAATATCCGTCCGATCATACTGGGCGTCAATCAGGGTGGAATCATAGATCACCTGTCCGCCGGGAAGCACGTCCCCGATGAACTTGTCAAAAGAGGGCCGGTTCATGGCAATCAGCGTCTCCGGCGTCAGAACAATCGGACAGCCGATGGGCTTCTCGTCAATACACACGGAGCAGTTGGCGGTGCCGCCCCGCATCTCCGGGCCGTAGGAGGGGAGCCAGGAAACCTGCTTTTCCTCAATCATGCCCGTATAGGCCGCTATCTTCCCGAAGAAAAGCACGCCCTGTCCGCCAAAGCCGGCAATCAGCATATTTACCGCCATCTCAGAACACTCCTTTCTCGGTCCGGTCCTGGTAGACCCCCAGGGGATAATAGGGGATCATGTTGTCCTTCAGCCACTTCAGCGCCTCGGCCGGGGCTAGTCCCCAGTTGGTGGGGCAGGTAGACAGCACCTCCACAATGGAGAAGCCCTTCCGGTCAATCTGGGTCTGGAAGGCCTTCCGGATGGCCCGCTTGGCGTTGCGGATGTTGGGCACGTCGGTGACTGTCACCCGCTCGGCATAGGCGGTTCCCGACAGGGTGGCCAGCATCTCGCAGACCCGCACCGGGAAGCCCGCCCGGGTTACATCCCGTCCGTAGGGAGTGGTCTGGGTGACCTGTCCCGGCAGGGTAGTGGGAGCCATCTGCCCGCCGGTCATGCCATAGATGGCGTTGTTGATGAAAATGATGGTGATGTTCTCCCCACGGGTAGCGGCATGGACGGTTTCAGCGGTGCCGATGGCGGCCAGATCGCCGTCCCCCTGATAGGTAAAGACTATGTTATCCGGATTGGCGCGCTTCGCGCCGGTGGCCACAGCGGGGGCCCGTCCGTGAGGGGCCTCGATCATATCGCAGTTGAAGTAATCGTAGGCCATAACGGCGCAGCCTACCGGAGCGATGCCCACAGTCCGGCCCAGAATGCCCAGCTCCTCCATGGTTTCCGCCACCAGCCGGTGGACGATGCCGTGGGTGCAGCCGGGACAGTAATGAAACACCGCGTCGGTCAGACCAGCGGTTTTCTTAAATTCAGCCATATGCAAACTTCCTTTCCTAAGAATCGATTTCAGAACGCCTGGCATGGCACTCCCAAACACAGGATCTTTTGGGTATCGGGGGAAGACCTCGAGGGCGCTGCCCTCGAGCTCCTGCCAAGGGGGCCAGGCCCTCCTTGGATTCCCATCCTTTTTGGGGGTGGGACGGGCGCTTGCGCCCGCCCCCCTGCCTCGCTGGCACTTCCCGCAGGGACGGTCGCCCGCCTACCCATTTTTTTCGTAAAGAAAAAATTCGTTTCCACGTGCGGGGCAAGGACTGCGACGCAGAGAGTCCGGGCGTGTTCTGCTGCGCTCACACTTTCTGCGGCGCAGGGAGTACCCCGTACGCAGGAGGGAGCTTTTTTCTTTACGAAAAAAGCGTACTGCGGGAATCAGACTATCTGCGTGGCAGGAAGAGGAAAGTCTGCACAGACTTAAACCCCAACCCCTCCGCCCTTAAAAATAATGGGATTCCAAGGGGAATCCCTTCCCCGCTGCGCCGCTAGCGGCGCAGCGCAGAGACGCGAGACAGAGTCTCACGGCCTTGCCCTTCTCCGTACCCGGAGATCCTCTTACCGGGCCAGTGCGCGGAGCTGATCCAGAACCTCCGCCGGAGAGGGCACGATGCCGCCGGTGCGGCCAAAGAAGGAAACCGGGCAGGCGCCGTTTGCGGCCAGACGTACGTCATCCACCATCTGACCCATGCTCATTTCCACTGCCAGGAGGGCCTTTGCGTGTCCGGCTGCCCGGGCCACCGCCTCCTCCGGGAAGGGCCATACGGTAATGGGCCGGAGCAGCCCGGCGCGGATGCCCTCCTCCCGGGCCATTTCCACCGCGCTGCGCACCACCCGGGCGGTAGCGCCATAGGCCACAGCCACAATGTCCGCGTCCTCGGTCAGATATTCCTCCACCCGTACCTCGTTGGCCTTCACGATCTCATACCGGGCGAACCGATCCACCACGGTTTTTTCCAGCTGATCCGGCTTCAGGTAAAGGGAATTGACAATGTTGGGCTTCCGGGCCTCCGGCGTGCCGAAGCGGGTGCCGGTGGTGGCATAGGGCTTGGCGGAGGCGGGGGCCTCTTTCTTTTCGGGGAACTCCACCGGCTCCATCATCTGTCCCAGAATGCCGTCCGCCAGGATGAGGGCGGGCATCCGGTATTTGTCAGCCAGATCGAAGGCTGTGCCTATCAGGTCAACAATCTCCTGCACGGTGGCGGGAGCGAACACCAGAAGCTGAAAATCTCCGTGGCCCAGGGCGCGGGTGGCCTGCCAGTAATCCGCCTGTGAGGGCTGGATGCCGCCCAGGCCAGGGCCGCCCCGCATGACGTTGAGAATCACGCAGGGAAGATCGGAGCCTGCTATGTAGGAGATGCCCTCGCTCTTCAGGGAGATGCCGGGAGAGGAGGAGGAGGTCATGGCCCGGACGCCGCAGGAGGCAGCGCCCAGAACCATATTGATGGCGGCGATTTCCGACTCCGCCTGGAGGAAGGTCCCGCCGATTTTTGGGAGCACCTTGGACATATAGGCGGAGACCTCGGTCTGGGGGGTAATGGGATAGCCGAAGAAGTGGATGCAGCCGTTCCGGATGGCCGCCTCGGCGATGGCCTCATTCCCCTTCATGAGAAATTTTTCACCCATGCTCGTACTTCCTTTCAAAAATGGTAATCAGTCTTTCTCGGAAACGGTAATGCAGACGTCGGGGCACATGGTGGCGCACATGGCGCAGCGGATGCAGGCCTCGGGGTCGATGATGTCAACGGGGTTGTACCCCTTGAGATTCAGGCGCTTGGAATTGAGCGCCAGGATTTTCTTCGGGCATACGGCGGCACAGAGCCCGCAGCCCTTGCAGCGTTCGTAATCAATGCTCAGCATGTTGATATCCTCCATTCTTATCTGTAGGTGAGAAGATCACGAGAGCTCTGCTCCCGCGGCCTTACTCTTCGGACACCCGGAGATCCTGAACAGGCTCTAAAACGGCAGAGCGAGGGGGAAGGCGTTGGGGATGCTCTCCCAGGAAGGAAGGTCCCGGCGGACGCAGTTGAAGGCCACCGGAACGCCCGTCAGGGCAGACACCTGCTCCCCGTACGCCAGGGACTCCCGCACCAGCTCCAGGGTTGTCTCCGGTCCCAGATTGGTATTGTTGATCAGCCAGCCAGCTTTCAGCCGGGACACGCGCTCAATCTCCCCCAGAAGCTCTGCGGCCTCCTGGGGCTTCCGGGTCAGATACCGGCGGCTGTTGATCACATAGCAAAGATCATATCCCCCCGCTTCCAGGCGGGAGGCGTATTGCCCCAGGGCAATCGCGCCTGCGTCGTCGCCGCCCACGTCTAGGACGGCCCGACCGCTTTCCGGCCGGAATATCCCGGCAATCTCCGGAGGGAGCACCGGACTGTCCAGATTGGTGTTGGCATACACCGGCGCAATCAGCCGCACCCCCGCTGTCTCCAGCGGCTCCCGCAGATCCGCTGAGCGGAAATAGGGGTTCACAATATCCAGATCTACCAGGGTCACCGGCTCCTGCCGGGCCAGATCCAGGGCCAGATTCGCCGCAATGCTGGTCTTGCCGCTCCCATAGTGGCCCGTAATCACAATCATGCGCTGAAACGTTTGAATCAAGCACTCACTCCTCTCGGGGCTCGAATCCTGCCGTGCACACTCCGGCTGTGCAGGTTCTAAGCATTTATTATATCACATTTCCTTCGTCTTGGACAGGCGATCAGGCAAAATTCAGAAAAAGTTCCAATTCCAGCGGAAAACACTGCCATAGCGGCGCTCTCTGCGTGGACGGAAGGTCAAGGCCGCGAGACTCTGTCTCGCGTCTCTGCGCTGCGCCGCTAGCGGCGCAGCGGGGAAGGGATTCCCCTTGGATTCCCGTTATTTTAAGGGCTTTTGAAGGGCGGAAAAGGGGTGGGGTCAAGTCTGTACAGACTTCCGGCTTTCTGCCACGCAGTCAGTCTGATTCCCGCAGTACGCTTTTTTCGTAAAGAAAAAAGCTCCCTCCTGCGTGTGGGACATTTCCTGTGCCGCACAGAGTTTGCGCGGGATTCCGAGCGTCGCACTAAGCCCCTCCCCGCAGAGAGTATGAGCGTAGCAGAACCCGCTCGGGACTTTCTGCGTCGTACTGTCTGCGCCGCCTATGGAGCTGAATTTTTTCTTTACGAAAAAATGGGTAGGCGGGCAATCGTCTCTGCGGAGAGTATCAGCGAGGCAGAAAGTAACAAGTCTGTACAGACTTGAACCCCCACCCCCTCCACGCCCTTAAAAAGATGGGAATCCAAGGGGACGCGTCCCCTTGGCGAGAGCTCGAGAGCGGCGCTCTCGAGGTCTTCCCCCTTCGAGGTCCTGCCGGCCGGCTGCGCTGAGAGCCACAGATCTTTGGAGGAAACTTCATGGATTGTTCACCCAATTGGCGGAGAAAGGAATTATACTGAAAGAAACGGCCGATCCGCCTGGGGATTGGTCTGCGCCAAAAAAGGAGGGTCAACAATGGCGTCTGAAAAAGTCATGGTCGTAGACGATGATAAGAATATCTGTGAGCTTCTGCGGCTCTATCTGGAAAAAGAAGGATACAGCGTCATTCTCTGCAACGACGGGCAGGAGGCGGTAGTCAAATTCAACGCCCTCAACCCGGATTTTGTGCTCCTGGACATCATGCTCCCGTCCCTGGACGGATGGCAGGTGTGCAGGGAAATCCGAAAAAAGTCCAACATCCCCATTATCATGCTCACCGCTAAGGGCGAAACCTTTGACAAGGTCCTGGGCCTGGAGCTGGGCGCTGACGATTACGTGGTCAAGCCCTTTGACACCAAAGAGGTCGTGGCCCGGATCAAGGCTGTGCTCCGCCGGATCTCCCAGACCAGCCAGGCCGAGGAGATCAAGGAAGTCAGCTATGACAAGCTCACGGTCAATATGACCCGCTATGAACTGAAGGTGGATGGCCGCGTCATCGATACGCCCCCCAAGGAGCTGGAGCTTTTGTTCCACCTGGCCTCCAACCCCAACCGGGTGTATACCCGGGATCAGCTGCTGGACGAGGTTTGGGGCTTTGAATACTACGGCGATTCCCGTACCATCGACGTCCACGTGAAGCGCCTCCGGGAAAAGCTGGAGGGCGTGTCCGAGCAGTGGGCCCTGAAGACCGTCTGGGGCGTGGGCTACAAGTTCGAGGTCAGGGACGGAGCCAAGTCCGAGAGCTGAACAGGCTACAGGGGGCCAAACCATGCAGAAAAGCATCTTTACCAAATATTTTTCCCTTTGCGCCACCCTGGTTTTTGTGAGCATTACCATCCTTGGGACGGTATTTCTCATCTTCGCCTCCCAGTTTTTCAAGACGGACAAATACCGTCTGCTGGAATCCAATGTGAAGCGGGCGGCGGAAATCATTGAGGACTACGAGCGCCGGGGCTTTACTCTGGGCGGGGATCTGGAGCTGGGGTATTTCAAAAACTCCCTTCGCGCCCTCTCCGAGGCCATCGACGCCTCCGTCTTTGTGACGGACAGCACAGGTGCGTCCCTGTTCTGCACAGAAGCGCCCCCTTGCTTCCATATGGAGCAGCCGGTTCCCGCCGATATCATCAGCGCCCTGGCGGAGCGGGACTCCTATTCCGAGCTGGGCACCCTGGGCGGCTTCTATGGGGATCGCTACTATACGGTGGCTGTTCCGGTGAAGCTGGGATCTCAGGATATCGGCTATGTGTTTGCCTCCTCCCATGCCAGCAGCCAGCAGCAGAGCTTTCTGGACGAAATGCTGAAGCTGTTTCTGGTGTCGGCGGTGGTGGTGCTGGCGGTTACCTTTGTAGCGGTGTATTTCATCTCCCTCCAGATGGTGCGGCCCCTGCGGCAGATGTCCGAGGCAGCCCAGAAATTCGGCCGGGGAGAGCTGGATACCCGGCTGGAGGTGACCGGCTATGACGAGATCGGCCAGCTTGCCATGGCTCTGAACAACATGGCTCAGTCCCTGTCCACCCTGGAGGTGACCCGCCGAAGCTTTGTAGCCAACGTCTCTCATGAGCTGCGGACGCCCATGACCTCCATTGCCGGCTTCGTCGACGGCATCCTGGACGGCACCATCCCCCCGGAAAAGCAGCCCTATTACCTGCGGATTGTTTCCGACGAGGTGAAGCGGCTGTCCCGGCTGGTGCGGACCATGCTGAACCTCTCCCGGCTGGAGGCCGGGGAGATGCAGGTCAACCGGGCGAACATCAATATTGTGGACATCATCTGCCAGACCGTTTTCTCCTTTGAGCAGCCCATTGAAAAGAAGCGCCTGGAGATCCGGGGGCTGGATCGCGGGAAGGTCATGGTGGACGCGGATCCGGATCTGATGCATCAGGTGATCTACAACCTGACGGAAAACGCGGTGAAATTCGCCAATGAAGGCGGATATCTTGCCTTTGATTTTGCAGTGGCAGGGAGCAGGACCCGGATCAGCGTGAAAAACAGCGGCTCCGGCCTTTCCAAGGAGGAGATCCCCAAGGTGTTTGACCGGTTCTATAAGACCGATCGTTCCCGGGGGTTGGATAAGAACGGGGTGGGGCTTGGACTGTATATTGTCCGTTCCATCGTGGCTCTTCACGGAGGGGAGATCGCTGTCCGGAGCGTGGAAGGGGAGTACACGGAGTTCCTGTTTACCGTTCCCTCCGGCGGGGAGCATAAGACCGGGAATTTCAAAAAAAATTAACAGTTCTTTCGTAGCCCTTCCAAAGTTCCGCCACGGCTTTTGAACAAACCTCTGCTATACTGAGAAACGGTAAGGCTGTCCCGAAAGCCTGTTCAGAATCTCTGGGCGCTGCGCCTGAAAGGCGCTTTTTCCGCACAGACAGCGTCAAAGCCATACAGGAGGCATATTCCATGTTTGATGAGAAGGATCAATACAGCCCCGATCTGGGCGAAAGGGAGGAATCCTCCCTCCCGGAGGAAACGCCCGCAGAAGCGGCGGCTCCCGGGGAGGCAGAGGCTCCGGCTCCTGCCGGACCGGCTCCGCAGGAGCCGGAGGGCGCCGTTCCGCCCCCGCCAGGCGGCCAGCCCTGGGGGAACGCTCCCGGCTGGACGGCGGGCCCGGCCTATCCCGGAGGGAGCCCTGCTTCCCCGCCCCCGTATACCTACAGCCCGCCGCCCCCGGGCGGAATCCCGCCCCAGGGAGCGCCGGGATATCCCGGCCAGCAAACACAGCAGACTCAGTGGACCTTTAACGATTACGGTCCCATCGGCCCGCCCCCCAAGCCCCGGAAGCCCAAAAAGCCCAAGGAGAAGCCTGCCGGGAAGGGCGGCTCCGGCAGCGGCGTCAAGGTGCTGGCCATTGTGATGAGCGTGCTGTTTGTTCTGTCGGTGGCGGGCTTTGGGGGATACATCCTCTATGATAACCAGAAGGTGCCCGTTTCCCCGGAGGATCCGGTGAACTCCGAGCCTTTCAGGCTTCCGGATACGCCCCCAGTCCAGAGCGGCGGCGGGAATCCGCCCCCGGCCATTACCGGAGAGCAGCTGACCCCTTCGGAGCTGTATGAGGCGGTAGAGCCTGCGGTTGTAGGCGTGGCCGGCTATATCCGCTCCGGCACCACCGGGGTGTACCAGGTGGCGAGCCAGGGCTCCGGCGTGATTTTCGACGCCAACGGATACATTGTGACCAACCGTCACGTGATCAAAAATGAGACGACCAATCAAAACTTCGACCGGGTGGAGATCATCCGGAGCACCGGCGAAACCTATACGGCCCAGGTGCTGGGCAGCGATCGGGAAACGGATCTGGCTGTGCTGAAGATTGAGGCCGAGGGTCTGCCCACTGCGGTATTTGGAGATTCCCAGCGGCTGAAGGTGGGGGATCAGGCCTTTGTGATAGGCAATCCCAGCGGGATTGTGTACGCGGGCAGTCTGGCAGGCGGATATATCTCCGCAGTTAACCGGGAGGTGGAGCTTGAGGCCACCGGCGGCAAGCTGTCGCTGATCCAGACGGATGCGGCCATCAATCCGGGCAATTCCGGAGGCGCGTTGGTGGATGTGTACGGGCATGTGATCGGCATCACCTCGGCGAAGCTGGTAGGCACCTCTTATGAAGGGATGGGCTTTGCCATTCCCATTAATGATGTAAAGCCCATCGTGGAGTCCCTGATAGACAACGGCTATGTAGCCGGGCGGGTTGAGATTGGCATCAGCTACCAGGTGATTCCCAAGGCCAACGCGGATTTGAACGGGATTCCTCAGGGGCTCCGGGTAGCGGCAATTGAGGAGTATTCGGACGCGCTGGCCAAGGGCCTCCAGCTTGGAGATGTTATTTATGCCATGGATGGCGTGGAGGTCAAGGATACGCCGGATGTGAAGAAGGTTCTGGAGGGGAAGAAGCCGGGAGACACCCTGGTGCTGTCCGTCTATCGCGTGGATCTGCTCACCGATCGCGCCGACCGCCTGGAAATCACCGTCACCCTCCGCGAGAAAGATACCCGAGAAGGGTAAGACCCCGAGGGTCAAAGCAAGGGTCCCGCCGTGTGCGCAGCACACGGCGGGACCCTTGCTTTGAGAGGAATTCCGAAGGGGAGTGCAAGACCTCGAGGACGCTGTCCTCGAGCACCTGCCAAGGGGATTAAATCTCCTTGGATTCCCGTAAATTTTTGGGGGCAGGGGCCCTGCCTCGCTGGATACTCCCTGCGGAGGTGGAATGATGCGCAGAAAGGCTTTGGGGACAGCGTTCCCAAAGCCTTTCTCTTCACAGCTGCTTACATCATGGAACGATAGAGGGCGGCTACGTCTTCCAGGGTGGGATCCTTGGGGTTGCCGCCGGTGCAGGCGTCGGCCATGGCGGATTCCGCCAGGAAGGGGATATCCTCTGTCTTCATGCCCACCTCGGACACCTTGGCGGGGATGCCTACGTCCGCAGACAGCTTCCGGACAGCCTCTACCGCGGCCTTCCGATACTCATCCTGGCTCATAGCGTCCACGCCGGGAACGCCCATCGCCCGGGCAATCTCCCGATACTTCTCGCCCGTGGCCTCGGCATTATATTCCAGCACAGTGGGCAGGATGGTGGCGCAGGCAACGCCATGGGGAGTGTCATACAGAGCGCTCAGGGGGTGCGCCATGGAATGGACAATGCCTAGTCCCACGTTGGAGAAGCCCATGCCGGCCACGTACTGGCCCAGGGCCATATCCTCCCGGCCCTTGGGATCCCCGTTGACAGAGGCACGCAGAGAACGGGAAATAATCTCAATGGCTTTCAGATGGATAAAGTCCGTCATCTCCCAGGCGCCCTTGGTAATGTAGCCCTCGATGGCATGGGTCAGGGCGTCCATGCCGGTAGCGGCAGTCAGACCCTTGGGCATGGAGGAGGACATTTCCGGATCCACGATGGCAACCACGGGGATGTCGTGGGGATCCACGCAGACGAATTTCCGGTGCTTCTCCTCGTCGGTGATGACATAGTTGATGGTTACCTCGGCGGCGGTGCCGCAGGTGGTGGAGACGGCAATGATGGGCATGCATTTCTGCTTGGTGTCCGCTACGCCTTCCAGGCTCCGCACATCGGCAAATTCCGGATTGGTCAGGATAATGCCAATGGCCTTGGCGGTGTCGATAACGCTGCCGCCGCCTACAGCTACCAGGCAGTCAGTGCCGGACTGCTTGCACTTCTCCACGCCGTCCTGTACATTCTGAATGGTGGGGTTAGCCTTGATGTCGTCGTAGATTTCGTAGGCAATACCGGCCTCCTTCAGCACGGCCTCCACCTTGGTGGCCACGTTGAATTTCAGCAGATCCTTATCTGTGACAAGCATAACCTTGCCCAGACCACGGGCCTTGACCTCGGAAGCTACGTTCTGAATAGCGCCAGGGCCGAAATAAGCTGTTTCATTGAGCATGATGCGATTGGACATGATGATCAAACCTCCTGATGTATTGTTATACTGTTGTACCATGGCAGCCATATACTTTTTGCGGGGGATTGTCCCCATTATACCACAAGCCCGCAGGGTGCAGTGGTATAATGGGCCATAGAGGCGGGAGCGAGCATTCCGCGAGCGCATCGCCTTGGCCATCAGCGTATAATAAGCGCTTTGCGTTTATTATACCATGACAGTATTGGGGTTTCAATCTGAAAAGCTGTCTGTGCGGAAAAAGATCCCTTCAGGCGCTCTGCGCAGGAAGCCTGGTGCGGCGCAGGAAGTATCCCGCACGCAAGGGTGGAGCTTTTTTCTTTACGAAAAAAGCGTTCTGCGTGAATCAGACTCTCTGCATGGCAGAAGCAAGGAAGTCTGTACAGACTCAAACCAACCTCTTTTCCGCCCCAAAAAAATTTACGGGAATCCAAGGGGATTTAATCCCCTTGGCGAGTGCTCGAGAGCAGCGCTCTCGAGGTCTTTCCCTTCCGAACACCCGGAGATCCCGAACAGGCGCTCAGAAGTTTTCTGTAATGAAGATAGGCTTCTTATAGAAAACCTGGCCGATTTTTTCCGTGGGGGCGTTGAAGCGAGCGGCTTCCACGTAGCCCATTTCCTCCGGGCGGTGGGTTCCCAGCAGGAACCGGCTGAAATCGTTGATTCCCAGCTCCGCATCCGGCGCGGCGCTCTCCGTCGTTTCCACAGAAAGCGCCCTGCCCTCCTGGAACCGGATATGGAAGCATTTATCATTCTCCGGGAGCATTCCGTCATGCACCCGCACGGTGAACTCTCCGCTGCCCCGATACCGGGCCAGCTCCAGCGCCCGCTGCACATTCACAGCCCGCACCATGCCGTTCATATTCCGGCGGAGGCTCAGCGGCTGGCGGAAGCTCCGCTCCGGAATCAGATCCTCAATCCGCATATGCTGGGGCAGCAGGAAGGAGACGAAATCATAGTACATCTCAAAGGCCTTGCAGTGCCGGAGCAGGCCCTTCAGCCCCTCCATATCCACAAAGTAAAACCTCTGGCAGCTGATCTGATAATGGGTCGCTCCGTCAGGCGCGTCCCCGATGGAGGCCTTGGTGAAGGTCATCACGCCCTTGGGCTCACCGCCCTCATTATAATATATGTATGTATACACGCAGTCCTTGGCAGGATTGGCCCGGGTGATCCAGCTGTAGTCCAGCTCGGTGCGGCTGCTGGCCATGTTCAGTCCCTGCCGGAAGGCGTCGAACACCTTCATGGCGTCCGCCAGGCCCTCGCCCTGTTCCACCAGCCGCACATGGCCGCCCACGTCGAACTTGGGAATAGCGGATACGGGAATCCGGTAGCCGGTCAGATCCTCCCCGCGCTCATAGCCGTACTGGCGGTAGTAGCTTGCGGAGAAGGGGTAGAGGGTGGAAAAAACGAACCCGGTGTCGTAGAGATCCCGCAGGTACTGCTGGAAGCAGCCCCGGATAGCGCCCTGACGGCGGTACTGCCCCATGGAGGATACCCCGCCCACGCCGCTCATCTTGACGGTATGCCCATCAAACTCCACGTCATAGGGCGTGCCGCCGATAAAGGCCATCATGGTTTTGTCGTCGTCCTCAAAAGCCGCCCACTTCTCCAGGGCGTATTTCTGGATAGGAGAATCAGGATTCTCCCTGCACTGCCGCGCCACCTCCTCAGGGGATTTTTCCCAGTTATGATCCGGAAACTCGAAGGCAATGCTGAACAGCTCCGAGGTGCGTTTCAGTTCTTCTTCCTTGATTTTGCGAACGATCATAAAAGACCGCTCCTTTCATTTTTATTTTTTCTCTCATGCTGCCGGAGGGGGAAGGGCCTCAAGGGCGCTCCAAACGGCCGCAGCCGCGCAAAGCGCTATAAAACTTTTTCATAAAGATGGTACCAGGGAAGCCCATACCGTTCGTTCCCCAGGCTGACGGTACCGGCCAGCCGGTATCCGCATGCTTGATAAAGCCGCTCTGCGGGGACATTTCCTTTTACTACATCGAGTCTGATGCTTACGCAGCCTTCCTTCCGTGCGGCCTGTTCAGCAAACGCCAGCAGCTCCGTTCCCAGGCCGCACTTGAGAAAATCAGGGTGGACCGCAAGGGTATGAATGACGTAAATGTACCTGTAATCATCCTTTGTGAGCCATTTTCCTTTTTGATACCCTTCCTCCGGCTTGTGATTCAGGATCAATGTTCCCGCAATTCTTTCCTGAATCCGGGCGACATAGAGCGTGTTTTCCATCAGCCCTTTTTCCGCGTCGAAGCGGGCCGGATAAATTCCCTTCTTCCACCCGGGATAATTCCGGTGGGTTTCCAGATAATCACATATATCCTCATACAGCTTTTCAACACAATCAATATCCGCTTCCGCAGCTTTTCTAATATCCATCAACAGACTTCCCTCACTGCACATTCTCTGCGTGTTCGGAAGGGCAAGGCCGCGAGACGCTGTCTCGCGCTCTGCGGTGCGTCGTGAAACGACGCACCTAGGAATTCGGCTTCGCCAAATTCTGAGATGCGCCGCTGGCGGCGCATCGTGGACGCGTCCCTTTGGAATCCCATCTTTTTTAAGGGCTTTTGAAGGGCGAAAAGGGGTGGGGTTAAGTCTGTACAGACTTTCCTCTTCCTGCCAAACAGATAGTTTGATTCCCGCAGTACGCTTTTTTCGTAAAGAAAAAAGCTCCCTCCTGCCTGCGAAGATGTTTCCTGCGCCGCACAGAGCTTGCGGGGGGATTCCGAGCGTGGCACAGCGCTGCTCCTTGCAGAAGGTATGTGCGCAGCAGAACACGCTCGGGACTTTCTGCGTCGCAGTTGCTGCGCCGCCTATGGGAATGAATTTTTTCTTTACGAAAAAATGGGTAGGCGGGCGATCATCCTTGCAGAAAGTATCAGCGAGGCAGGTTCCCCACCCCAAAAAATTTACGGGTTCCAAGGGGATTTAATCCCCTTGGCGAGAGCGCGAGAGCAGAGCTCTCGCGGCCTTAGCCCGTGCTAAAGCTGACAGCAGTGCCACTCTGTATAGGGGTGGAAGCCAAGGTGTTCATAGAACTGGTTGCTGTGCTCGTCCTGGCTGAGCAGGAGCAGGCCCTTCTCCGGCTGAAGCTCAGCCGCCATGTGGGCCAGCAGACGCCGGGCCAGCCCCTGTCCCCGGCGCTCCCGCAGGACAGCCAGCTGGGTAATCCCAAGCCAGCCGTCCCACAGCCCGTAAGCAATTCCCGCACAGGCGCCCTCCAGGGTATAAACCCGCGAGACGCCGTGACGGACCCGGTGGGAAAGCTCTGTGTACCACTGGGCATAGGTTCCCGGATGGATGCTCTCCGTAAATACCTGGGACAGGATCCGGAATGCTTCCTCCAGGGAGCTGTCCGCCGCCGCCCGCCGGGCGGGCGGCGCACAGAGGATATAGCCCTTCCCCTGAGTGTGCCGCCAGCCCTCGAGACGCAGGGGGCGCTCCGCCACAACCGTGTGGGCGGCAAAGGGCAGGAACTCCGCCAGCTCCTCCCAGGAAGCAGCATCCCCCGCCCAGAGGGAGGCGCTGCCATTCAGGACGGAAAGCACTGTTTCACGCTCCAGATCCCCGTAAAACCGCAGGAAATCATACCCGAAGCCATAGGCGCGGAGCAGGCACTGAATCTGAAGAAGATTCCAGCTCAAGCCGGAAATCCCCTCCAGCCAGGGGCGATCCGGTTCTCCCAGCAGCCGGATCACAGCGCGCCGATCGCCTCTGCCATGGCCCTGGCCAGATCGTACACCGCCTGAAGGTCGCTCCGCTTGGCGGCGTCCACCGGGGAATGAAGATACCGGCAGGGTGCGGAAATGGCGCAGACCCGGCAGCCGCCCCGGGCGGTCTGGATTGAGCCGGAATCGTTTCCGCCGGCAATGGCGGTCTTGGTCTGACAGGGGATGCCCCTTTCCTTCGCCACCCGGAAGGCCAGCTGGTACAGCTCCCGGTCATAGATGGCGGTGTGATCCATGTAGGAGACAACCGCGCCTCCGCCGACGAGGGTGACCCGCTTCTCTCCCTCCACGCCGGCCATGTCGCCGCTGGCGGTGGTTTCCAGCACAATGGCAAAATCCGGCTCCACTCCAAAGGCGGCGGTCTTTGCGCCCCGGGTGCCGATTTCCTCCTGAACGGTGAAGGCGAACCAGGTATCGTACTCCAGGCCTTCTTCCATCATCTGGAGCAGCATGGCGCAGCCTGCCCGATCATCCAGGGCCTTGGCGGCGGAGAAGCCGTCCCCGAAGTCCAGCCAGTCTCCCACAAGCGTCACGCTGTCCCCCAGGGAGACGTATTGTTCCGCCTCCTCCCGATCCTTTGCGCCGATGTCAATGCAAAGCTTGTCAGCCGCCGGAATATCCTTCCGTTCCTCCGCCGTAAGCCGGTGCAGGGCCTTGGTGGCGATGACGCCGGTCAGGCCGTTCACCTTCACCCGCCGGCCCAGAACCACCTTCATATCCAGCCCGCCCACTGTGGCGAAGCGGAGGAAGCCATCCTCGGTGATTCCGGTGACAATCAGTCCCACCTCGTCCATGTGGGCGGCCAGCATCAGCCTGTGGGCGGGGGTTTTCCGGCCTTTTTTGAAGGCGATGACATTTCCCAGGCTGTCCCGGCGGGCTTCGTCAGCCACGCCCTCCAACTGTCGGAGGATTTCGGCGGATACGTCCTGCTCCCGGCCGGAGATTCCGTCCAGGGCGCACAGGGTCTTCATACGTTCAAACAGCTCCATCAGAAGCTCCCTCCTATCCGGACAAATTCCGCCATCAGGCGGGCGGTGTTCTGGATGTCCTCCAGGTCTACCACTTCAACGGGGGTATGCATATACCGCTCCGGAATGGAGATCAGCCCCACCCGTACGCCCCGGCGGGAGACAGCGATGTTATCGGCGTTTGTGCCGGTGCTGCTGCCGCCCATCACCTCCAGATGGTAAGGGATTTCTTTTTCCTTGGCCAGGGAAACCAGCCGATCGGAAATCTCCTTGTCCAGGGCGGCAGCGTAGCCGATGAGAGGTCCGCCGCCCAAAGGCCCGCACCGGAGCTTATCCTCGTCGGGAGTCCAGGCGAAGCTCACGTCCACGGCGATGGCCAAATCGGGCTCCAGCCGGAAGGCGGAGACAGCGGCGCCCCGCGCGCCGGTTTCTTCCTGAGCGGTGAACTGTACGGCCAGATTGACGTCCAGCTCCTGGCCCTTCAGAAGCTCCAGAGCGGCCAGGATGGAGGCGCAGCCGGAGCGATCGTCCAGAGCCTTGCTGGTGACCCGATGATTCAGCAGGAGGGTCAGATCCGTATCAATGGTGATCCGATCTCCCAGGGAGATCAGTTCCTCTGCCCGTTCCCTGGAGAGGCCCACGTCCACAAAAAGGTCCTCCAGCTCAGGGGCCTTTTTGGCGTCCCCGGCCTTCTGGAGGTGGGGAGGCACGGAGCCGATCACGCCCCGCAGAGGTTCCTTCCCATGAACGGTGACGATCTGTGCGGAGAGGAGGCGCAGATCGATCCCGCCGCACTTGGAGAAGCGCAGGAAGCCCCGATCGTCAATGGCGGTAACGATCATGCCGATTTCATCCAAATGAGCGTCCAGAAGGAGGGTTTTGGCCCCTGCCTTCTGGGAGGGGAGCAGGCCGGACACATTGCCGAAGGGGTCGCAGGAGGCGTCCGGAATGTACTGCCGGAGCAGGCGGCAGGCGACTTCCTGGGCGCTGCTCTCTGCCCCTGCCACTCCAGCCGCGCCGCAAAGCGTCCGCAGACTGCTGATAAGTTGTTCCATGGCAACCATGACCTTTCTTAGATTTTGTGAGTACAGGCTCTTAATGATTCTGGCAACAGCCTCCCGGCGTCCTGCCCCGGCAGCTGCTTGGATCCCATTTTACACGATCCTGCCCTGATTTACAAGGGGGGGAAAAGAGCTCGAGGCTTCTGCCAAGGGGACGCGTCCCCTTGGATTCCCATCTTTTGTGGGTGGGGACGGGCGCTTGCGCCCGCCCCCTACCTCGCTGGTACTCCCTGCCTCGCTGATACTCTCCGCAGAGACGATCGGCCCGCCTACCCATTTTTTCGTAAAGAAAAAATTCAGCCCCACAGGCGGCGCAGAGACTACGACACAGAGAGCTTCGAGCGTGTTCTGCTGCGCTCATACTCTCTGTGGGGAGGGGACACTGTGCGACGTACGGAATCCCCCAGTCAGGGCTACCGCCTGGCGGCGGCATCCCTGCCATGCCCCTGACGTTCCTTCGGAACGTCTCACAAGGGGGCCGAGCCAACTTTCTACGCTGATAGACGCTTGGTGCGTAGTCAAGAGCCGCTCATCCTCTTAAATTCGCAGAAAGCGTCTGTAGGAGCACAGAGTTGGCTTGCCTCCCTTGTTATACGTTCCGAAGGAACGTATGGGAGAGGGGACCGCCGTTGGACCAGCGGGACGACGGTGGTGGAAGGATTCCCTCATGGGCACAAAGTCCCCCACCTACACATGCCGATCGGAAGCACTATCCCAATTTGCGCAGGAATCGCCGTGCGACGCAGGAACTATCCCCGCACGCAGGAGGGAGCTTTTTTCTTTACGAAAAAAGCGTACTGCGGGAATCAGACTGCCTGCGTGGCAGGAGGCCGGAAGTCTGTACAGACCTGACCCCACCCCTTTTTCCGCCCTTCAAAAGCCCTTAAAATAACGGGAATCCAAGGGGAATCCCTTCCCGATGCGCCGCCAGCGGCGCATCTCAGAATTCGGCGAAGCCGAATTCCTAAGTGCGTTGTGAAACAACGCACTGCGGAGACTCGAGGGCAGAGCCCTCGAGGTCTT
>JAAVZY010000075.1 GCA_022791945.1 Oscillospiraceae bacterium | reverse complement strand
CTTAAAAAAGATGGGAATCCAAGGGGAATCCCTCCCCCATGCGCCGCTGGCGGCGCATCTCAGAATTCGGCGAAGCCGAATTCCTAGGTGCGTCGTGAAACGACGCACCGCAGAGACGCGAGACAGCGTCTCGCGGCCTTGTCCCTCGACGCACGCAGAGAGCCGGCTCTTACGGGAACTGCTTCCCCTCAAAGGAAACGCGGGACCTCATCTGGCGCATCAGGCCGTCGAACTGGAGAGGGGTCAGGGACTGGGCGCCATCACAGAGCGCGGCCTTCGGGTTGTTGTGAACCTCTATCATCAGGCCGTCCGCGCCGGCGGCGACAGCCGTTCTGGCCAGCGGCTCCACCATCCAGGCAATCCCCGCCGCATGGCTGGGATCGATGATCACAGGCAGATGAGACAGCCGCTTGATCAGCGGAACCACGGATATATCCAGCGTGTTCCGCACCGCAGTCTCAAAGGTGCGTATTCCCCGTTCGCAGAGAATAACCTGATCGTTTCCGCCTGCCATGATATACTCCGCGCTCATCAGAAATTCCTCAATGGTGCTGGAAAGCCCCCGTTTCAGCAGGATCGGCTTGCCGCAGGTGCCCAGCGCCTTCAGCAGCCGGAAGTTCTGCATGTTCCGCGCCCCCACCTGGATCAGATCCACTTCCCGGAATTCCTCCAGCTGGGTTTCACTCATAATCTCAGTGACAATGGGAAGTCCTGTCTTTTCCCGGGCTCTGAGAAGCAGCCGGAGCCCTTCGTTCTCCAGCCCCTGGAAGGAATAGGGGGAGGTGCGGGGCTTAAAGGCGCCGCCCCGCAGCATCGTCGCGCCGGAGCGCTTCACTTCCTGGGCAATGCTGGTAAGCTGCTCCTCGCTTTCGATGGAACAGGGGCCGGCAATGACATTGAAAAAGCCCTCCCCCACCTTCACGCCGCCCACGCTGATGATACTGTCGTCCGGATGGAAGCGGCGGTTGGCCTTTTTGTAGGGCTCGGACACCCGGCGGACGTCTTCCACAATGTCATTGGCCCGCACAGCGTCCACGTCCACCCGGGTGGTGTCGCCGATGAGGCCGATAATGGTGGTTTCCGTGCCTTCGCTGTAATTGGTTTTCAGTCCAAGGGCTTCGATGCCGCCCAGCAGGGCCCGCAGCTTTTCCTGATCCGGATGCTTTTTCAAAATAACGATCATGGGAACTCAAATCCTTTCTGTTTGCTCTCCGCCGCAGAGAAAAGGCCGCCCTGCCCGGGCGGCCTTTTCTCTGGAGGAGGATCTGCCAATCAGAGAGAGGACAGCGCGTCGGACAGCAAAACAGGGCCTGTACCAGTAAAGTACACGCCGCCGTTATAAAAATACCCGCTGACGAGCCTGTTCATTGCCGCCGCCCCTTTTGATTTAGCGATTCTAAGCTTTTATGTACGAAAGTATAACAGACTTCCCGCCGGTTGTCAATACCCTCCTGAACGCCCGCCAGGGCAAGGCCGCGAGAGCTCTGCTCTCGCGCTCTGCGGTGCGTCGTGAAACGACGCACCTAGGAATTCGGCTTCGCCGAATTCTGAGATGCGCCGCTGGCGGCGCATCGTGGACGCGTCCCTTTGGAATCCCATCCTTTTTAAGGGCTTTTTTAAGGGCGGAAAAAGGGGTGGGGTTAAGTCTGTACAGACTTCCTGACCACTGCCACGCAGATAGTCCGATTCCCGCAGCACGCTTTTTTCGTAAAGAAAAAAGCTCCCTCCTGCCTGCGGGGGGGACTTCCTGCGCCGCATCGAGATTCCTGTACAGACCGGGATCGATTTTCCGATCGGTATGTGCGGATGGGGGGGACTCTATGCTCCTGAGGGAATCCTTCCACCACCGTCGTCCCTCTGGTCCGAAGGCGGTCCCCTCTCCCATACGTTCCGAAGGAACGTCCGGGGCATGGCAGGGATGCCGCCGTCAGGCGGTAGCCCTGACTGAAAGATTCCGCGCGTGGCACAGCGTTTCACCCCGCCGGAAGAGGGGGAGTGATTGCTTACCAGCGCTGGAAATTTGAAAAAGGAATTGCACAACCGGGCAAAAAGGTGTATATTATAACATGATCAAGCAGTTGGCTTCGGAGGGGCCGGAGCCGGGAAAGGGGCGGCTGATATGCTGATAGGACTGCTGCTGGGTGTGGTTTCCGGCGCGATATGCTTTTTTCTGCTGCTGATGCAGGGGCTGAACGTTCCGGTGGTGCTGGCGTGCAGCGGAGCGGTTGCCATTGCGTTTTTCCTGCTGGGGCTTGCCGCCGCCAAGCTGGCGTCCGTCCCCAAGCGGAAGAAGGAAGCAGCCGCTGTTTCCGCAGCGTTCCAGCGCCCCGAAACCATCACCCTGAAAAGCAAATCCCCGCAGGAGCTGGAGGAACAGCTTCGGCAGGAGGAAGAGCGCCTTCGCCGTCTGCTGGAGGAGCGCCGCCCCGCCGCATCCTCCCGCCCCGCTCCCCCGCCCCGCCGCTCCAGCCTGAACAAGGATATCTGAGCGCCTGATCGGATCTCTCTGCGTTAAGACCTCGAAAGGCTCCGCCCTCCGAGCCTCCCGCCAAGGGGAGCTGGCTCCCCTTGGATTCCCGTCTTTTTTGGGGGTGGGGGCCTGCCTCGCTGGTACTCCCCGCAGGCACGATCGCCCGCCTACCCATTTTTTCGTAAAGAAAAAATTCATCCCCACAGGCGGCGCAGAGACTACGACGCACCCGGGAGGGAGCTTTTTTCTTTACGAAAAAAGCGTACTGCGGGAATCGGACTGACTGTGTGGCAGAAAGGGGGAAGTCTGTACAGACTTGACCCACCCCTTTTTCCGTCCTGAAAAAGCCCTTATTAAAATAACGGGAATCCAAGGGGAATCCCTTCCCCGCTGCGCCGCTAGCGGCGCAGCGCAGAGACGCGAGACAGAGTCTCGCGGCCTTGCCCTTCCCAAGGAGTGAACACCGATTGGAATTTCTCAGGCGTACCTGGGCGGAGGTCAGGCTGGACTGCCTGCGCCGGAATCTGGGCCGGATTGCCGGGCATCTGCCGGCGGGAACCCGGATTATGGGGGTTGTCAAGGCTGACGGCTACGGTCACGGAGATCGGTATATTGCCCGCGAGCTGACGGAAGCCTGCGGGCTTGATTTCCTGGCGGTATCCAATCTGGAGGAGGCGCTGTCCCTCCGGCGGGCCGGGATTGGATGCTCGCTGCTGATTCTGGGCTTCACGCCCGTATCCCATGTGCGCGCGCTGGCGGAAAACCGCGTCACCCAGGCGATTCTCTCCCTGGAATACGCCCGGATGCTGGACGATGCCTGCCGGAAGGAGCACGTCCGCCTCCAGGGGCATCTCAAGCTCGATACCGGCATGGGCCGGATCGGCATCCCTGCGGACGCTCCCGGCTCTTTGGAGGAAATCGCCGCTGTCTGTGCCCTGCCCCGGCTGGATATTAGCGGGATTTTCTCCCACTTCTCCAGCGCTGACGCCCTGGACGACGCCTCCGCAGCCTATACCCGGGCTCAGGCCGAAGCCTTCCAGAAGACGCTGGACGCTTTGCGGCAGCGGGGCCTGGAGTTCCCCTGCCGGCATCTGCAAAACAGCGCGGGAATCGCATTCTGTCCCCAGCTGCGCTATGAGTACGCCCGGGCCGGAATCGTGATGTACGGGGAACCGCCCAGCGGCGAGAAGCTCCCCTTTCCGCTGGAGCCCGTCATGGAGCTGAAAACCGTCGTCTCCATGGTGAAGGAGATCCGGCCCGGCGCCTCTGTTTCCTATGGGCGCACCTTCACGGCGGAGCGCCCCATGCGGATTGCCACAGTGCCCATAGGCTATGCGGACGGGTATCCCAGGCTTCTCTCCAACCGGGCCTCTATGCTGCTCCGGGGCCGGAGAGTCCCCGTGACAGGAAATGTCTGCATGGATCAGCTTATGCTGGACGTAACCGGCGTTCCCGATGTGCAGGCGGGGGACGTTGTCACTGTGGTCGGCCGTGACGGCGGGGAGTCCGTCACCTTCAGCGAGCTGGCTTCCCTGGCCGGTACCATCAGCTATGAGCTGATGTGCCTGATCAGCCGCCGCGTCCCCCGCGTCTACCTGCGGGAGGGACGGGAGATCGCTGTGGTTGACTATCTTCAAGGGTAGATCGGGCGCTCAAAGGCTCCGCTAGCCCTTGCTCCTTTGGAAAGGATGATCTTGGAATGAAGCTCCTGCTGCAAATCAGTATCCTGTTTGGGATCTGCTGGCTGGGGGAGGCTGCGGCTTCTCTGCTTCCCCTCCCTATTCCCGCCAGCGTGATTGGGATGCTGCTGCTTTTCCTTCTTCTGCTGCTCCTGCGCGGGACAAAGCCGGTGGAGGAACTCACCGGCTTTCTGCTGAAAAATATGGCGTTCTTCTTTGTTCCGGCCGGGGTGGGCATTCTGGGACAGTCTGAGGTTCTCCGGAAAAATCTGCTGCCCCTGCTGACCATCTGCGTGCTGACCACGCTGATCACCTTCCTGGTGACCGCTTACACCGTGCGGGGCGTGCAGTATCTCCAGGGCAGATTCGCCGCCCGGAAGGAGGCGCGCTGATGGACACGCTTTTTCGTTCCCCCCTGTTTGGGATTATGTTGAGCATCCTGGCCTATGGGCTGGGCGTGCTGATCAACCGGAAAACCCGCTGTGCCGCCGCCAATCCGCTGCTCATTGCCATCCTGCTGGTGATTGGGGTGCTCGTGGCCTTCCGCATCCCCCTGGAGAGCTATCAGCGCGGCGGAGACTTCATCGCCCTCTTTTTGGCGCCGGCTACCGCCTCTCTGGCGGTTTCCATCTACCGTCAGCTCCCCTTGCTGAAGAAAAATCTTCTGCCGGTGCTGGCAGGCTGCGGGACAGGCTCCCTGGCCTCCATGGGGAGCGTCTGGCTTCTTTGCAGGCTGTTCCGGCTGGACGAGGCGCTGACCGCTTCCCTGCTTCCCAAGTCCGTCACCACCCCTATTGCCATTGAAATTGCCAGCCAGTATGGGGGCATCCCTTCGATCACCGTTGCCATTGTGGTGCTCACCGGGATTCTGGGAGCTGCGGCCGCTCCGGCCCTGATCAGGCTGTTCCGCATCAGGAATCCTGTTGAAGCGGGGCTTGCCATTGGGACGTGCAGTCATGCGGTGGGCACCTCTAAGGCGCTGGAGCTGGGAGAGGCAGAGGGCGCAATGAGCAGTATCGCCATCGGTGTATCCGGTCTGCTGACTGTGCTGTTCGCTATGATCATTGGATAATCCGCCTGCAATGTCAGGCGGATTTTTCTGTCTATAAGGATGAAGGGGTTAGAGCCCTCTGCGTGCGTCAAAGGGCAAGGCCGCGAGACGCTGTCTCGCGTCTCTGCGGTGCGTCGTTTCACGACGCACCTAGGAATTCGGCTTCGCCGAATTCTGAGATGCGCCGCCAGCGGCGCATGGGGGCCAGGCCCCCCTTGGATTCCCATCTTTTTTAAGGGCGGAAAAAGGGGTGGTTGAGTCTGTGCTGACTTCCGGCCTTCTACCACGCAGAGAGTCTGATTCCCGCCTGCGTGCGGGGTACTTCCTGCGCCGCACTGGGGTTTTTGCACAAACTGAGCCAGATCTTCCGATCGGTATGTGCGGGTGAGGGGGACTCTGTGCTCCCGTGAGAATCCTTCCACCACCGCCGTCAAGCGGTAACCCTGACTGGGGGATTCCGTGCGTCGCACAAAGCCCCCTCCCCACATAGAAAGTCCCGAGCGTAACAGAACACGCTCGGGACTTTCTGCGTCGCAGTCTCTGCGCCGCCTATGGGGATGAATTTTTTCTTTACGAAAAAATGGGTAGGCGGGCGAT
>JAAVZY010000074.1 GCA_022791945.1 Oscillospiraceae bacterium | reverse complement strand
AAATACTTGGCTGGCGACGGCCTGGGAAGATAGACAGACGCCGTCTCTTTTGCAAAAGGAGCAGTCCATAAAGGACTGCTCCTTTTCCTTGTTCCCCCGGAGTACCCGCCGGGAAGCAAGGCCGCGAGACGCTGTCTCGCGGCCTTCCCCTTTGATTATCAGGGATGGGTGATTGACAAATACACCTGAACCCGGTAAAATGGAAGATGCAATACTGTCCCTGCAGTGGAAGCTGCTGGGACAGAGAGCGCGGCTCTGTATGGAGCACGCAAACACATGCGGGAGGGATCAGGCTAAAGTGGGAATCAGGATAGCTGGCACAGGGAAATACCTGCCGGAAACGACAGTCACCAACGAGGACTTTACCAGGTTCGTGGAAACCAGCGACGAGTGGATCACCACCCGTACGGGAATCAGCTCCCGTCCGGTGGAAACCCGTCTGTTCAGCTGGGAAATGGGCGTCCGGGCCGCTGAGGAGGCCATCCGGCGCTCCGGCATTCCCAAAGAGCAAATCGGACTGGTGATTGCCACAACGGTATCGCCGGACTATCTCACTCCCTCCATGTCCTGTCTGGCGGCAAACGGGCTGGGGCTGTCCGCTCCTGCCTGCTTTGATGTGAACTGCGCCTGCGCAGGCTTTGTACAGGCTGTGGACATGGCCGAAAAATACCTGTCCTCCGGCGCCTTTGAGACGGTACTCATCATCTCCAGCGAGATGATGTCCAAGGTGGTCAACTACCAGGATCGGAGCACCTGCGTCCTCTTCGGCGACGGGGCCGGGGCGGCGGTGCTCCAGCGGGGCAGCGGCATTTACACCAGCGAAATGGGCTCGGACCCCGCAGGCGGCGGGGGGGTATTCATGCGGGGAATCCCGCCCTCCAGCTTTTTCCGGCCCAAGGAGGAGCCCTTCGATCCCCTCTCTGACGGCTGGCCCGTGACCCAGGGCTTCGAGCTCTATCAGAACGGCCGGGAGGTTTACAAGTTCGCTACCCGGGCCCTGCCCACGGCGGTCAGGGCCGCCTGCGCCAAGGCCGGGATTGAGCCGGCGGAGCTGTCCATGATCTTCCCCCATCAGGCAAACGCCCGCATCATTGAGACTGCGGCCAAGAATCTGGGGCTTCCTATGGAACGGTTTTTCCTAAATATTGCCGATCACGGCAATCTGTCCAGCGCCTGCATCCCCATTGAGCTGCGGGAGGCCGAGGAGGCCGGACTGCTTCACAGGGGGGATCGGATCTGCCTGGTGGGCTTCGGCGGCGGACTGGTATACGCGGGCTGCGTCCTGGAATGGTAGCGCTCCTGTGAGAAAGGAATGAACGCACAATGAATACACAGATCACAAAGCTCCTGGGGGCCAAGTACCCCATCCTTCAGGGGGGAATGGCCTGGGTGGCCAACGCCTCCCTGGCGGCGGCAGTCTCCAATGGCGGCGGCGTGGGACTGATCGCCGGAGGCGCGGCCCCGGTGGACGTCATCCGCCAGGAGATTCATAAGGCCAAGGAGCTGACGCACCGCCCCTTTGGCGTGAACATCATGCTCATGAGCGATAACGCCAGCGATCTGGTGCAGCTCTGCATTGATGAAAAGGTGGCGGTTGTCACCACCGGCGCGGGAACTCCCGGCGCGTTCATCCCGGCTCTGAAGGAGGCCGGGGTAAAGGTGATCCCGGTGGTACCCAGCGTGGCTCTGGCCAAGCGGGCCGAGCGGGCGGGGGCGGACGCGGTCATTGCCGAGGGCATGGAGTCCGGCGGCCACATCGGCGAGCTTACCACCATGGCCCTGGTTCCCCAGGTCTGCGACGCGGTGGAGATCCCGGTCATTGCCGCCGGCGGCATTGCCGACGGGCGGGGAATGGCGGCCGCCATCATGCTGGGGGCCCAGGGCGTCCAGATCGGCACCCGCTTCCTGGCGGCCAGGGAGTGCGAGATCAGCCAGGCCTATAAGGATCTGGTGCTCTCTGCCAAGGATACGGGCACTGTGGTCACCGGCCGATGCACTGGGCACCCCTGCCGGGGCATCCGCAGCAGGCTCACCAGGGAGCTGCTGGAGCAGGAGAAGGACGGAATCGATCCCGCCGAGTTTGAGAAGCTGGCCGCGGGCTCTCTGCGGATGGCGGTTCAGGATGGGGATCTGGAGCGGGGCAGCTTCTTCGCGGGGCAGATTGCCGGTATGGTTACCAGGGAGCAGCCCGCGGCGGAGATCATCAAGGAGATCGCCACCAGCGCCAAGCAGCTCCTGCAGAATGCCTGCATGATTAGGGGGATTGACTTTTGAGCAAGGTTGCATTGATTACCGGCGCGTCCCAGGGAATCGGGGCGTGCATTGCCCGCCGTCTGGCGGCGGAGGGGTTTGACATTGCGGTAAACTGCCGCTCTCAGGCGGAGGTGGACAACGGCGGACTGGAGGTCCGGGACGCCTGCCGGGCGGCAGGCGTGGAGGCGGAGTGCTTCATTGCCAGCGTCTCCGATTTCTCCGCCTGCGAGGAGCTGGTGAAGGCCGTAAAGGACCGGTTTGGCTCCATTGACGTGCTGGTGAACAACGCCGGCATCACAAAGGACGGGCTGATTGCCCGGATGACAGAGGAGCAATTTGACCTGGTGGCCAGCGTAAACTATAAGGGTGTGTTCAACATGATTCGGCATGTGACCCCGGTGATGATGAAGCAGCGGAGCGGCCGGATTGTGAACGTGACCTCGGTGGCAGGGCTTTACGGAAATCCGGGGCAGCTGAACTACAGCGCCTCCAAGGCCGGCGTGGTGGGGATGACCCTGACAGCGGCCAAGGAGCTGGGCCCCCGGAACATCACCGTGAACGCAGTGGCCCCGGGTTTTATTGAGACGCCCATGACCGCCGTTCTGGACGACAAATATAAGGAAGACATCAAAGCGCAGATTCCTCTGCGCCGGTTCGGACAGCCGGAGGAGATTGCCGGGGCAGTGGCCTTTCTGACGGGGGAGGACTCCCGCTATATCACCGGTCAGGTCCTGGTGATCGACGGCGGCATGCCCATGTAAATCCGCGGGCGGGGAGGAAGCCCCCGGGAAGGCTGTCCCCCGGCCTCGGGCAGGTCTGAGGGAGAGAGCGGAGCCTCCTTGGCGGAGGCTTGGGGGTTCCCCCGCGCGCACAAACTTAGTACGGGAGGGCTATATGGAAAGGCGAGTTGTAATCACCGGGGTGGGCGCGGTTACCCCGGTGGGAAATACAGCGGACAAAACCTGGGACAGCATCCTGGCGGGGAGACATGGTATCTCCCTGATCCAAAGCTTTGACACCGCCTCCTCTGAGGTAAAGGTCGCAGCTGAGGTGCGGGATTTTGATCCGCTGGAATACATGGATAAAAAAGAGGCCCGGCGCTCTGACCGGTATACCCAGTTCGCCCTGGCGGCCGCGGTGCAGGCCGTTCAGGACTGCGGCACTGATTTCAGCGGGGAGGATCCCTACCGGATCGGCGTCATTGTGGGCAGCGGCATCGGCGGCTTCCAGACCATTGAAAAGGAATATTCCGGTTATCTGGACAAGGGGATGCGGCACATTTCCGCCCTGTTCATCCCCATGATGATCACCAACATGGCAGCGGGCACCATTTCTATGCGCTACGGATTCAAGGGGCCCAACTATGCCCCGGTCAGCGCCTGCGCCACCTCCGCCCACGCCGTGGGCGAGGCCTTCCGCAGCATCAAGCACGGCTACTGCGACGTCTGCCTGACCGGCGGCTCCGAGGCCGCTATTACCCAGTTTGCCATTGGGGGCTTCAACAACATGAAGGCCCTGACCCAGAGCGAGGATCCGGATCGGGCCTGCTGTCCCTTTGACAAGGAGCGGAGCGGCTTCGTGATGGGCGAGGGCGGAGCCATCCTGGTGCTGGAGGAGCTGGAGCACGCCAGGGCCCGGGGGGCGCATATTTACGCGGAAATCACCGGCTACGGCGCCACCGCCGACGCCTACCACATGACCAGCCCGGACCCGGAGGGGCAGGGCGGCGCGCAGGCCATGCTTCTGGCCTGCCGGGAGGGCGGTATCTCCCCGGAACAGGTGGACTACGTGAACGCCCACGGCACCTCCACCGGCCTCAACGACAAGTTTGAAACCAAGGCAGTCAAGGCGGCTCTGGGCACCCACGCCTACCAAATCGCGGTCAGCTCCACCAAGTCCATGACTGGCCACCTGCTGGGGGCCGCAGGGGCTCTGGAGGCCATGCTCTGCGCCCGGGCGCTGGAGGATGGGATCATCCCGCCCACCGCCAACTACCGGGTGAAGGACGAGGAGTGCGATCTGGACTATGTGACCGAGGGAGCCCGGAAGCAGGCGATCACCCATGCCCTGTCCAACTCCCTGGGCTTTGGAGGCCATAACGTCAGCCTCCTGCTGAAGAAATACACGGGCTGAGAGCCCGCCAGTCTCTCAAAGAAAGGATTGATGGCGTTGGCGGAGAATCCCTCCCATTCCATCGACTGGAACGTAGAAACTGTAAAAGAGCTGATGAATCATATGGCGAAAACCGGGCTGGGGGAGCTGACCCTGGAGGACGAATCCTTCCGGCTGACGCTCTCCGCCAGGCAGGCGGTGCAGACCGTTCAGCCTGTGCCGGCGGCCGCCGTTCCGGCCCCGGCTGCGCCGTTCCGGCCAGAGCTTCCTCCGGAGCCGGCCCCGCCGGAGCAGCCCGAGGGCAAGGTGATCCGTTCCCCCATTGTGGGCACCTTCTACGCAGCCGCTTCCCCGGATAAGCCTCCCTTTGCCCGGGTGGGCAGCCGGGTCAAAAAGGGAGACACCCTGTTCATCATTGAGTCCATGAAGCTGATGAACGAGATCCAAAGCGAGTTCGAGGGCGAGGTCGCAGAGGTCCTGGTGGAAAATGGCCAGGGCGTGGAGTACAACCAGCCCATCATGGTACTCCGCTGAGCCTGCTTTCTGCGGGGAGGACAGACCTCGAGGGCTCTGCCCTCGAGTCACCGCAGTGCGTTGTTTCACAACGCACTTAGGAATTCGGCTTCGCCGAATTCTGAGCTGCGCCGCTAGCGGCGCAGCGGGGACGCGTCCCTTTGGCATCCCGTCTTTTGGGGGTATAGGGGTGTTGGGTTTCAGTTCCTGCCTCGCTGATACTCCCCGCAGGGACGATCGCCCGCCTACCTATTTTTTCGTAAAGAAAAAATTCATTCCCATAGGCGACGCAGAGAGCTTCGAGCGTGTTCAGCTACGCTCACACTCTGTGCGAGGAAGGGGCTTTGTGCGACGCACGCAGGAGGGAGCTTTTTTCTTTACGAAAAAAGCGTACTGCGGGAATCAGACTGTCTGCGTGGCAGGGAGGGGGAAGTCTGTACAAACTTAACCCCCAACTTTTCCGCCCCTAAAAAAGCCCTTAAAAAATTACGGGTTCCAAGGGGATTTAGATCCCAGATGCGCCGCCAGCGGCGCATCGCGGAGACTCGAGGGCAGAGCCCTCGAGGTCTTTCCCTTCCGCCACGCAGAAACTATCGTTTTGAATAGGAGGGCTTCCATGCCGCTGCTGAATCAGGAACAGATTAAGGAAATCATACCCCATCGGGATCCCTTCCTGCTCATCGACCAGGTGGAGGAGCTGGAGCCGGGGAGCCGGTGCGTGGCCACCAAGCACCTGAAGCCGGATGAGTTTTGGTTCAAGGGCCACTTTCCCGGCGCACCCGTACAGCCCGGCGTGCTCACCATTGAGATGCTGGCTCAGGCCGGAGCGGTCTGCGCCCTCTCTCTGCCGGAGAACAAGGGGAAAACCGCCTTCTTCGGCGGCATCGACAAAGCCAAGTTCCGCCGGATGGTCAAGCCGGGAGAAACCCTGACCCTGGAGGTGGAGTTCATCAAAACCAGGGGGAAGATCGCCGTGGGCAAGGGCGTTGCCACTGTGGACGGCGAACGGGCGGTGAGCTGTGAGTTCACCTGCATCATCGGGGACTGATCTCCCCGGCAGATAAGGAAGATGCTATGTTCAGCAAAGTATTGATTGCCAACCGGGGCGAAATTGCGGTCCGAATCATCCGGGCCTGCCGGGAGCTGGGAATCCGGACCGCAGCGGTCTTTTCCGAAGCGGACCGGGGGGCCCTCCATGCCCAGATTGCCGATGAGGCTGTCTGCATCGGCCCCGCTCCCTCCAAGGACAGCTACCTGAATATCCGGTCCATCCTGGCCGCCTGCGAGCTGACCGGGGCGGACGGGCTGCATCCCGGCTTTGGCTTCCTCTCGGAGAATTCCGCCTTTGCCCGCAACTGCGAGCGGTGCGGGGTGGCCTTCATCGGCCCCAGCGCGGACGCCATGGAGCGGATGGGCGACAAGGCCAACGCCAAGCGCACCATGCGGGAGGCCGGGGTGCCGGTGGTTCCCGGCTCTGACGGGGCTGTGGCGGATCAGGAGGAGGCCCTTCGGATCGCCGGGGAGATCGGCTATCCGGTGATGATCAAGGCCTCCGCGGGCGGCGGCGGACGGGGCATCCGCCTGGCCCGCAGCCCGGAGGAGCTGCCGGGACTGCTCACTGCCGCCCGGCAGGAGGCGCTGTCCTTTTTCGGCAACGGGGACGTTTACATTGAAAAGTTTATCGAGAATCCCCGCCATGTGGAGATCCAGATCCTGGCGGACGGGTACGGGAACGTCATCCATCTGGGAGAGCGGGACTGCTCCATGCAGCGCCGGAACCAGAAGGTGCTGGAGGAGTCCCCCTGCCCGGTGATGACCCCCGCGCTTCGGGAGCGGATGGGGCAGGCGGCTGTCCGGGCCGCCAAAGCCTGCGGATACAAAAACGCCGGGACGGTGGAGTTTCTGCTGGCGGCGGACGGACAGTTCTACTTCATGGAGATGAACACCCGGATTCAGGTGGAGCACCCGGTTACCGAGCTGGTGACCGGGGTGGATCTGGTCCGGCAGCAGCTGCTGATTGCCAGCGGGGAGCGGCTGGCCCTCTCCCAGGAGGATATCCGCCTCTCCGGCCATGTGATCGAATGCCGGATCAACGCGGAGGATCCCGCCCATGGCTTCCGGCCCTCCCCGGGCCGGATCCACGCGCTGCATATGCCTGGGGGGCCGGGGGTGCGGATCGACAGCGCCGTGTACCAGGGCTGCGAGATCTCCCCCTGGTACGACAGTATGATCGCCAAGCTGATTGTCTGCGCGCCCACCCGCCGGGACGCCATCCAGAAGATGAAATGGGCCCTGGCAGAGTTCCTGGTGGAGGGCGTGGAAACCAATATTGACTTCCAGCTTTCTCTGATCCGGGATCCCGAGTTTGAGTCAGGGCAATACGATATCGGCTATCTGGGACGCCGGAGCTCCTTTGGGAGCGGGCGGGATAACGGATAGGAAAGGGGGAGCTGCCAGTGCCCAAGCTGGAGGATCTGTTCAAGGTAGTCAAGTCCCGCATGAGCGAGGACGAGGAGAAGTCAGAGAAAAAGAGCACGGTGAAGATTCCGGATGATCTCCTGTTCAAGTGCCCCCGCTGCGGCGGAGTCATGTTTATGGACGATTTCACAGGGGCCTCCAAGGTCTGCGGCAGCTGCGGCTACCACGCCCGACTGACCGTGGAGGAGCGGCTGCGGATCACCATCGACGAGGGGTCCCTGACCGAATACGACGCGAATCTGATCAGCGGGGATCCCATCGGCTTTGAGGGCTACCCGGAAAAGCTCCGGGAGCTGCGGGAGAAAACCGGCCTGAAGGACGCGGTGGTCACCGGGGAGTGCCGGATCCGCAACAAGCCCTGTGTGATTGCAGTGATGGACACCCGGTTTATGATGGCCTCCATGGGCAGCGCGGTGGGGGAGAAGATCGCCCGGGCCTTTGAGCGGGCCACGGAGAAGGGCCTGCCGGTGGTGCTCTTTGCCGCCTCCGGAGGGGCCCGGATGCAGGAGGGGATCGTCTCCCTGATGCAGATGGCCAAGACCTCCGCCGCGGTGGCCCGCCACAGCGACGCAGGGCTGCTCTACATCACGGTGCTGACGGATCCCACCACGGGCGGGGTCAACGCCTCCTTTGCCTCCCTGGGAGATATTATCATCGCCGAGCCCAAGGTGCTGATTGGCTTTGCGGGCAGGCGGGTGATTGAGGACACCATCAAGCAGCGGCTTCCCGACGATTTCCAGTCAGCGGAGTTCCTGCTGGAGCACGGGTTTGTGGATATGATTGTGCCCCGGAAAAACATTCGCCGGACCCTTTCGCGGCTGATCCGGCTCCATACAAAGGAGGCTGTACGATGAGCCTGAGCGCGTCCGAGCGGATTGCCATTATTCACAACAAGGCCCGGCCCACCATCAGCGACTACATCCCCCTGCTCTTTGACGAGTTCTGCGAGCTCCACGGGGATCGGCTCTACCGGGACGATCCGGCCATTCTGGGCGGGCTCGCCAACTTCCGGGGGATGCCGGTGACGGTGATTGCCCAGGTGAAGGGGCGGAATCTGGAAGAAAACAAGAAGTCCAACTTTGCCATGCCCCATCCGGAGGGCTACCGGAAGGCCCTGCGGCTGGCCCGTCAGGCGGAAAAGTTCCACAGGCCGGTGGTCTGCTTTATTGACACGCCCGGAGCCTTCTGCGGCATTGCTGCGGAGGAGCGGGGCCAGGGCGAGGCCATTGCCCGGAATCTGCTGGAATTTTTCCGGCTGAAGACCCCGGTGATCTCCATTGTGCTGGGGGAGGGCAGCAGCGGCGGCGCTTTGGCTTTGGGAGTCTGCGACGAGCTGGCCATGCTGGAGAACGCGGTCTATACGGTGATCTCTCCCAGAGGGTGCGCCAGCATCCTGTGGAAGGATGCCTCCCGGGAGAAGGAGGCCGCAGAGCGGCTCCGGATTACGGCGGGGGATCTGAGCGAGCTGGGCATCTGCGACGCAATCATTCCGGAGCCGGCGGGGGGCGCTCACAACAATCCCCAGCAGACTGCGGAGAATATTTCCGGGTATCTCTATCAGGCTTTGCAAAAATTCATGCAAAAAGAGGTTGCAATCTTGCTGGAGAGCAGATATAATAAGTTTAGAAAAATCGGGGAATTTCTGGAAACCCCCGGCCCTGAGGCATAACGCTGTTTTTTTCGGGTGAGAATGAGAAGGAATCCCGCCCCGGACAAAGGGACGGGCTTGCCGGAGGAGCGGGGAGCCTTTCCCGCAGAAGAGCGCATATCATGCAGCCGGATCCGACCGGTGTGATATAGACTATAAAGTAAGGGGGGATCTGTTGTGGTATTCGAAAAAATCAAGAAGATTTTGATCGATCAGCTTGACGCGGACGAGGATGCGGTTACTATGGAAGCGTCTATTACCGATGACCTGGGGGCGGACTCTCTGGATCTGGCCGATATCGTGATGTCCATTGAGGAAGAATTCGATATAGAGGTGCCGGACGATCAGCTTGTCAATATCAAGAACGTCGGCGACATCGTCAAGTATATTGAAGACAACGCAGAATAACTGCGACAGGCAAGACCTTGGAGGCTCCGTCTCCAAGCATCCGCCGATCCGCAGGTAGGGGGCCGTATGCGCGCATACGGCCCCCTACCTGCAACCGGGCGCGGAAATCCGGTCTTGCGGAAGGAGTGGACTTTGTGAGCTATCAGAAAATTGGATTGATCTGCGCCATGGAGGAGGAGATCCGCCTTCTGGAGCGGGATATGCAGGCGGAGCAGACCTCTGTCATTGCGGGGCGGACTTTTTATGAGGGCGTCCTTTACGGGCGGCCGGTGACGCTGGTACAGTCCCGGATTGGAAAGGTGGCCGCGGCCTCCACAGCCACGACCCTGCTGGATCGGTTCGGAGTGGACTGCGTGATCTTCTGCGGCACCGCCGGCGGCATTGCCCCGGATCTGCACACCGGGGACGTGGTGGTGGCGGATAAGCTGGTGCAGCACGATTTCTTTGACGGGGTGGGCTGGTTCCGGATTCCTCTGCTGGACAAGAGCTATTTTGAGACAGAGCCTGTTCTCACGGAAGGAATCCGCCGGGCAGTGATCGAATACGTGCGGGATCGCCTGAAGCAGGAGATCCCCCAGGCCCATTTGGACGAGTTCCGCATTTCGGATCCGAAGGTTGTGACCGGCACAGTCGTGACCGGGGATCAGTTCATCTGCGATCCGGAGAAGAACCGCTGGATTGCGGAGCAGGTGGACAACGCCAAGTGCGTGGAGATGGAGGGCGCCGCCGTGGCGCAGATCTGCTATGAGTTCGGGATCCCCTGCGCGGTGGTGCGGGTGGTTTCCGACGGCGCCAACGACAACTCCAACCTGGATTTCGAGCGCTTCGTCTCCGAGGCCGCCTGCCACTTCACCCGGGGAGCCCTCAAGGCTTTCCTGGAGAACGCGGAGTAAGGCCAAGACCTCGAGGGCTCTGCCCTCGAGTCACCGCAGTGCGTTGTTTCACAACGCACTTAGGAATTCGGCTTCGCCGAATTCTGAGCTGCGCCGCTAGCGGCGCAGCGGGGACGCGTCCCTTTGGAATCCCATCCTTTTTAAGGGATTATTAAGGGCGGAAAAGGGTGGGGTCAAGTCTGTACAGACTTCCCTCTCTCTGCCACGCAGAGAGTCTGATTCACGCAGGACGCTTTTTTCGTAAAGAAAAAAGCTCCCCCCTGCGTGCGGGGTACTTCCTGCGCCGCACGGGGATTCCGAGCGTAGCACCAAGCCCCTCCCCGCAGAGAGCAGGAGCGTAGCAGAACACGCCCGAAACTTTCTGCGTCGTACTCTCTGCCCCTCTTGCAGAGCTGAACTTTTTCTTTACGAAAAAGTGGGTAGGCGGGCGATCGTCCCTGCAGGAAGTACCAGCGAGGTAGGGGGCGGGCGCAAGCGCCCGTCCCCACCCCCACCCCCAAAAAGACGGGAATCCAAGGGGACGAGTCCCCTTGGCGAGAGCGCGAGAGCAGAGCTCTCGTGGCCCTCCCCGACCAACGCTTTTCGCAAAAAGGATGCTGTCTGTCTCAAAACGATTCCAGCTGGAAAGGAATGTTATCCTTGACCCGTAAAACCCAGATTCTCTGCTATATCACCATTATTGTAATGGCGCTGTCCGTCACGCTGGTGCTCCATATGCTGGCCCCGGCCTGTCCGGTCTGCGGCAGGAAGCTCTGCCTGTCCGACCACACCGGGGACACGCCCGGAACAGAACAGAAGGAAGGGGATCTCCCGGGCGGATTGCCCGCCTCCCGCACTACCCGGCTGGGGGAGACTGCCCGGCAGGAGGACAGCTATCTGGAGCGGATCTGCTTTGCGGGGGATTCCCGGACAGTGGCGCTCACAGCCTATGGCGTTTCGGCGGATCGGGTGTTTGCGGAGAACGGGCTGAACCATGTACATGCCCTGGATTCCGAGGTTGTGAGCCTGAACGGAAGCAAGCCGATGACCATTCCCGAGGCGGTTCGGATCACTCAGCCGGACATCCTCCTTCTGAATTTCGGCATTAACGGCGCGCTGTATATGGGGCTGGAGGAGTTCACCGAGGGCTACGGGCGGCTGGTGGATACCCTGATGGAACAGTCTCCGGACAGCATTGTGATCATCGAGGCGATTCTGCCGGTGGCGGGCTTCTATGAGACGCAGCCGGACGGGATCAGCAACCAGAAGATTGATGAGCTCAACGCCGGGCTGTACCAGCTGGCCCAGGACAAGGGTGTGTACTACCTGGCGGCGGACGAAGCAATGAAGGGTGAGGACGGAAAGCTACGGATGGAGTACACCACGGACGGGCTTCACTACAATGAAGCCGGAAGCCGCGCGATCCTTGACTATGTTCTGACCCACCCTGTGCCATAAAATCACCACCTTCAAGGAAAGGATGCGTTTGGATGAAGCTTACTTATTTTGGAACTGCGGCGGCCGAAGGCTGGCCGGCGCTGTACTGCAGCTGTCCCTCCTGTGTCTCCGCCCGGGAAAAGGGCGGCAGGAGCATCCGCACCCGCAGTCAGGCGCTGATCAACGACGATCTCCTGCTGGATTTCCCTGCGGATACCTATCTTCACGTGCTCCATTATGGACTGAACCTGGATCCGGTCCGGAACATCCTCATTACCCACAGCCACGAGGATCACCTTTACATTGAAGATCTCTCCTGCCGGATGAACTGGTATGTAGCTGACCAGTACCGCTCTCCCTGGACGCTGGGGGTCTACGGCTCCTCCTCTGTCCGGGAGGCCTACGACCGCACCATTCAAACCCGGGGCTGCACGCCTCTGCCCACTGTGGCCGCCATGCACGAGCTTACCGAATTTCAGCCTGTACAGGTAGGGAACTACCGGGTGCATCCCATGCTGGCCGATCATGCCAAGGATGCGGTCTGCTTCATTTATGCCGTGGAGGATTTTGACGGGAAAGCGCTTCTCTACGCCCATGACACCGGCTATCTTCGGGAGGAGTGCTGGGCGTACATGAAGCAGCAGGGCCTCCGCTTCCAGATGGTGTCTCTGGACTGCACCTGCGGAAAGCAGGAGGAGGAGCGGAACCACATGGGCCTCTCCGCGGCCGCCCGCGTGAAGGAGCGGCTCCTCTCCGAAGGTCTGGCCGGGCCTGACACCCTCTTTTATGTAAACCATTTCTCTCATAACTGCCTCTTCCTGAACCACGACGAAATCACCGCCGCCGCTTCCCAGCACGGGATGCAGGTTTCCTATGACGGCTGCGCTGTGGAGTTCTGAGAGTGTGTGGTGTGTGCGGAAGGCCGCGAGACGCTGTCTCGCGCTCTTCCAAGGGGGCCAGGCCCCCCTTGGATTCCCATCTTTTTTAAGGGCGGAAAAAGGGGTGGGGCCAAGTCTGTACAGACTTCCTTGCTTCTGCCACGCAGAGAGTCTGATTCCCGCAGTACGCTTTTTTCGTAAAGAAAAAAGCTCCCTCCTGCGTGCGGGGTACTTCCTGCGCCGCACAGAGTTCCGGGCGTAATGCTACCACGCTCACAGGCTTTGCGGAGAGGGATTTTGTGCCACGATCGGAATCCTTCCACCACCGTCGTCCCGTTGGTCCGACGGCGGTCCCCGCTCCCATACGTTCCTTCGGAACGTATGACAAGGGAGGCAAGCCAACTTTCTGCTTCTGTGGACGCTCTGTGCGAAGTTAAGAGCCGCTCATCCTCTTAACTTCGCACAAAATGTCTATCAGCGTAGGGTGTTGGCTCGGCCCCCTTGTTAGACGTTCCGAGGGAACGTCCGGGGCATGGCAGGGATGCCGCCGACAGGCGGTAGCCCTGACTGGGGGATTCCGTGCGTAGCACCCAAGACCCTCCCCACAGAGAGTCTGAGCGTACCAGAACCCGCTCGAACCTCTCTGCGTCGTAGGTGCTGCGCCGCACGTAAAGCTGAATTTTTTCTTTACGAAAAAGTGGGTAGGCGGGCGATCGGCCACGCAGGGAGTAAAAAGTCTGTACAGACTTGCCCCCCACCCCCTTCGCCCTTAAAAAGACGGGAATCCAAGGGGAGCTGGCTCCCCTTGGCAGGTGTGCGAGGACAGCGTCCTCGAGGTCTTAGCTCCCGCTGTCCTTGCGGGGGAGGAAATTCACCGAAAAAGGAGATTATGACAATGCAGATTGACAAGCAGGGCGTCCGCTGGTACAAAGGAAATCTTCACACGCATACCACCAGATCTGACGGGCGGAAATCACCGGAGGAGGTGGCGGATCTCTACCGGGAGCAAGGCTACGATTTTCTGGCGCTGACAGATCACTGGGTGCTCTCTCAGGAGCGGCAGGAGGAGGGGATGCTCCTGCTCTCCGGGTGTGAATATAATGTGGGCGCTTCCGTTCAGGAGGGAATCTATCACATTGTGGGAATCGGCATGGAGCAGGCGCCCTCCCTGGGGCGGATTGCCGGCCTGAAGCCGCAGGATCTCATTGACGGGATCCGCGCCGTCGGTGGGATTGCCATTCTGGCGCACCCGGCCTGGTCCCTGAACCGGTCGGAGGAGGCTGTCCGGCTGACCGGTCTGGCAGGAACTGAGATTTACAACACCCTCTCCGGCCGCCCCTGGAATGCCCGGCCCTATTCCGGCGTGTTTGTGGACGAGATGGCTTCCCGGGGATGCCTGCTGCCCTGTATGGCGGCGGATGATTCCCACTTTTACGAGGGGGAGGCGTGCCGCTCCTATCTGATGGTCAAGGCTGAGGAATGCACCCGTGAAAGCCTGCTTGCCGCCATCCTCCGGGGGGATTTCTACGCCACCCAGGGGCCGGAGCTTTCCCTCCGGCGGGAAGGGGATCGGATCCTGGTGGACTGCTCCCCGGTAAAGGATATCGTATTCTTCTCCGACACCGTATGGGCCGGGGATCGGGTTACACGCGGGGACGGCGTCACCCATGGGGAGTATCAGATCAAGCCCAGCGATACCTTCCTGCGGGTAGAGCTTTTTGATCAGGAGGGGCGGTGCGCCTGGTCGTCTCCCATAAAAGTATAACGCGCTGCGGAAAGGAAGGAGTCGGACGTGAAAGCCTTACGGGATTCCCTGCCCAGCCTGCGGGGAGCGTTGCTGTGTCTTGCGGCCTGTTATGTGGTGATCGGGGCGGTTCTGCTGATCTTTCCGGGGATGTCCCTGGTGGATATCTGCTACGGAATCGGCATTGCCGCAATGATTCTGGGACTGGTCAGCGTGGCCTTCTACTTCATCCGCAAGGGGTATCTTTCGGAGAGCCTGGGCTTTTCCGGTGGAGTGGCGCTGACGATTCTGGGGCTGTATGCCGTGCTCCAAACGGAGCGGTTTTCCGCTGCCTTCACCCAGGTGCTGGCCGCCTGCATGATTGCCGACGGGATTGTGAAGCTGCAGTTTTCCATGGATCTGCTTCGGCTCAAGGGGAAGCTCTGGTGGTGCGTCCTGGCAGGCGCGCTGGTTGGGGTAGGGCTGGCCGTGGCGATTCTGCTGTATGATTTTCCGGACGCGGACAGCAAGAATGTGTACACCTATGTGGTGCTGATTGCGGACGGAGTGCTGAACGCTCTGTCGGTGGCGCTGCTCGCCTGGGAGCGCCGCCAGCATAAGCGGGAAGAGCTTGCCGGCGAGAAGCCGTTGGAACGATAAAGACATATAGGGCATGGCGGCCGCCATGCCCTATGTTTGCGGAGGATGGGAGTGCTCTCATCAAAAGAGGCAGGCCGGAAGCGGGGAGGAAGCGCGTCATGCTGAAAGGGATCAAGTGGTTATTTTTTGATGTTGGCTCAACCTTAATGAATGAGCAGGCTGCATATGAGCATAGAATGAGGGATATAGCAGACTTGGCTGGTATACCTTTTGAAAAAGTATACGACATGGCGATGGCCTATTATAGATTGAATAAAAAAGGGGATTTGGAGACAGCCAGGGAATTAGGGGTGACACTGCCCAAGTGGCATAGTGAAGATGAATTTTTATATGATGATGCAGTCCAATGCCTTGAAACGCTGAGTCAAAGATATAAAATTGGCGTCATTGCAAATCAGGCACTGGGTACAAAAGAGCGGTTGGGCCATCAAGGCATTTTGAAATATATTGACTTCATCATTGCGTCGGCGGAAGAGGGCGTTGCCAAACCGGATAGGAGAATATTTGAACTTGCGTTGGAAAGAAGCCGCTGCGAGCCCGCCAATGCAATTATGATTGGAGACAGAATAGATAATGATATTATTCCTGCGAAACGGATGGGCATGACTGCAATCTGGATAAAGCAGGGATTCGGACAATATTGGAATATTCAGCAGGAAGCCGAAAAACCCGATCTTGTTGTAAACAGTCTGACGGAGCTCGGCAGTCTTTTGTAAGAGGTGATGGGAATCCAAGGGGAGCCAGCCCCCCTTGGCAGGTGCTCGAGGACAGCGTCCTCGAGGTCTTCCCCTTCGATCAGTAAGCTGGATGGACGTTCGGCCATAGCAGGTGTAACCGTTTTTCTCTTCTTTGCATATGGTAGGGCAAGACCTTTATTTTGAAAGGAGCCTTTCCATGAGCAACGAGTACCTGGATTCCTGGGAGTACATAAGCGCCAGGGACGTTCCCGCCGCACCGGATCCTGGAATTGACGTGCCTGCCACACTGCCGGATTTGAGCGGCATTCCGGAACTCCCGCTCCCGTCCGCCATTGGAACACCGGATCCAGCGTCGGACACAGGCGATGAGAATCACACGCCTGTGATTCCCCTCCCGCCCATTGTCGGCACTCCGGATATCAACCCCAGCCCCAATTCCGGCCCCGGACTGCCCAATCCGGATTACTGCACAGTCCGATTCCTGAACAGCGCCAGCGGATACACCCTAGGCGTACGGATCGGCGCGTCGATGATCTGCCCCAGCCTCTCCTTTGGGGATCTCACCAGCTATGTGATGATACCGGACGGATTCCGGACTGTCCGGCTCACCGGGGCCAACGGCTCCAACCTGATCTATCTGCAAAAGTCCATTCCCTTCCGGGCGGGAGACGTGATCACGCTGGTCATTGTGCGTACCGCCACCGGGCTGGATCTGGTGCAGGTAGGCGACACCCCTTGCCAGAACCGCCCCGAGGATCGGGCCTGCATCCGGATGGCCAATATGGCCTACAACGCGCCGGGGCTGGATCTGATCCTGAATGGCAACCGGCTGGTGTTCAACGACGTCCGGTATAAGGAGAACACCCTGTATAAGCAGGCCTGGCCCAAGCGGTATCAATTCTCCATTGCCTCAACGATTCACATCCCCACCCCCTATGAATCGGACATCGAGACGATCGAGGAAATGCCTCAGCTTCTGCCCGCCTATATTCTGGGGATCCGGCCTTCTATCGGCTTCACACTGAATGCCAGAGCGGGTCTGCTGTACACCATCTATGTGATCGGCAACTGGAGCAGGCCCCGGGTGAAGATTGTAGTCAACCAGGGGTAGCAGACCGCTTCCCGTCATTTCAGAGAAAACGCAGATCACAGAGAGGCCGCCTGGAGACAGGCGGCCTCTCTGTGATCCTGTTTGGGGGCTTTGGGCGGCCTTGCCCGACCACGCACGCAGAAAGCCCCCGGCAGCAGGGGGCTGCTTACCGTTTCAGCAGTCTCTGATACTGCTGATATGCCGCCTGGTAAACCGGATCGGAGGACGGGCGGAAGGTCTTTACCTCAAAAGAGCGCCCGATGATCTCCCGTGCGGCGCGGATGTCCGGGATGGCGCCCGCGGCAATCAGCTGCACCGCAATGTTTCCAATCACCGTAGCCTCCACCGGCCCGGCAATCACCTTCACGCCGCAGACGTCCGCCGCCAGCTGGGACAGAAGCTCGTCCTTGATGCCGCCCCCAACCATATGGATCGCCGTATACGCCCGCCCGGTCAGGGAACGGAGGGTGTCCAGGCTCCAGCGGTATTTCAGGGCAATGCTGTCGTACAGGCACCGCATGATCTGTCCCACTGTTTCCGGAACCGGCTGCCCTGTTTTCCGGCAGAATTCCTGCACCCGGACAGGGATATCCCCAGGCGGGAAGAATACCGGATCGTCCACATCAATCAGGGACTGGAAGGGGGGGAACTCCCGGGCCAGCTGCTCCAGCTGATCATAGGTGTATCCCGCGCCGGTGCGGTTCCAGTGGCGGCGGGACTGCTGGATCAGCCAAAGGCCCATGATGTTTTTCAGGAAACGGATCTTTCCGCCATAGCCCCCTTCATTGGTGAAGCTGCCCGCCATGGCCTCCGGGGAGGTGTTGGGCGCGTCCAGCTCGGTGCCGAACAGGGACCAGGTGCCGCAGCTGATATAGACGGTGTCCGGCTCGGAGGAGGGCACGGCCGCTACCGCGCTGGCGGTGTCGTGGCCCGCCACGGAGATCACCTGGACAGGCGGAAGCATCAGCTCCTGACAGAGCTCCGGGCGGAGGGCGCCCAGAGGTGTTCCGGAAGGGCGGACAGTTCCGAACAACCGCCGGGGATAGCCCAGCCGATCGATCAGCTCATAGTCCCAGTCCCGGGTGTTCACATCCAGCAGGCCAGTGGTGGAGGCGTGGGAATATTCCGTGCAGGCCTCTCCGGTGAGGAGATATCCGAACAGATCTGGCAGGAGCAGCAGACGGCAGGCATGTTCCAGCAGGTAAGGCTGGGACTCCTTGTCCGCCTGGAGCTGGTAAATGGTGTTGAATACGGCATTCTGAATCCCTGTCCGCCGGTAAAGCTCCTCCACGGGGATAACAGAGGCTGCCTGCCGGGCGGCGTCCTCGTTCCGGCCGTCCCGGTAGTGGCGGGGAAGGCCCATCAGATTCCCTTTGCCGTCGATCAGGCCGTAGTCCACACCCCAGGTGTCAATGCCGAGGCTCTGAAACTCACCGGCCTCCCTGGCCTTGGCAAGCCCGGCCTTGATTTCCTGATAGAGACGGACAATATCCCAGTAATAACCAGGGCCGATTGTCTCCGGATCGTTGGAAAACCGGTGGATTTCCCGAATCGAAATGGTGTTTCCATCAAAGCTGCCCAGCATGGCCCGTCCGCTGGACGCACCGAAGTCGAAGGCAAGCACCTGTCTGCTTTGCGGCATGAAGAACCGCCCCTTTCCCAGATAATATACCAACGGCCTGCAAGGGCCGCTTCCGTTGATCCTATCATACCGGGGCCATTGGATTTTGTCCATGGATCCGCCCGCATTTGATTGATGAATTTGGCAATCGCGCATGAATCTCCCAAAAATCAATCAAAACCAATCATTTCCCGCCTGTTTAGAATCTCTGAGTGGTTTGGAAGTGGAAGGCCGCGAGCGCAGAGCTCTCGCGGCCCTCCACTCCGAGCACACATCACACAGAGCGCATGGCCTAAAACACGATGGGCAGATCGGACTGGGCGGCCTGACGGGAATCGTCGCAGACGCCCAGCCGGAAGGATTCAGGCAGGAAGCGGCTTCCGTCCGTATGGGTCAGGAGCACGGCCTCCCGTTCTACTGGGATCCGGACAAGCCGCCGCTCTCCTGGGGCCAGCAGGCCGCTCCGGCCCAGGCCGCAGAGCTTGCACCGGGGAACGATGCAGTCCTCCTCCTGCCCGAAGCGGGCGTAAACCTGGACGGGATAATCACCGGGGCAATTCCCCGTGTTGGTTACTTCCACCGACAGGGTGATCCTGCCCTCCGCAAAGCTGCCGGACACCTCCGGCTTCCCGCAGGAAAAGCTGGTGTAGGACAGCCCGAAGCCAAAGGGATACAGGGGCTCCTTTTCCATGTAGCGGTAGGTCCGCCCGACCATGGAATACTCCTCGAAGGGAGGCAGATCCTCCAGGGAGCGGGGGAAGGTGACCGGCGTGCGGCCGCTGGGGCTGACCCTGCCGAACAGCACCTCCGCCACGGCCCGGCCCCCCTCGCTGCCGGGATACCAGCCGTAGAGGATCCCGTCTGCATGCTCCTCCGCCCAGGTGAGATCCAGCGCGCCGCCGGCCAGCACCACCAGAACCACCGGCTTGCCAACCTTGACGACCTCCTCCAGCAGTTCCTGCTGGAAGCCGGGAAGCCGGAGGCTCCCCTTGTCCCCTGCGCCGTACTCGTTGTTGGCGTCTCCCTCCTCGCCCTCAATGGAGGAATCCAGGCCCAGCACCATAATGACCGCGTCGGAATTTTCCGCCACGGAAAGCGCCTCCGCAAAGCCGTCTCTGGGCTCGCCGCAGCTCTCCAGAACATCCTTGTAGAGATGGCACCCCGGCCCGTACAGAACCCGGATATCCTCCCCGGCCTCCTCCTGAATTCCCTGAAGCACGGTCACGTACCGGGAGGAGAGCCCGTTGTAGTTCCCCTCCAGGGCCCGGATGCTGGCGGCGTTGGGGCCGATTACTCCCAGGGTTTTCAGCTGCTCCCTCTTCAAGGGGAGCACGCCGTTGTTTTTCAGCAGCACCAGGCTTTCCTCTGCCGCTCTCAGTGCGGCGGCCCGGTGTGCGCCGCACTCCACGGTCAGATAGTCGGTTTCCTGATGGTAGGCGCAGTCCGGATCCATCAGGCCCAGCTTGATCCGGGTGGTCAGCACCCGAACGGCGGCGCGGGTGATCTCCTCCTCGGTGACCAAACCTTCGTTATAGGCCTCCAGGGCATGAAGATAGACGTTGCCGCAGTTCAGGTCGCAGCCCGCCTTCAAAGCGGCGGCGGCGGATTCCACAGCGGTATGGGTGTAGAGGCAGAACTGGTGCATATCCGCCAGGGCGCCGCAGTCGGAGACAAAGTAGCCCTGGAAGCCCCATTTTTCCCGGATGGTGTCCTGAATCATGGGATGGGCGCAGGCGGGAATGCCGTTAATCATATTGTACGCGCCCATGATCCCCTCCACGCCGGACTTTTTCACGCACCATTCAAAGGCGGGAAGGTAGGTGTCGTTGAGATCAAACGGGCTGACCTTACTGTCGAAGCCGTGGCGGATCCCCTCCGGGCCGGAGTGGGCCGCAATATGCTTGACGCAGGCGGCGGCGTGGAGATAGCGATCGTCGTCCCCTTCCTGGATGCCCCGGATGTAGTTTTCCCCACAGGTGGCGGTGAGGACCGGATCCTCCCCATAGGTTTCGTGGCCCCGTCCCCAGCGGGGATCCCGGTAGATATTGATGTTGGGGGACCAGAGGGTCAGGCCCTTATAGATGCCCCGGTCCTCATGACGCTGGGCGGCGTTGTATTTGATCCGGGCCTCCAGTCCTACGATTCGCCCGGCCTCCCGGAGCAGCTCCGGATCGAAGGAGGCCGCCAGTCCCACAGCCTGCGGGAACATGGTAGCCACCCCCGCCCGTGCGACGCCGTGGAGCGCCTCGTTCCACCAGTTGTACGCCGGAATCCCCAGCCGGGGAATGGCGGGCGCCTGATAGCTCAGCTGGGAGGCTTTTTCCTCCACGGTCATCTGAGCCGCCAGCTCCCGCGCCCGCGCCTCATAACGCGCCTGATTTTCCTGTGAAATCGCCATGGATCATTTCTCCTTCAGTTTGAGGGGGAAGACCTCGAGGCTCTGCCTCGAGTCTCCGCGATGCGCCGCCAGAGGCGCATCGGGGATCTAAATCCCCTTGGAACCCGTAATTTTAAGGGCTTTTTAAGGGCGGAAAAGGGTGGGGGCAGGTCTGCACAGCCCCCCCTCTTTCTGCCAAGCAGATGGTCTGATTCCCGCAGTGCGCTTTTTTCGTAAAGAAAAAAGCTCCTTCCTATGTGCGGGAGAGACGGTACGACGCAGAAGGTTTGAGCGTGGGCACGCCTCTCTGTGATACCTTTGGCAGAGGAAATCTGCCCGGCAAATGTTGGAATATGGAACAAGCATGATCAGAACCAATTAAAAGGATTTAATAGCTCAAGGAACAAATCCCAAAATGTTTCTTTGAATGCCTCCTTTACAAAACCTCTTCCGTTTCTTCTGTCCATGATTGTCCGAATTGCTGAAATCGAAATCACTGTGGAAAAATATATCAGCAGCACAAAGACAATCATCCACACGATATCCATATCCGCACCTTCTTAATCCATTATTTGCGGCGCCGCCTCCGACCCGCCGCCTGGGGGCGGGTCGCTCCCTGAACCGCAAAGCGTTTCACCCCGCAGAGCGTATATACGCAGCAGAGCACGCCCGAAACGCTCTGCGTCGCCTGCTGGGATGAATTTTTTCTTTACGAAAAAATGGGTAGGCGGGCGATCGACCACGCAGGGAGCAGCAGCCACGCAGGGAGCAGCAGCGAGGCAGGGGGACGGGCGCAAGCGCCCATCCCCACCCCCTCCCCCAAAAGACGGGAATCCAAGGGGACGCGTCCCCGATGCGCCGCCAGCGGCGCATCTCAGAATTCGGCGGAGCCGAATTCCTAGGTGCGTCGTGAAACGACGCACCGCAGAGCGCGAGACGGCGTCTCGCGGCCTTGCCCTCCGACCGCATACCACTTTGGAGACAGGCGCTCAGGCTGGGCTGCGGCCGGTGAGCTTTTTGATGGTGTCCAGCAAAAGGGGAAGCTCCAGGGGCTTTGGCAGGTGGACGTTGATCCCGCATTCCCGGGACTTGCGCTGATCGCTCTGAAGCACGTTGGCGGACAGGGCGATGATGGGGATCCGGGAAAGGGTGGGATCCGGCAGCTTCCGGATGGCTGCGGAGGCCTCCCAGCCGTCCATCACCGGCATCTGCAGGTCCATAATAATGAGATCGTAATCCCCAGGCGCAGCCTTCGCTACCTTATCCAGCGCAATCTTTCCGTTCTCCGCCGGATCGATCAGGAAGCCCATCCGCTGGAGCAGCTCCTCCTCGATTTCCAGATTGATCTCGTTGTCCTCCACCAGCAGAAGCCGCTGGCTGGGACGGACCGTCCCAAGCTCCGTCTGAACCACAGACACAGGCTGAATCCGGAAGGTAAGCGTGATCACAAAGGTGCTCCCCTGGTTGACTGCGCTTTCCACCTCAATGGCGCCGTCCATCATATCAACAATGCTTTTCGCAATGGTAAGCCCCAGGCCGACGCCGTGAACCCCGCTGAGGGTGGAGCTTCTTTCCCGGGAAAAGGGCTCAAAGATCCGCTCCAGGAACTCCGCGCTGATACCCACGCCGTTATCCCGGAACACCAGTCGGTAGACTGCGTAGCTGTTGGGCAGATCCCGCTCCTCGCTAAGGGTGATTTCCACCTTTCCTCCGGGAGGAGTGTAGGTGACCGCGTTGTTGGCCAGGCTCAGCGCCAGCTGCCGCAGCTTTTCCTGATCCGCGTAAATGCCGCTGTGATTCACCCCGTCGCAATCGAACTGGAAATCAATGGATTTCTCCTGTGCCTGGGGCAGAAGAAAGTCATAGATATCCCGGATTGTCTCGCAGAAATCGCATTCCACCTCTGCGGGGCCTGCGGCGTTGGACAGAGAGGATACGTCCAGCACCTGGGTGATCATATCAAGAAGGGTATGGCTGGCCGCATCCACCTTTTCCAGGTAGGAGCGCACCGCTTCGGCGTCGTGAAGGCTTTCCTTTGCCAGGGTGGTGAAGCCGAAAATGGCGTTCAGGGGCGTGCGCATATCGTGGGAAATATGGGACAGGAAGGTGTTCTTGGCCTGCACGGCCAGGTTCGCCTTGCTCAGCGCCTCGGCAAGCAGCCGCTTCTGTTCCATCTGAATCCGGGTGCGTTCGTCGGTGGATTCCTCCAGGAACACAAAAAAGACGTCTCCGGATTCCTCGTGAATAAACCGGCCGTAGTCCTCCACCCAGCGGAGGGAGCCGTCCTTGCAGCGGATCCGGTATTCGGCATAATCCCGCTCCCGCTGGCGGTCAAAGATCTGCTGGCGGATGCTGCGCTCCACGCCGGCCAAATCCTCCTGATAAACCATTCCCCGGTAGGTGCCGCCGGTCAGCTCCAGAAGCTCCTCCATGGTATTGCACCGGAACAGGCTGAGCACGCCCTGATTCGCGTAAACGATTTCCTCGTTCCCCTCTGCCCGGTAGATGAGCAGGCCGGCGGGAATTTCGTCCATAAACGCGATAAAGTCATAGACTGTCTGGAGCTGCTTTGCCCGCTCGGGGGAAAGGCCTTCCAGCGGCAGGGTGTCCCGTGAAAGCTCCTCAAGGCCGATAGAGCTTGCATGAAGCAGGTCGAGCAGCTGCAGGATGTGCTCCACAAAGTGACGTCGATGCTTGTGATCCCTCATATGAAGGCGTCTCCTCTCTTTAGATCCGGGGCCGCTTTCAAAGCCGCCTATAGAGAGTTTAGCACAAATCCCCCCGTTTGTCATTATCTCCCGTAAGAAAACTTGCCCGGATGGAAAGAAGGGCGGAAAACCTCGAGGCTCTGCCTCGAGCTCCGCCAAGGGGAGCCAGCTCCCCTTGGATTCCCATCTTTTGGGGGTGAGGGTGGGGACGGGCGCTTGCGCCCGTCCCCCTACCTCGCTGGCACTTCCCGCAGGGACGAGCGCCCGCCTACTTATTTTTTCGTAAAAAAAATTCAGCCCAGCAGGCGGCGCAGAAAGTTTCGAGCGTGTTCTGTTACGCTCATATTCTCTGCGGAGGGGGAACACTGTGCTGCGTACGGAATCCCCCAGTCAGGGCTACCGCCTGTCGGCGGCATCCCTGCCATGCCCCGGACGTTCCTTCGGAACGTATGGGAGAGGGGACCGCCGCTGTCCCGAAGGGGCGGCGGTGGTGGAAGGATTCCCTCAGAGGCACAGAATATCCTATCTGCACATACCGAGCGGAAGCTCTATCCCAGTCCGCGCAGGAATCGCTGTGCGGCGCAGGAAGTCCCCCGCACGCAGGAGGGAGCTTTTTTCTTTACGAAAAAAGCGTACTGCGTGAATCGGACTCTCTGCGTGGCAGGGAGAGGGAAGTCTGTGCAGACTCAACCACCCCCCCCTTCCGCCCTTAAAAAGCCCTTTCAAATAATGGGAATCCAAGGGGACGTGTCCCCTTGGCAGGCGCTCGAGGGCGGCGCCCTCGAGGTCTTGCCCTTCGCTCCACCACAGATTCGAAGCGGGCTCCTAGAGCTTGGCTTTTTCCTTCCTGAAAGCAGAGGAAAATTGGTGAAGGCGCTTTACTTTTGGGGCAATACCCGTTATACTGATCTGTAACGCGGGACGTTTCCCCGCCCCTCCCGGCCTGATGGCAGGCGCTCTTCTTTAGGAAAGAAACTTTACATAGGAAAAAGAGATGTGGCTATGAAACACTCCATTCAACTGATCAAGCCCGATTCCCGGCTCGACCGCTTTCTTGCCAGGCACCTCTCCAGCGAGATTTTCACCTATCAGCAGATTCTTGGAATGCTGGGCCCGCTGATTCTGGACCAGTTTTTTGTCTACCTGATCAATATGCTTACGACCTCTATGGTTTCCAGCTCCGGCCAGGACTCCGTCTCGGCTGTCAGCCTGGTCGCCCCTGTCAACATGATGGTCATGAGCCTGTTTACAGCCATCGGCTCCGGCGGCTCTGTGGTTGTGGCCCAGTACAAGGGCAAGGGAGATATGCAGAAAATGCGCTACGCCGCCGGTCAGGTGGTGCTGGCTACCTTCCTGGTAGCGCTGGCGGCTGCGGCCTTCCTGTTCACCTTTGCCACGCCCCTGGTAAACCTGCTCTTCGGCGAGGCGGAGCTCTCCGTCCGGACAAAGGCCGCCCAGTACCTAATGGGAATGTCCATTTCCTTCATCACCTTCTCCCTGTATCAGGGCACCTTCTCTGTCCTGCGGGGAACCGGCGACACCAAGACCTGCCTGCGGCTGACGGTGATTATCAACGTCATCCATCTGTTTGCCAGTATGCTGTTCCTGAATGTGTTCAAGCTGGACATCCTGGGCACGACCCTGTCCTTCAATCTGGCGCGGATCATCGGCGGCGGCGCGGCGGTTTATCTGCTGATGAGCCCACGGGGCAGCCTGGGCATCCGCCTGCGGGAGATCTTCCGGCGGGATTTCCCCATTCTGAAGGCGGTGTTCCGCATGGGCATCCCCTTTGCGGCGGAGCAGATTTTCCTTAACGGCGGCGCGCTGATTGTTCAGGCGTACATCGTTCCTCTGGGCACGGTGAGCATTGCTGCAAACGCCATCGGCAACTCTGTGCTGAGCTTGTTCTACGGCGCCGGGTTTGCGGTTTCCACGCTGGCGATTACCGTTATCGGCCAGTGCGTGGGCGCGCGGAATATTGATCAGGCCAAGCGTTACGGCAGGCAGATGATCGTGTTGGGAACCATTATGGAGGTGCTCTCCATTGTGGTGTTGTATCCCATGCTGCCTCTTCTCATCGGGCTGAACCATCCGGAGCCGGAGACGCTGGTGCTGATTCAGCGGCTGATGCTCTACGCCATCCTCCCGCTGCCCTTCTTCTGGGCCTCGTCGAATATTATGCCCAGCACCCTCCGTGCCGCCGGAGACGCTTCGTTTACCTCCATTGCTTCCCTGGTGACCATGTGGACCATGCGCGTGGGCGTGGGATACGTGCTTTCGATTGTGCTGGGAATGGGCATCCGAGGCGTCTGGCTCGGCATGGCAGTGGAATGGGCCGCCCGAAGCGTGATCTTCTGGATCCGCTTCTCCGGCAAGAAATGGTACGCCAAGAAGGCGATTGAATAGCAAAGCGTTCGGGGGCTCTGCGTGGTGGTCGGGCAAGGCCGCGAGGGCTCTGCCCTCGCGTCTCCGCAGTGCGTTGTTTCACAACGCACTTAGGAATTCGGCTTCGCCGAATTCTGAGATGCGCCGCTGGCGGCGCATCGGGAAGGGATTCCCCTTGGATTCCCATTATTT
>JAAVZY010000073.1 GCA_022791945.1 Oscillospiraceae bacterium | reverse complement strand
CATCTTACAATGACATCTCTTCCGTCGAATAAGCTCCTCCTCTTACCGACGGCTGTCCCCTCTCCCATACGTTCCTCCGGAAAGTATGACAAGGGAGGCAAGCCAACCCTCTACGTTACAAAGATGCGTTTTGCGAAGTTAAGAGGATGAGTGTCTCTTAACTACGCACAGAGCGTCTATCAATGTAGGATGTTGGCTCGGCCCCCTTTAACAAGGGGGCTGGCAGGGATGCCGCCGACAGGCGGTAGCCCTGACTGGGGGATTCCGTACGTCGCACAGTGTTCCCTCTCCGCAGAGAGTATGAGCGCAGCAGAACACGCTCGAAACTCCCTGCGTCGCAGTCTCTGCGCCGCCTATGGGAATGAATTTTTTCTTTACGAAAAAATGGGTAGGCGGGCGATCGACCACGCAGAAAACATCAGCGAGGCAGGGAGTAACAAGCCTGTACAGACTTGCCCCCACCCCCTTCGCCCTTAAAAAGACGGGAATCCAAGGGGACGCGTCCCCGCTGCGCCGCTAGCGGCGCAGCGCAGAGACGCGAGACAGCGTCTCGCGGCCTTGCCCACCCTGTTCGCGGGCTTTCAAGGTCTTGACCTTCCGGGCAGTTTCGGGTATAATGGGAAGCATATTCCCCAAGGAGGCCCTGGATATGAATCGCTACAACATTGCTCAAATAAAGGAATATGCACACAAGCTGAGGGCCAACGCCCCCTTTATAGCGCTCCTGCTGACCATCTCCCTGCTGGCTGCGGCCTCTGCCGTCTACATCATCAAATACGCCAGCGACTTTTCCTACCGGAAAAAGTGGGAGGACTACGACGACTGCGGCCTGGCATAGGCTCCGGATTGTCTGTTTCCCTGCCATCCGTCCCGCGTATCCGCGCGGGACGGATGGCTTTCGGGAGAGGGCCTGCTCTCAGAGCCTGTTCAAGATCCCTGGGTACGGCGAAGGGATGGGGATTTTTTTGCACAGCAAGGAAAAAAGCGGAGGAATCCTTTGTGGATTCCGAGCATTTTTGACGCCGCCTGCGTGGAAAAAGCGCCTTTCAGGCGCTGTGCCCAGGGATTTTGAATAGGCTCTAAAGCGCACCCAATGGAAAGAAAGGATTACTAACTGAATGAGTGAACGAACCTTTGAGGAGCTGGAGCTTCTCCCTGCCATCAAACGGGCCATCGACGAGCTGGGCTTTGACACCGCTACCAGCATCCAAAGCGAAGCCATTCCCCTGATCCGCACCGGGGCCGACGTGATCGGCCGTTCCCAGACCGGCACCGGCAAAACCATTGCCTTCGGCATCCCGGCCCTGGAGCTTCTCAGCCGGGGCGGCGAACGGAACGGCCGGCATGGCGCCTCCCCCCGGGTGCTGATCCTCTGCCCCACCAGGGAGCTGGCCCAGCAGGCCTGCGGTGAACTGCAGAAGCTGTCCCGGTATATGCACGGCGCCCGGTGCGTGGAGGTCTACGGAGGCGTTCCCTTGGAGCGCCAGGTGGTGCGCCTGAAAAAAGCGGATCTGGTCATCGGCACTCCGGGCCGGATCATGGATCACCTCCGGCGGGGTACTCTCCGGCTGGACGAGGTGCAGATGGTGGTGCTGGACGAAGCGGACGAGATGCTGTCCATGGGCTTCAAGGAGGACATTGAAACCATCCTTGCAGACGCTCCGGAGGAACGGCAGACGGTTCTCTTCTCCGCCACCATGCCTCCCGCCATCCTGGCCCTGACCAAGGAATTCCAGCGGGATCCCCAGCTGGTGGAGATTGACCGCCAGCACGTCACCCTGGACAACATCTCCCAGCACTACATTGATGCGCCCATGGGGCGGAAGCTGGACGCCTTGAATCTGCTGCTTCGTTTCCACACCCCCAACCGCGCCATGATTTTCTGCAACACCAAGCGGATGGTGGATGAGGTCACCGACTACCTGCTGAAAAACGATTTCGCGGCAGCGGGGCTCCATGGGGACATGAACCAATCCCAGCGCACCAAGACCATGGATCTGTTCAAGGCCGGGCGCACAGCCATTCTCACAGCCACCGACGTAGCCGCCAGAGGCATCGACGTAAGCGATATTGACTATGTGATCAACTTCGATATTCCCCAAAGCGCGGAGTATTACGTCCATCGGATCGGGCGGACGGGCCGGGCGGGCAAGACCGGAACCGCCATTACCATCTGTTCCGGGCGGCGGCAGGTGTTCACCCTCCGGGACATTGCCCGGCTGACCCGTTCCGCCATCTCCCCCCTGGATATCCCCACCCTGGCGGCAATCCGGGAAAAGAGCATGGCAGGCAATATGGATCTGCTGGAAAAGACCATCCAGGACGGCGTGGAGGAGGCCTATGTCAGCATGGTGAACAGCCTGCTGGCCAAGGGGAACAGCCTGCCCGCCATTGCGGCCGCGGCCCTTGAGCTTGCCTTTGGCAAGGCCGAGCGGGAGATTGTGGAGATCAAGCCTCTCCGGCGGGGCCCTTCCGGAGGGGAAGGCGGCTACCGGCGGATCACCATCAGCATTGGCAGGAGCGCCCGGTGCGCTCCCAACCATATTGTGGGGGCGATTGCGGAGCGTACCGGCCTGAGCGGCGGCGAGATCGGCAAGATTGAAATCTACGATGATCGGACCGTGGTAGGAATCCCTGCCGGAAAGCTGGACATGGTGCTGGAGGCCATGCAGGGCCTGAAGATCCTGGGCCGTCCCACCGTGACCACCGAATACAGGGACCCCTCCTCCCGCGCTCCCAGGCGGAACAGCCGCAGCAAACCCGGCGGCGGTTATCGGAGCCGCCACGGGGAACACTAAAAACCTGTTCAGAGGCTCTGCGTAGTCGGAGGGCAAGACCTCGAGGCTCTGCCTCGAGCTCCGCCAAGGGGATTAAATCCCCTTGGAACCCGTAATTTAGGGGTTATGGGGTCAAGTCTGTACAGACTTGTTACTCCCTGCCTCGCTGATACTTCTTACGTGGTCGATCGCCCGCCTACCCATTTTTTCGTAAAGAAAAAATTCATCCCCACAGGCGGCGCAGAGACTGCGACGCAGACAGTCCCAAGCGTATTCTGCTGCGCTCAAACTCTGTGCGGCACAGAGAGTACCCCGCACGCAGGAGGGAGCTTTTTTCTTTACGAAAAAAGCGTACTTGCGGGAATCAGACTGTCTGCGTGGCAGGAGGAAGGAAGTCTGTACAGACTTGACCCCACCCCTTTTTCCGCCCTTAAAAAGCCCTTAAAAAGACGGGAATCCAAGGGGGGCCAGGCCCCCTTGGCAGGAGCTCGAGGGCAGAGCCCTCGAGGTCTTCCCCTTCAAGCACGCAGAGATTCAAAACAAGCTCCAGCCTATATTTCCGGGAAAGGATGATTTGAAATGGCGCGGACGGATGAATATATCAGCAATCCGGGGCTGACAGAGGCCATGCGCGAAGTGAAGGAGAAGGATTCGCGGGTAACCCAGAGCATGGTAATCCGGGAACTGCTGAAGGCGAAGCTGCTGATACCGGTAACCTATCAGGCCCCGGAGGATTCCCCCATGGGAAGCCGTGAACAGCAGGCAAAGATCCAGTTCCATATGATACAGAATTCTGCGAAGAAGCGCTATTTCCTGGCGTTCACCAGTATGGACGAGCTGCGGAAATGGCGGGACAAGCCAGAACAGCGGACAGCAATCCTCCGGTTCGACGATTACGCGGCCCTGGTTCTGGACGCCGGCTCCGGCGCGGAGGGAATCGCCATCGATCCCATGGGCGAGAATCTGATCATGACCCGGGAACAGGTGAAGCTCCTCCGCCGGGAGAAGCGGATCAAAGAAGGCGGCGGAATCGATCTCTCCGCCGTTTACGAGATGTTCCAATAAAAGCCGGCTGAGGCTCTCTGGAAGTCCAAGGGGATACGTTCCCTTGGACTTCCCATCTTTTTGGAGGTTATGGGGGCGGCACCTGTGACACATTCACTGTCTGCCAAAGGTCCGGGGCTCGGGAATGAGGGTATCTGCGTGGCATAGGGGGAGTCAGTCTGTGCAGACTGACTCCCCCTTTTTACCCTAAAATAATGGGAATCCAAGGGTAGCAAGCTCCCCTTGGCGGAGTTTGAGGCGAAGCCTCAAGGTCTGATCGCATCAAGAATATCCGCCGCAGAGGGAGACGAGGCAGGAAGAATCCGCCAGCCGCGGGTCTGTGCCGCAGCCTGAGCAGAGGCTCCGGCACAGACCGCAGTGAACCGCTCCGGGGAAAGCTCCGGAAACCCGGCGGCAAAGCCTTCCACAGCGGAACCGCTGGCGAAGATCACCCAGTCCGCGCCGCCCCGCTCCAGCAGGGAACGCACCTCCTCCGTGGGACGGCAGCAGGGGAGCGTCTCATACAAAGGGATGGCCTTCCAGGAGACTCCTGCGGCGCTGAGCGCCTCAGGCAGGGCAGGCGAAAGCCGGGATGCCCCCAGGAGCCATACAGGCTCCTCCGGCTTCACTCTGGGCAGGAGCGCCTGCGCCAAAGCGCCGCCGCCCCACTGCTCCGGCCAGCAGTCCGGGCGGATACCGTGCCGGGACAGCTCCGCGCCTGTCCCGCTTCCGGTGACAGCCAGCTTCATCCTCCCCAGCGCCCGGGCATCCAGGCCCTGTTCCTCCAGCAGGACGAACAGCCGGGCGGCGCTCTCCGGACTGGTCAGCACCAGCCATCCCGGACCCTCCAGGGGGAGCGGCCCCGGAACCAAGGGGCGCAGCTCCAGACAGGGCAGGGAGAACACCCCGGCCCCCTCCTGCCGGAGAGCGCCGGCCAAGTCCGCTCCCCGGCCCGCAGGACGGGTTATCACAGCGGTCCTGCCCGAAAGGGGCGCCAGCCCGAGCGCCAGGCGGCACACCTCCCCCACTGCCAGGATCGCCGGGCTTTCCACTCCCTCCGCCAGATCGCCGATTGTAGCCAGGGTGCCGGTGATCCGCCGCTGTCCGGGGCAGGTACCCCGTTCCACCACCGCGGCAGGGGTGGCGGGATTCATCCCGGCGGAGAGCAGACCGCCGGTGACAGCCTTCATGGTGGACACCGCCATCAGGAAGATCAGCGTCCCTCCCGCACGGGAGAGAGCCGGAAAGTCGATTTCCAAAGCGCCGTTGTCCCTGGTATGGCCGGTGATGATATGGACGGAATTGGAGAGCCCCCGGTAGGTGGCAGGGATTCCGGCGGAAGCCAGGGCCGCCAGGGCGCTGGTCACTCCGGGCACCTCCCGGCAGGAGACGCCCCGCTCCTCCAGATAGGCAGCTTCTTCTCCGCCCCGCCCGAACAGGTAGGGATCTCCGCCCTTGAGCCGCAGGACCAGCCCGCCCTTCCCGGCCTCCTCCAGGAGGATTTGGTTGATTGCCTCCTGAGGGACAGGATGGCGGCCCTGCTCCTTGCCGACGTCGATTTTCCGGGCCTGAGGGGCCAGCTCCAACAGCTCCGGGGAAACCAGGCGGTCATATACCACCGTATCCGCCGCCTGAAGGAGCTCCCGGCCCCGAAGGGTCAGCAGGCCCGGATCCCCCGGCCCTGCTCCCAGCAGCACGACTTTACCCTTCATCCGCCTTCATCCTTTCCGCCAGGGCCCGGGCTTCCGCCTCCGGCTCCTCCCCCAGCAAGGCTTCCCCAAAGCGGGCCGACTCCCCCACTCCATACATTCCCCGCAGAAGCAGGCCTGCTCCATGGGGCTTGGCATAAGCGCCGCAGGGCTGGGTACACCCGCCGTTCAGAGCACCAATGAAGGCCCGCTCCGCCTGCATACAAGTCCATGCCTCCGGATCGTGGAACAGCTTCAGGCATTCGGTATCCGTCCCTGTTCTTGCCTGTATGGCCAGGATCCCCTGACAGGCGGCAGGAAGCAGCTCCTCCGGCTGGAAGTACCGGCTGATCCGGCCCTCCAGTCCCAGGCGTTTCAGACCGGCGGCCGCCAGCACCAGTCCGCTGTACGCCCCGCCATCCAGCTTTTCCAGGCGGGTCAGCACATTCCCGCGGATGGGGGCGGTCTGCCTTCCGGGGAAGAGGCGGGCGAGCTGAATCCGCCTGCGGGCCGAAGCAGACCCCAGCGGCTTGTCCGGAATGGCTCCGGAGGCAGGCAGCACCAGCGCGTCCCTGGGATCCTCCCGCCGGGACGCCGCCGCCACCGGCAGGCGAGGATCCAGCTCCAGAGGGAGATCCTTCGCACTGTGGACGGTGAAGTCCACCCGTCCCTCCAGCAGCGCGGCGTCCAGCTCCCGCACAAAGAGCCCCTTCCCGCCGATTTCCTCCAGTGTGCGATCCAGTATGCGATCCCCAGTGGTTTTGATGGGGACCAGCTCTGTTTCTATGGAGGGATCCCAGGCGGAAATCGCCCTCGCCGCCATCTCCGCCTGGATCATCGCCAGCCTGGATCCCCTTGTGCCGATTCTTATCCGGGTCATACCTGTAATTCCTCTCTCTTTATGTTCAGGGGCATATCTTTCACTCCCTGCGGAGTAGCAGAGGAGCCCTTTTTACATAGTTTCTGCCAGTTGTGCTATGCTCATACGCTCCGCGTTCTCAGCGGAGCCCATCCGTTCCCCACTTCTGGATGAGGTTCCCGCTCCATCCTGTTTACAGCGTCCAGAACGGAGCGGCTGACAGATTTATTATATCGCCGGAAGTTCCCTTTTTCAACAGCAGGACAGAGGATTTCGGAGTTCCTGCGTCCAACAGAGTTTGCGCAGGCATCCGGTGCGGTGCAGGAAGCCTCTCACGCGCAGGGCAGAGCTTTTTTCTTTACGAAAAAAGCGTAGAGCGGGAATCAGACTTTCTGCGTGGCAGGAGGCCGAAAGTCTGTACAGACTTGACCCCACCCCTTTTCCGCCCTTCAAAAGCCCTTCAAATAATGGGAATCCAAGGGGAATCCCTTCCCGATGCGCCGCCAGCGGCGCATCTCAGAATTCGGCGAAGCCGAATTCCTAGGTACGTCGTTTCACGACGCACCGCAGAGCGCGAGACAGCGTCTCGCGGCCTTGCTTCCCGGCGGGTACTCCGGGGGAACAAGGAAAAGGAGCAGTCCTTTATGGACTGCTCCTTTTGCAAAAGAGACGGCGTCTGTCTATCTTCCCAGGCCGTCGCCAGCCAAGTATTT
>JAAVZY010000072.1 GCA_022791945.1 Oscillospiraceae bacterium | reverse complement strand
TACTTCCTCATTTAGCTGTACAATCTTCTCGGACATGGTTTGCTGTCTCCTTTCAGAATGGTGTGTCGCAACTTCATTCTACCAGAGTTCTGCAAACTATGTCTCTTTTTCTTTTTGCGAAACTTATTCTACCTTATCGTAGGGGCAGTCCGGCCCAAGGGGCGAGTGGATAAACTACTTTGCCCCAAACAGGATAAATCACATTGCCCTACGACAGAACTTTTGTCGTGGGGTAATATAGATTTTTTCTCGGAGAGGCAATCAGCGTTAGCCCCGACATAGAAAGAAAAGACCTTGCGTCTGATGACGCAAGGCCTTTTCTTTATCTCTGCGGAAAAACAGTCTGAGGCGGAGCCTCAGGGTCTTATCCGAAGAGATGCGCAAGCCAGCGGTCACCGGTGGAGGGGTTGGGAGCCGCAGGCGCTGCGGGAGCGGCTGTCTCTCCGTCAGACACCGGGCGGAAGGTGGCTTCAATGGTATAAGGCTGGTTCAGCAGCCGGAAGGTATAGGTTCCGTTGGTGAGGGAAACCTGCTCCGTACCGTCTACGATCACCTTATCCACCGCATAGCCTGCGTTCGGAGTGACTGTATAAGTTACGTTCGTCCCCGCGTCGAAACGGTTCTCGCCAGGACTGCTGATGGTTCCGCCAGGCCCCGCCTTCGCTGTGATCACGTAGCTGGTAAAGCCAGCCATGCCGGATCCGCCGGAGGAGTAGGAGAGGGGAGAGACAGGCTTGGGGGTGCTTACAACTGCGAACAGGGAGAAATTATTGGTTTGGAACTGGAGGGCTCTGTTGCCGATTCGCCGGGTGGTAAGACGTGTACGGCTATCTTTATGATAGACAGTATAGTTCCGGCTGGGTTCAAGACTCATTTGCAGAGTAATGGTTACCATACCGCCTGCATACGGATCGCCGTTTGAGGCTTCCAGATGGATGTCATAGATGCCTTCAACAGTACCCTTTTCTGCCAGGGATTCCTGGAAGGCTTTGACATCCACCGGAACAGTATCCGCGCTGACACTGTAGCTGTATAGCATCAGGCTGTAATCGTCTTTATCCAAACCACTGGGAAGTTGCAAAGTGAAGTGATTTTCGTGAATGATATTGTCGGTAGTGGGCGGAATGTCAGGATTAGTTGGCTCGTCTGGATCTGTAGGTTCTTCCGGAATAGAAGGGATGCTTGGACTATCAGTGTCAGTACTTTCATAAATTATTTCGGAACGACTGAGAGCATCATTTTCAAGACCAATGATAATCGACTTCCACTGTGCCTCAGTTCCTGCATAATAGACCTTGGAAAGGTTCTCACAATATGCGAAAGCACCTTCCCCAATAGTAGTCAACGTGACAGGAATACGAATGCTAGAGAGATTATAGCAGTCAGAAAAAGCATAATCTACAATCTCAGATATTCCGTTTGAAAGAGTAACATTGGATAATCCACTGCATTGTGCAAAAAGATGCTGCTGAAGGATCGAGACGCCGCCAGGAATGGAGACATCCGTTAATCCACTACAGTTGCTAAACGCTCCAGGAAGAATGTTAATATCATTATCCGGAAATTTCAACTGAGTTAAACTGCTACAACCACTAAAAGCCTGATTTCCAATCTCTCTCAGCTTGTTTGGAAGTATCATATCATTTAAGTTATAGCAATCTATGAATGCCCATTCTCCAATGCTAGTTACACCATCTGGAATAGATATAGACACCAAAGATGTGCAATTAGTAAATGTTCCAGAAGATATCTCGGTTACTCCATTTGGAATGACAAAACTGGTTAGAGTTTCACAGCTTTGAAATGCACTTTCCCCAATTTCTATTACACTATCAGGAATTGAAATATTTCGAAGCTTTTGACAATCTGAAAAAGCAAATGGCTTTATTGATGTGATCCCATCAGGAAGTATCACTGCTGTCAAAGAAGTGCATTTTTCAAAGGTTTGCTCCGCAATTTCCGTTATTCCATTTGGAATTTTTATTGATTTAATCTTTGTGCATTGCCAAAAGGCGCGTTCACCGATCGAAGTTACACTATCCGGTATCAGTATTTCAGTTAAGGCAGTACAGGACTCAAACGCTGATAACCCAATCGAGGTTACACTATCAGGAATAGATACTGTTTCAATTTTGTTGCAGTCTCTAAATGAATATTCTCCAATAGACGTAATGCCATTACCAATAACGACCTTGCGGATAAGCTCTCTGGATTCATACCATGGAGCAAAATACTTGAAATTCTCCATAGGGCCTATCCCACTGATAGTAAGTGTCCCATCCTTTATTTCCCATGTCGCATTCTCTCCGCAGGTGCCGCTGGTAGGAAATTCCTCAGCCAAAACGATGGATGGCAGAAGCATCATTACCAGACATAGCGCTGTAAGAACAGCTAAAACTTTCCGTTTCATATATTTTCGTCCTCCTTCGTATTGTATTCATTGGCCGGATGTACCGCCCCTCCCTTCTTCCCCGGCTGATGATTCTCAGATTGGAGCCTCCGCTGGAACTGGCCGTTCCAGCGGATCGCCCCTCCTGAGAAACCAAAATGCTGTGTATGCGCAATCATACACAGCATTTTTTGAATGCAACACGAAAAGACGATTATCCTCGGCCTTCCCTTGCGAAGGAGGGGAAAAGCGGGTATAATAGTCCTTGCAGTGCGGAAAATTCCGTTGTGTATGTGGGTATGCACATATAACAGGCTCCGGGGGTGCGCCAACACCTCCGGGCTGCTGCATTTTGTTTCTCATTTCCATTATAGATTGCGCTCTGCCAAAAAGCAAGAGCAGATTTCACAAACTGCCCCGGCCTTTCCGGCCGGCGGCATCACTGCCATGCTCTGCGCTTTTCCCGGCTCCTTTCCGCAAAATGGATTTCCGACCCTCTGCCTTCGGCTTCTTGACTTGGTATCGGAAAAGGGGTAAAATATCGTCGAAGTCCATCAACACTGAAAGGATGAAACAGCGGTCATGAGAAGCGATCGGATTAAGGAGGGCCCCTCCCGCACCCCACACCGGGCTCTGCTGAAGGCTCTGGGCCTGACGGACGCGGAGATCCGGCGTCCCTTTATAGCGGTGGTTAACTCCAAAAGTGATTATATTCCCGGACATATGAATCTGGACAAAATCGCGGAGGCGGTCAAGGCCGGCATTCGCAATGCCGGGGGCGTGCCCTTTGAATTCAACACCATCGGCGTCTGCGACGGGCTGGCGATGAATCATGAGGGGATGCGGTACTCCCTCTGCTCCCGGGAGCTGATCTGCGACAGCATCGAGGTGATGCTCACCGCCCATCCCCTGGACGGCATCGTCTTTATCCCCAACTGTGACAAAATCGTACCGGGGATGCTGATGGCAGCGGCCCGGCTGAATCTGCCCTCTATCTTTGTCAGCGGCGGGCCCATGCTCTCCGGCCGGGCGGCCGGGAAGCGGATCGGCTATGTGGAGGGGTTTGAAGCAGTGGGCGCCTATACCTCCGGGAGAATCACCGCCCAGGAGCTTCTGGAGTTTGAGGAGGCTTCCTGCCCCACCTGCGGCTCCTGCTCCGGCATGTATACTGCAAACTCTATGAACTGCCTGACGGAAGCCATCGGCATGGCTCTGCCCGGAAACGGCACCATTCCGGCGGTGACCTCTGCCCGGATTCGGCTGGCCAAGGCCGCGGGAGAGCGGATTATGGAGCTTCTGCGGGATAATCTGCGTCCCAGCCGGATCCTCACCCGGAAAAACTTTGAGAATGCCCTGGCGGCGGATATGGCTCTGGGCTGTTCCAGCAACACGGTGCTGCATCTGCTGGCTGTCTCCCATACGGCGGGGGTGCCCATCACCCTGGATGACATTCATCAGATGGGGCTGAAGGTTCCCCAGCTCTGCAAGCTGAATCCTGCCAGTGATGTCTTTATCGAGGATCTGAACGCCTGCGGCGGCATCCAGGCTGTTTTGAAGGAGCTGTCCCGGGCCGGGCTGATCCATGAGGACGTGCAGACGGTGTCCGGCCTTCAGTCGGATCGGATGTCCGCAGCGAAGCCTGCGGACGGGACGGTGATTCACACCATTGAGGCGCCCATCCGCCCGGATGGAGGCATTGCGATTCTGAAGGGCAATCTGGCTCCGGACGGGGCTGTAGTGAAGCAGGGGGCGGTTGCGCCGGAGATGATGAAGCACACCGGCCCGGCCCGTGTATTCGACTGCGAGGAGGACGCTTCCGCGGCGATCCTGGGAGGGCAGATTCACCCTGGAGATGTGGTAGTCATCCGGTATGAGGGGCCAAAGGGAGGCCCTGGGATGCGGGAGATGCTGGCGCCCACGGCCAACCTGGCGGGGGTAGGGCTGGACAGGCAGGTAGCCCTGCTGACAGACGGACGCTTTTCCGGCGCGACCCGGGGCGCGGCCATCGGACATATCAGCCCGGAAGCCGCGGAAGGCGGGCTGATCGCTTTGGTGCAGGAAGGGGACACCATTGAGATTGATATCCCCGCCCGGACGGTGACCCTGGCGGTTCCGGAGGCGGAGCTTGCCCGCCGCCGTGCCGGCTTTGTTCCTCCGGAGAAGGAGCTTTCCGGCTATCTGAAACGCTATGCAGCTATGGTAACCTCCGGCTCCACCGGCGGCGTGTTCAGAGATTGAGAGAAACCGGCGCGTGTACACAGCGGGAAGGCCGCGAGACTCTGTCTCGCGCTCTGCCAAGGGGATTAAATCCCCTTGGAACCCGTAATTTTAAGGGCTTTTTAAGGGCGGAAAAGGGGTGGGGTTGAGTCTGTACAGACTTCCGATTGCCTGCCACGCAGGCAGTTTGATTCCCGCAGACCGCTTTTTACGTAAAGAAAAAAGCTCCCTCCTGCGTGCGGGGTACTTCCTGCGGCGCACAGAGTTTCTGCGCAGCCCCTGCGTAGCGTCAAGCCCTTCCTTGCAGAAAGTCCCGAGCGTAACAGAACACGCTCGGGACTTTCTGCGTCGCAGCTCAGAATTCGGCGAAGCCGAATTCCTAAGTGCGTTGTGAAACAACGCACTGCGGAGACTCGAGGGCAGCGCCCTCGAGGTCTTGAACAGGCTCTAAAGGGATGAGGGAATTCTGTCCTGTTTCAGCTCGCGCCAGATGGTGAGGAGCATGGTGAGGTAGCAGGCGGCGCCGCCGATAAAATTGGAAATGGGTTCCGCCAGGAACACGCCATTGACCCCTAATCCCCACAGATGGGGGAGAATCAGCGTCAGCGGGATGACGATAAAGGCTTTTCTAAGCAGGGAGAAGAATACCGCCTGTCTGGATTTCCCCAGGCCTACCGCCGCGGACTGGCCGGACATTTGCAGGGACATCATAAAAAACCCGAAAAAGTAAATATGCAGGGAGGGCACCGCCGCCTGAAGCAGGGCGTCGTCTCCGCTGTTGAAAATCTGAATAAAAGGCTGGGGAAACAGCAGCAGGCAGGCCCAGATCACCATTGTATATGATACGCAGAGTATGGTCATAAACCGGATCCCGGCGCGCACCCGGCGATAAGCACCGGCGCCGTAATTGAATCCCAGCACCGGCTGGGCCGCTCCCGTCAGGCCGCTGATGGGGGCGGAAGCCACCTCTCGCAGGGAGTTCAGGATCGTCATGACGCCCACATAGAGATCGCCGCCCCATGCCTGAAGGGTGGCGTTGCAGACAATCTGCACCCCGCTGTTGGTCACGGACATGATAAATCCGGAAAGCCCCAGCCCCATAATCCGCCCCACCAGCCGCCAGCGGATCCGCAGATTTTCCAGTGTCAGCCGGATAGGAGCCCGGCGGGTGAGGAAAAACACCGCCCAGGAGGCGGAAACCATCTGGGAAAGCACGGTGGCCAGCGCCGCTCCCTGAACGCCCAGCTTCAGCACAAAGATAAACAGGGGATCCAGCAGAAGATTGATCACCGCTCCCAGGAGGACGGTCAGCATTCCTTTTCTTCCAAACCCCTGGGCATTGATGAACTGATTCATTCCCAGGCTCAGCATGACGAACACGCTGCCGCAGAGATAGATGGTCAGATAGCTGTCCGCATAGGGAAAGGTGGCGTCGCTGGCCCCGAACAGATACAGCAGAGGCCGCCGGAATATCAGAATCACAACCGTCAGCAGAATCCCGGAGGCGGTCAGCATGGAGAAGGTGTTGCCCATGGCGTGTGCGGCCTTCTCCGTCTCGCCTCTGCCCCGCTCGATGGAAAAGATGGGCGCGCCGCCCATGCCGAACAGGTTGGCAAAGGCGATTACAATGGAGAGTATAGGAAAAGTGACCCCCACGCCTGTCAGGGCGTTGGAGGCCGCGCCGGGGATATGGCCGATATAGACCCGATCCACCACGCTGTAAAGCACATTGATCAGCTGCGCCGCTGTCATGGGGACCGCCAGACGGAGAATATTCCGCCAGACGCTCCCCTGTGAAAAATCTGTCTGTTCCGCCGCCATCCTGCTGTCCCCTCTACAAATGAGTTTCTTCGTGGTGCCCGTTTTGTTTCTGCGTGCGTGGTCGGTCAAGGCCGCGAGACGCTGTCTCGCGTCTCTGCGGTGCGTCGTTTCACGACGCACCTAGGAATTCGGCTTCGCCGAATTCTGAGATGCGCCGCCAGCGGCGCATGGGGGAGGGATTCCCCTTGGATTCCCATTATTTTTTAAGGGCGGAAAAGGGGTGGGGTTGAGCCTGTACAGACTTCCGGCCTTCTGCCACGCAGGCAGTCTGATTCCCGCAGTACGCTTTTTTCGTAAAGAAAAAAGCTCCCTCCCGGGTGCGGGATACTTCCTGCACCGCGCAGAAAATCTGCGCAGAACACGCTCGAAGCCCTCTGCGTCGCAGCCCCTGCGCAGCCCGCCTACCCATTTTTTCTTTACGAAAAAATGGGTAGGCGGGCGATCGTCTCTGCGGGGAGTACCAGCGAGGCAGGTCCCCCACCCCCAAAAGATGGGAATCCAAGGGGAGCCAGTTCCCGCAGAGACTCCCGTCACCCTGCGGCCATGAGGGCTTTGAGCATAGAGAGAGAGGTGTCGTGGAGCTGAATCAGGTCCTTCTTAGTCTGGGTGCGCTCGTCGTAAGCGCTGAAATCCGAAAGGCACAGGTAGAGGGGATCCTCCCAATCTCCCAGGCCGATATCCGCCAGGAGCTTGGTGCCGTTGAGCCGGTATTTGTCCCCCTCCACCCGGTCGCTGTCCGAATAGGCGGAGAGATCCTCGAACGCCAGCTCATATTGGCCGTGGAGCTTCTCGTAGCCCAGATCGTCTACTAGGAACAGGAAATCCTCTCCCAGGGAAAGCTGGGCAACCAGCTTCATCTGCTGGGCCATCTGAGCCTGGGCGTCTGACTGGGTGACCGGATTGTCGGGATCAGGCAGGGCATAATAAGCCAGGAGCAGGTTTACCTTTCCGTCTCCGTTCCCGTCCTCCAGAAAGGGATCCAGCTCCCGGTGGAGGGATTCCCCGATGGTTTCAAAGGGGAAGGAGGTGACCACCGAGATGGAGGCGTCATATTTGGTCGCGTGGGTGACGGACCAGACGAAAGAGAACACCAGCGCCGCTCCGGCCACAGCCGCCAGAGTAACCAGCTTGTAATGATACCAGTAGTTGATCCATTTTTCCTTGAAGGTGCGGGGGACGATTTTGGCTGCGGAATCGTCCTGCCTTTCCAGCTCCGAGGTGGGGATCGTGGTTTTGATCCGCCGGGCCTTCATGAGCTCCTGCTGCTGCTTCTTATATTCGTCCAGGCTGGACATATTCGGACTCTCCTTTATCCACGTTTTGCCAAAAGCCAGCTTTTGATAGAAATCCGTCAAAATAACGTCCTGAGCGCTTCGGGGAAAGCTTTGACGCGGCAGGGGGGTTCTGCGGATTTCTTGATAGCATACCACAGTATACCACTCGGGCTGTCCGGTGGCAAGTCCGGAATCTGTCCGAACCAAGACGGAACTGTAACAGTTTTGTAAAGGATAGGAATGCCCGGCGGCTCAGCTTTCCTTCAGGTCATGCCCGCCGCCGGTGTAGATGGCGGAGCTGATCCGTCCGGCGTCCCGCTCGGGGACCGTGAGGGAAACGAAGGTCTTCTGGTGGTCGTTGGGATTCTCCCATTCCTCCTCCGGCTCTCCGAGGGTGGCGACAGCGGGAGCCAGGCTTTCCACGCCGGCGGCGGTGGCGAAGCCCATCCCCTGGGGGATGCCGTTGGCCGCAACCGGGCCGTAGGGCGCGGTGAACAGCTCCATGCCGTGCCGCTGATGGGCTTCCTCCCGGCGGCTGAGCTTGACCCGGGACACTCCGGGAAAATGGTCGGTGATATTCTTTAAAGCGAAGGCGGCTTGATCCACAGAATCAAATTCCGCTGTGATGGTTTTCTCCATAATGGCTTTACCGCGGCCTCCCGGGCAGAGCCGGGAAGCCTTCCTTTCTGTACCAGTATTCACCGGCGAAGCCGGCCCTCTTAGTGTCAGCAGATTTTCTCCGGACAGCAATAAAAATATTTGCCTTTTGCCGGGAAACTATGGTATACTGTACAGGTTGGAACAATGTGGAATGTCCGCGCTGGAAGGACGGGGGCGCTGCAAGTGGACATACAGGTAAACGATCTGCTGCAAATGAAAAAGAATCATCCCTGTGGGGAAAACAAGTTCCTGGTCCTGCGGATCGGGGCGGATTTTAAGCTCCGATGCGTCAAATGCGGCCGGGAGCTCATGGCTCCCCGCAGCAAAATCGAAAAAAGCGTGAAGAAGATCCTCCGTGAGGGTTAGCGGCCAAGACCTTGAGGGCGCTGCCCTCAAACTCCTGCCGAGGGGAGCCGGCTCCCCTTGGATTCCCGTCTTTTGGGGGAGTATGGGGGCGTTCTCGCTCTGAAACATTACAGGTGAAGCTCTTTTGAGAGGTGAAGCGATATGTTTGAAAAGCTGAAGCTGATTGAGGAACGGTTTGAGGAAATCAACCGGCGGCTGATGGATCCCGACGTGGTCAGCGATCCGGCCGAATACAAAAAGCTTATGAAGGAGCATAAAAATCTCTCCGTTATCGTGGAGAAATTTCGGGAGTACCAGAAGGCAAAGGACGCCTTTGAGGAGGCGCGGGAAATGCTGGACGGGGGCGGGCTGGAGCCTGAGCTGAAGGAGATGGCCCAGGATCAGTACGACGAGGGCCGCGCCGGGATGGACGCCTGCGCCGATCAGCTGCGGCTCCTGCTCCTTCCCAGGGATCCCAACGACGACAAGAATGTCATTGTGGAGATCCGGGGCGGCGCCGGCGGGGACGAGGCGGCCCTCTTTGCCAACTCCCTGTTCCGGATGTACAGCATGTACGCCGAGTCCAGGCGCTGGAAGGTGGAGATCATGAACCTGAACGACACCGAGCTTGGCGGCATCAAGGAGGTTACCTTCTCTATCAGCGGGGAGGGCGCTTACTCCCGGCTAAAATTTGAAAGCGGCGTTCATCGGGTTCAGCGGGTGCCTGAGACAGAGTCCCAGGGCCGGATCCACACCTCCACCGTTACCGTGGCGGTTCTGCCGGAGGTGGAGGAGGTGGAGTTCGAGCTGAATCCTGCCGATCTGGAGTTTGAAACCTACCGTTCCGGCGGCGCGGGCGGGCAGAACGTGAATAAGGTTTCCTCCGCGGTGCGGATGACCCACAAGCCCAGCGGGCTGGTGGTTTCCTGCCAGACCGAGCGGAGCCAGCTTCAGAACCGGGAAACCTGTATGCGGATGCTCCGCTCCAAGCTGCTGGAGATGAAGCAGCGGGAGCAGGACGATCGGATCGCCGATCAGCGCCGCTCCCAGGTAGGCACCGGGGACCGGAGCGAGCGGATCCGCACCTATAACTATCCCCAGGGACGGCTGACGGATCATCGGATCAACTACACCTCCTATCAGCTGGAGCAGAATCTCAACGGAAACCTGGAGGATCTTATCGACGCGCTGATCACCGCGGATCAGGCGCTGAAGCTGGCGGCGGCGGGCGAATAGGCCCTGGCGGGACACTGACGGGGCTTTCCAGGGAGCCTGCCCGCGCGGTCAGCTGAAAACCATTGAAGGAAAGGCAAAGGCTTATGGACACCAAGGTACTGCTGCCCACAGAAGAGAATATCGCCCTGGCGGCCTCCCTGCTCAACAGCGGGGAGGTGGTGGGAATGCCCACCGAAACGGTCTACGGCCTGGCCGCCAGTGCATATGATCCGTTGGCAGTGGAAAAAATATTCCGGGCGAAGGGCCGTCCCCAGGACAATCCCCTCATCGTCCACATCCATTCCATGGAGCAGCTGGGGGAGGTGGCGGCCAGGGTGCCGGACTGCGCCCTGCGGCTGGCGGAGCGGTTCTGGCCCGGACCCCTCACCATGATTTTTGAGAAAAGCGAGAAAATCCCCCTTGCGGTGACCGCCGGGCTCTCCACTGTGGCGGTGCGGTTCCCCTCCCACAAGGTGGCCCGGGCCCTGCTGGAGGCGGCGGGAATGCCGCTGGCGGCGCCCTCGGCCAATCTCTCCGGGCGGCCCAGCCCCACCACCGCCAACCATGTATACAATGATCTCAACGGGCGGATCCCCGCCATTCTGGACGGCGGCGCCTGCGAGGTGGGGCTGGAATCCACAGTCGTCCTCCTGCGGGATGAGGAAAACGCCGCCCTCCTCCGGCCGGGCGCGGTCACGGTTCAGATGCTGGAGGAGGCCATCCCCCATGTGGTTCTGGACAAGGGGGTGCTCCAGGCCCTTTCCCCCGGGGAGCAGGCCCTCTCCCCGGGAATGCTCCATCGCCACTACTCCCCCAGGGCCAATCTGGTGATCGTGGACAGCGATTTCCAGAGCTTCTGCGCTTTTGTGGAGAGCCATGCCGAAGGGGCGGGGGCTATGGTGTTTGACGGGGAGGAATCCGCCCTGCCGGTTCCCTGTGTTACCTTCGGGCGGCAGGGGGATCCCATCATTCAGGCCCGGCTGCTGTTCTCCGCCCTGCGGGCTGTGGACGGGATGGGCGTCCGCACCATCTATGCCCGGATGCCCGATCAGGAGGGCATGGGGCTGGCCATATACAACCGCCTCCTCCGGGCGGCGGGGTTTGAGGTGATCACCCTGTGAGCATAAGGCGGAAGGGGATTGAGGTAATCGGCCTGACCGGGCAGACCGGCGCGGGCAAATCCACGGCCAGCGCCTATTTTCGGGAGCGGGGCTGTCCGGTGATCGACTGCGATGGGATATCCCGGCAGGTGTCCGCGCCGGGGAGCCGGTGTCTGGCCGCGCTCACGGAGGCGTTTTCCCCGGCCATCCTGACCCCGGAGCGGACCCTGAACCGGAAGGCTCTGGGGGGAATGGTGTTCGGCCATCCGGAGCGGCTGGCCCGGCTGGGAGAGATCATCTTCCCCTTTATACTGGAGGAGATCCAAAGGCGGATCCGCTCCCTGGAGCGGCAGGGGGAGCCCCTGGTGCTGCTGGACGCGCCCACCCTGTTTGAGAGCGGAGCGGATCGGCTCTGCCGCCGGATCCTGGCGGTGACCGCTCGGGAGGAGCAGCGGCTGGCCCGGATCATGGAACGGGACAGCCTGACCCGGGAAGAGGCGCTCCGGCGGATGGGGAGCCAGCTTCCCCAGGCATATTTTGAGGAGCATGCGGATTTTGTGATAGAAAACAACGGCGGTTCCGGGGAGCTGGCGGAGAAGCTGGCGCGGGCCCTGGACTGGCTTCGGGAAGGGAGGGATACACCGGCTTGATCATCCGTGTGCGGCAGGGCGCGGTCCTGCTGCTTCTGGGGCTTCTGGCGGCGGGGGGCGTCTTCGGCCTCCGGAAGGCGGCGGATTTCTTCTACCGGCAGAGCTATCCCCGGGAATATGAGCATTACGTGCGGGAGTACGCAAGGGCCTATGGCGTGGACGAAAACTTTGTGTTTGCGGTCATCCGCACGGAAAGCGGCTTCCGGCCGCAGGCGACCTCCAATGTGGGCGCCCGCGGGCTGATGCAGCTGATGGAGGACACCTTCCATTGGGTGGATACCAAGCTCCCGCCGGAAGCGGCCAGGAGCAGCTATGACGATATGTACGTCCCGGAGGACAACATCCGGTACGGGACCTTCCTGCTGTCCTACCTGTACCGGGAGTTCGGGAGCTATGAGACAGCGGCGGCGGCTTATCACGCGGGCCGGACAGCGGTCCGGGGCTGGCTGGGGGATACGTCCTGCTCCAGGGACGGCGTCCGCCTGGACGCCATCCCCAGCGGGGATACCCGCCACTATGTAGGCAAGGTCATGGACGCCTACCAAATCTACACCCAGCTCTATTCGCAGGGGTAAGACCTTGGGGACTCTGTCCCCAAACCTCTGCCAAGGAGACGCGTCTCCTTGGATTCTCATCGCAGGGTTGAGGGGAGGGACGCCGCCGCTATCCCGATGCCGATCGGCGCACTGTGCATGGCGGCGTCCCTCCCCTCAACCCTGTAACGGGCATCCAAGGGGGTGCGCCCCCTTGGCGGAGGCTCGGGGGCGGAGCCCTCGAGGTCTTAGTCCCTTACGAAATATACTATGGAGGTAATGACAGATGGCTGAGTCAAACGCTAGCAAAGAACTGAAGGAAACGCTCTATCTGAACCGGAAGAACGGCGGGCTCCGTCTCTCTGAGGAGGAGATCCGCAAAGCAGAGGAATACGCGGAGGGCTACAAGCGCTTCCTCGACGCCGGCAAGACCGAGCGGGAAGCCGTTTCCGCTTCCATTGCCATGGCTGAGGAAAAGGGCTTCGTCCCCTACGAGTATGGCAAAAAGTACGCCCCCGGCGACCGGGTTTACTGGAACAATCGGGGCAAGTCCCTCATTCTCGCCGTGATGGGCACCCAGCCCATTGAGAACGGCGTCAACCTGATGGCCGCCCACATTGATTCCCCCCGGATCGACCTGAAGGGCTGCCCCCTCTACGAGCAGGACGAGCTCGCCCTCTTCAAGACCCACTACTACGGCGGCATCCGCAAGTATCAGTGGGTTGCCATGCCGCTCTCCCTTCACGGCGTGATCGTCCGGGCGGACGGTTCCTCCGTGACCGTCCGCATCGGCGAGGATCCTGGCGATCCGGTGTTCTGCATCACCGATCTGCTCCCCCACCTGGCGGCGGATCAGCGGAAGCGCACCCTGGACGCGGGCATCAAGGGCGAGGAGCTCAACATCCTCATCGGCTCCTATCCCTTCCGGGACGACGAAACCAGTGAGCGGGTCAAGCTGAACATCATGAAGCTCCTGAACGAGAAGTATGGCATTGTAGAGGCAGATTTCCTCTCCGCTGAGCTGGAGCTGGTCCCCGCTTTCCCCGCAAGCGATCTGGGCTTTGATCGGAGCCTGATCGGCGGCTACGGCCAGGACGACCGGGTCTGCGGCTACACCGCTCTCACCGCCACCCTGGAGGCGGTGGCTCCGGCCCGGACCGTTGTCACTGTTCTGGCGGACAAGGAGGAGATCGGCAGCGTAGGCAACACCGGCCTGAACACCTCCGTGCTGGAGTATTTCATCTCCGATCTGGCGAAGCCCTTCGGGGTAGACGGGCGGCGGGTGCTCTCCAACTCCAAGTGCCTTTCCGCTGACGTAAACGCGGCCTTTGATCCCACCTTCCCCGACGTGCATGAGAAGCGCAATGCCTGCTTTATCAATTACGGCGTTGTGGTGACCAAGTTCACCGGCTCCGGCGGCAAGAGCGGCACCTCTGACGCCTCCGCTGAATTCACCGGCGAGGTTCGCCGGATGCTGGACAAGGGCGGCGTGCTCTGGCAGACCGGCGAGCTGGGCAAGGTTGATCAGGGCGGCGGCGGAACCGTGGCCCTCTATATCGCCAGCCGGAACGTGGATGTGATCGACGTGGGCGTGCCCGTGCTTTCCATGCACGCGCCTTTCGAGGTGGTTTCCAAGGTCGACGTCTGGTCCACCTACCGCGCCTTCACCGTATTCGCGCAGCACTGCTGAACGTAAAAAGCAAGACCTCAAGGGCTCTGCCCTCGAGCTCCTGCCAAGGGGACGCGTCCCCTTGGATTCCCGTCTCTTTTTGGGGTGGGGGTGGGGTTCAAGTCTGTACAGACTTAACTCCACCCCTTTTCCGCCCTTAAAATAATGGGAATCCCTTCCCCTTGGCGGGTGCGCGAGGGCAGAGCCCTCGCGGCCTTGCCCTTCGGCAGCGCAGAATTAGGAGAAATATTTCAATGCTGAAAAATTACCATCTGCATTTTGAGTTTTGGGGACTGGCGCTGTTTCTGGCCATGATGATACCGACTCTGATTTGGTCTGTCATTCCCGCGCCGAATGATATACTGAGGACAGAAGACGCTGCCGGAGCCTTCGATATGGCAGTTTCCCTGCTCCGGATTTGGATGATCGCCGCGCTGTGCATATTGCGGAACCGGAAAGCCGGGGAGCCGCGCCTGAACGCCCTGACGATCGCAGCGGCAGCCTGCTGTCTGCTGTATTTTACAGGCTGGATCTTTTACTATATCGGAGCGGCAGGCCCGACGGTGATCCTGGGATTGACGCTTCCGCCCTGCCTGGCATTCCTGTTGTTTGCCATCGACAGAAAAAACGGAATCGCACTCCTTCCGGCGCTTGCTTTTACAGCCTGCCATCTGTTCAGCAGCCTGCAAAAATAACTCCCGCATACAGCGATACGCACAGTAGATGCAGAGTCTATACCCGGTGCTCCCGGCAGACCTCGTAGCTGTTTTCCAGGGCGCTTTCCACCTTGTGATACTCCCGGTTGGCAATGGCGGTGAAGAGGATGTCCACGATCGCCAGCTGGGCAATGCGGGAGCTGGTCGCTCCGCTCCGGCGATCCAGCTCCGGAGCGCTGGTGCAAAGCACGTAGGAGCAGCCATTTGCCAGCGGATTATCCCCCTGGCGGGTGATGGCAATCCGGGACGCGCCGGAACGCCGCACCACCTTCAGCACATCCAGCAGCTCCTTGGTCAGGCCGGAGTTGGAGAACAGCACCGCTACATCCTTCCGAGTCAGAGAGGCGGCGCAGGCCAGCTGAACGTGAAAATCCCGGTCAAAAAGCACCCGCTTATTGATCCGGATCAGCTTGCTGTACAGGTCGGAGGCGGCCTGTCCGGAGGCCCCCAGCCCGAACAGATGGACGCAGGAGGCTGTGCAGAGCGCGTCCACAGCTCCCTTGAGCATATTGATATCCAGCAGGCGGGTAGTATCCTCTATGGCCTGAACCTCGCTTCTCCGGACGCCCTCCACCACCTGCTCCAGCGTGGTAAAATCCCGGATATCCGTGAAGCCGTGCTCTGTGATCAGTCCGTTTTCAGCGGCGGCGTCCTTCATCTCGTCGAACAAGCTCCGCTTCATGGTTTTCAGGCCGTCAAAGCCGATAGATTTGCAGAACCGAACCCAGGACACCTGGCTGACGCCGGACTCTGCCGACAGCTGAGCAATGGAAGTACCGTAAAAGCTCCCCACGTGCTCCAGGAAGTAGTCGGCCGCCAGCCGTTCGGTAGGGCTGAGGCGCTCATAGGCGCCCCGAACCCGAATCTCAACATCTGTCATGATTCTGCCCTCCGTTTTGGATTATAGACTGCCGCGGGTGAATTCCGCCATCACGGCGTTGTGAAGCAGGCTTCTGAACCGGGTCTGCCGGACGTTCTCCCGGGAGGGGTGCACCCGGTTGGTGAGCAGCACCACATAGAGCCCCGTATGGGGATCCACCAGAATCGAGGTGCCGGTAAAGCCTGTGTGACCAAAGGAATCCGCCGGGAACAGATCCCCGTGGAAGCTGGAGGGCCCGGGCAGATGGAAGCCCAGCCCCCGGCTCTCCTCCATGCCGGGCGTATAATTGACCAGCGCCTTTTTCAGCATGGCGGTGGAGAGGAACGCCTCGCCCTGATGACGGCCTCCGCAGGCCAGCATCGTGGTGAAGATGATCGTGTCCTCCAGATTGGAGAACACCCCCGCATTTCCGGAGACGCCTCCCAGGAACCGGGCGTTCTCATCATGCACCAGGCCGCTGAGGCAGCTTCCGTCGGGCTGAAGCTCCGTGGCGGCGAAGTTGTCCCCGGCTGGGCGGTAGCAGGTATTTTTCATGCCCAGAGGGCCGAATACGTACTTCTGAGCCAGCTGATCCAGGGGAGCGCCGCCTGCCTGCTCCAGAACCTTCCCTAGCAGGATATAGCCCATGCAGGAGTAGTGCGGCTCCGCGCCCGGAGGGGAGATCAGCTCGGAGGCCAGAATCACCTCCGCCGCTTTGGCGGGATCGTTGGTGAGGCTGTAAAGGGGGAGGAAGGGATTCAGCCCGCCGGTATGGGTCATGAGCTGGAACAGGGTGATGCCGGACTTGTCCCCGGCGTTGGGGAAGAAGGCGCCCAGGGTGTCGTAAAGCCGGATCCGGCCTTCCTCAATCAGGCGGAAGGCAACCATGGTGGTGGAGAGGATTTTGGTCAGGGAGGCCATGTCGTAGCGGGTTTCCAGGTTGGCGGGAACGGTGCTCCCAATCACGCAGGCGTTCCCGTAGACAGCCTTCCGGAACAGGGTGTCCCCCTGACCGATGGCCACAGCCGCCGAAGGGCAGACCCCGTCGCGTACGGCCTCCTCCACCAAAGAGAGTGCGTAGTCAAAGCGTTCCATCCTTGAATCCATCCTTTCTGAATGATGTCCTGTGCAGCCGAAGGGCAAGGCCGCGAGACGCTGTCTCGCGTCTCTGCGGTGCGTCGTTTCACGACGCACCTAGGAATTCGGCTTCGCCGAATTCTAAGATGCGCCGCTGGCGGCGCATCGGGGATCTAAATCCCCTTGGAACCCGTAATTTTTTGAAGGGCTTTTTTTAGGGGCTTTAAAGGGGGGGCAAGTCTGTACAGACTTGCCTCTCCCTGCCACGCAGATAGTCTGATTCCCGCAGTACGCTTTTTTCGTAAAGAAAAAAGCTCCCTCCTGTGTGCGAGATACTTCCTGTGCCGCACAGGGGCTGCACAGAGCACGCTCGAAGCTTTCTGCGTCGTAGTCTCTGCGCCGCACGCAGGGATGAATTTTTTCTTTACGAAAAAATGGGCAGGCGGGCGATCGACTCTGCGGGGAGTATCAGCGAGGCAGGAAGTGCCAGTGAGGTAGGGGGACGGGCGCAAGCGCCCGTCCCCCGCCCCCTCCCCAAAAAGAGGGGAATCCAAGGGGATTAAATCCCCTTGGCAGGAGGCTCGCAGGGTCAAGGCCACCGGCCTTGACCCTTGGACAGCGCCCTTGAGGTCTTCTCCTGATACCAATTTATGTGCTTGGCGGGGCGGCCTACTCCTGGGAGGAGCCGCTCTCCTCCTCAGACTGTGAGCTTCTGCGGAGAAGGCCGGAGGTGTAACGGTCCTTGGCGGAGACGGGGGGCATATAGGCGGGCTGATAACGGTGGGCCCAGGGCTGGAAGGCAAGCTCCGGATGGGCTTTGCGCATCCGCCGCACCCACAGCAGATAGAGAATCAGCAGCACCAGCCCCGCCAGGGAGAGAATCGCGCCCAGCTTCAGACCGGGGGTTTCATATTCAAACCGAATCCTGCTGTAGCCTCCCGGCACCCGAACAGCCATAAAGCCGCCGTTTGCCTGGAAAATCTCCGTTTCGATCCCGTTGACCAGGGCAACCCAGCCCTGATCATAAGGCACGCTGAAAAACACCAGGTTTTCCCGCTCCAGATCTACAGACGCGGAGAAGCCCCGCCGATCAACGGCGAAGCCGTCCACCTGGTTGGCCGCCAGAAGGTCGCAGTCCTCAAAGTATTCCTCATCCCGGAGCGTCTCCGGATCCGCTTCTCCGGAGTAGATGGCGCGTCCGCCCACCTGATCGTTGGGCAGAGTGGGAAGAATGTGGCTGCACCGCTGGTAATCCTCGTCCCGGAGCAGCAGCCCCTTCAGCAGAAACCGGTCCTTATATCCCTGGCCCACCTGATTGATCTGATCCTCTGTGACCAGATACTCATAGGTGAAGCCCATGGGGACAAAGTGCTCGTTTTCAAAGATCTTGTACCCGTTTTGGGTGTCCAGATAAACGAATCCCGGCATGTCCACATCGTCCTTGTTCTCCCGGACGAAGGCGTATCTGACGCTGGTCAGGCCCCGAACGCCCAGCAGCTTGGGCTCCGGACGGGAGGCCACCGCCCGCTCCCTGCCTACCAGCTTGTAGTATTCCATAATGGAGGAGGGCACCACCGAGTGGAAGGCGTTGATGGTGGGCAGCTGCCAGAACATGCCCAGATTGTCCAACTCGTCATAGGTGTCGATGCGGAAGAATTCCCCTTCGCTGTCCAGCTGGAGACGCTCCCTGCCGTGGAGCGCCTCGGCGGCCAGCTGGTTGTAGTAGGTGCGCTTTCCGTTGTCCTCCATCTCAAAGCCGGAGGCCAGCTTCCCGGTGTAAATCATAAAGATACCGGTCACCAGGATCAGGGCGCAGAGGGTGGAGATCCCGAACCGCCGGAAGTAGACCGGGTTTTTGGCGATGAGCAGCAGCAGGCCGGTGCAGATCAGCCCCACCGCCGCAATCAGCACGTAAACCCAGAACCGATCCGGATACTCCGGCAGGGAGAACCAGAGGAGTTCTCCGCCCTCCTTCTTGGGCAGGACGCCCACCAGAGCGAAGGCCAGGATGAATCCCCCGCACCAAAGGAAGCCGTTTTTGAAACAGGGCCTGTGCTTTTCCAGGGCGATGGCGGTAGCCGCGGCCATGATCAGCAGGGGCATATAGAACCACCGGGCGTAGTAGCTGTAGTTGAACAGGGAGAAGGCCGCGTTGAGCGCGGGAATGAAGCAGATCCCGAAGGAGAGCATCATCAGGGTTTTCATCCAGTGGCGGCGCTCCCCGTGGAAGAAGGCGAAGACTCCGGTCATGGACATCATGGGAAGCCACATGGACACAGAGGACCATTTGGAGTTGGAGTCCGGGAAGAAATTGGGCCGGGCGGGGATGTCCGGCGGGAAGAAGAAGCTGGAGAGGATCAGCCCGTACCGCTGCACGTCCTTGTAGAACAGGGTATCAAAGCCGGTCAGGTAGGACTCCGTGCGGGGATTGTCGATCACCGCCCAGAAGGAGGGCAGGAGCAGCACGCCTGCCAGGAGCACGCCCAGCACCGCTTCCAGGGCCAGAAGGCCGAACTTTTTCAGCGTCAGCCGGTAGTCCCTGGCCCGGAGAAGGAAGTAGACAATGCAGAACAAAACCTCTCCGAAGAAGAAGTAATAGTTCACCAGGGCGCAGGCGGCCGCCGCCAGGGCAAAGCCCCCCCGGCAGTGATTGAGCATGAGCTCCTCCATGGCGATCAGCAGGAGCGGGAAGAACAGAACCGCCTCGTTGAAGTGGTTGAAGAAGATATTGTAAAGGTTAAAGCCGGAGAAGGCGTACATCAGGCCGCAGAACATGGCCGTTTCCTCCCGGCAGGTGAACCGGCGGATGTAGGCGTAGCCGGTCACGGAGGTCAGTGCGAATTTCAGCATCAGCAGGGGCGCCATAAGGTAGGGAACCGCCTCGCTGGGGAAGGGGATGGTCAGCCAGAAGAAGGGGGAGCCCAGGAGATAGAAGGAATAGCTCCCCACAAAGCTGGCGCCCAGGTCTGTGAGCCAGTCCCAGCCGGTCCAGCCGGAGCGGACAGCGTCATGAGCATGAAGGTAGAAGGGGATTTGCTGAACGTTGAAGTCTCCGTAGTAGAAAAAGTATCCCCCGTCCATGATCAGGAAGGGCAGGAAGAGAAGCAGGGAGGTGATCAGCCCGATGCCGAAAATCTGAACATAGCCGTGTTTCCAATTAATGCGCCGCAGAACCGAAATATTCATCTTTCGCCGTCCTTTATCCAAGTATGCAGCCCGAAGGGAAAGACCTCCGCCAAGGGGCTTGGGGACGGAGTCCCCAAGGTCTTTCCCCGTCGGCTACAGCTTGGCGGCCAGGGAGGCGATTTCCTTCATGCGGTCCGGGATGTGGATGGCCTGGGGGCACACCCTCTGGCAGGCACCGCAGGACACGCACAGATCCGCCTGGCGCCCCTCCAGGGCCTTGTATTCCTCCAGGAATTTCTGGCCGTTCCGTTCAATGCCATAGTGGTTATAGGCCTTGAACACGCCGGGAATGTCCACGCCCGCCGGACAGTCCATGCAGTACCGGCAGCCGGTGCAGGGGATCGTCGCGTTGGCCCGGTAGAGCTCCAGGGCCTTCATCAGCGTCTCCCGCTCCGCCTCGCTCAGGGGCTGGAAGTCCGACATGGTCTTTACGTTGTCCTCCATCTGCTCCATATTGGACATGCCGGAGAGCACCGTCAGCACATTGGGCAGGGAGGCCGCGAACCGGATGGCCCAGGAGGCTGTGCTGTCCGCGGGCCGGGCGTCCTTCAGCAGGGCGCTGGCGTCCGGGCTGAGCTGGGCCAGGGCGCCGCCCCGCACCGGCTCCATCACCACGCAGGGAATCCCCCGCTCCGTGAGAATCTCATACTGGCCCTTGGCGTCCTGGGCGATCCAGTCCAGATAATTCAGCTGGAGCTGGGCGAAATCCCAGTCGTTCATGGCGCAGATCCGTTTCAGCACCTCCGGGCTGTCATGGAAGGAGAAGCCCAGCCGCCGGATCTTTCCTTCCTTCCGCATCCGGTTCAGGAAGGGCAGGATCTCCACCTTGTCGTAGATCTCCAGGCCGCTGGCGCTCAGGGCGTGGCAGAGATAGAAATCAAAGTATTCCACCTGACAGCGATCCAGCTGCTCCTGGAAGATGCGCTCCACGTCCGCGTACTCCTTCACCATCCAGCCGGGCATCTTGGAGGCCAGCAGGAAGCTCTCCCGGGGGTGGCGCTTCAGAGCCGCGCCCACAAAGCCCTCGGACTTGCCTCCGTGGTAGCCATAGGCGGTGTCGAAGTAGTTGACCCCGTGGGCCAGGGCATAGTCCACCATGGCAAACCCGGCCTCATAGTCGATGCTTCCGTCCTCGTTCTGAGGAAGCCGCATACAGCCCATGCCCAGTCCGGATACCTTCAGGCCGGTCTGCTTGTACTCGTTCATCAGCATTTGTATCATCCTTTCAACTGCCTGCCGCAGAGCGCGGCTTTGTTTGCGAATGGGGTTCAGTCGTCGAACAGATCGTTGAGCTCCTCCTGACAGAGAGGCCGGACGCCGTTTTTGCCCAGCACCTCAATGGCGGCGTCGTTGTCCGCCACCCGCAGGATCAGGCAGGCGGCGCCCTTCTTCCGGGCGGTGAAGGCATAGGTGTATTCCAGGTTCACCCCGCCCTCCCCCAGCACCCGCAGCACGTCAAACAGACCGCCGGGCCGGTCGGGCAGCTCCACGGCCAGCACCTTGGTAACAGAGCAGACATACCCGGCTTCCTTCAGCACGGTCACTGCCTGATAGGGATCGCTGACAATGATCCGCAGGATGCCGAAGTCCGTGGTTTCCGCCAGGGAGAGGGCACGCAGATTCAGCTGGTTCTGCTCCAGCAGGCCGGTGAGCTCGGACAGCCGGCCGGGCCGGTTTTCCAGGAAAATACTGATTTGCTTGACAGTCATGGTGGATCGCTCCTTTCCTCTGTCTCAATGATGTCAGCTGTCTCAATACAGCTTGCGGTTGTCGATGATGCGGACAGCCTTGCCCTCGCTCCGGGCAATGGACTTGGGCGCCACCAGCTTGACGGCGGCGTAGATGCCCAGCATAGATTTCAGCGCTTCGATGAGCTCCCGCTCCTTTTGGTTGATCAGGCTCACCGAGTCGGAGAACATCTCCGGGGTCATCTCCACCAGTACCTCCAGCCGATCGCTGTTGTTCTCCCGGCTGACAACAATCTGATAATTGGCGGGATAGCCCTTGTTCAGCAGCACCGTCTCAATCTGGGAGGGGAACACGTTGACTCCCTTCACGATGAGCATATCGTCGCTGCGGCCCATGGGCTTGCTCATTTTCACATGGGTGCGCCCGCAGGAGCAGGGCTTCCGGGTGAGGACGCAGATATCCCGGGTGCGGTAGCGGAGCAGGGGGAAGGCCTCCTTGGTGATGCTGGTGAACACCAGCTCTCCCTTGGAGCCCTCGGGGAGGACCTCGCCGGTGTTGGGATCGATGATTTCGGCAATGAAGTGATCCTCGTTGATATGCATACCGGTCTGTTCGCTGCACTCGAAGGAGACGCCGGGACCGGAGATTTCCGTCAGGCCGTAGATATCGTAGGCCTTGATGCCCAGCTTATCCTGAATGTCCTGGCGCATTTCCTCGCTCCAGGCCTCCGCGCCGAAGATGCCGGCCTTGAGCTTGATCTGATCCCGCAGGCCCCGTTCGCAGATGGTTTCCGCCAGATAGGCGGCATAGGAGGGGGTGCAGCAAAGGATGGTGGAGCCCAGATCGCACATGAACTGGATTTGCCGGTCGGTGTTGCCGGAGGACATGGGCAGGGTCAGGGAGCCCACCCTGTGAGAGCCGCCGTTGAGGCCGGGACCGCCGGTGAACAGGCCGTAGCCGTAGCAGACGTGGACCACGTCCTCCTTGGTGCCGCCTGCGGCCATGATGGCCCGGGCGCAGCAGTCCTCCCAGAGATCCAGGTCGTGCTGGGTGTAGAAGGCCACGACCCGGCGTCCGGTGGTGCCGCTGGTGGACTGGATGCGGACGCAGTCGCTAAGAGGCGCAGCCATGAGGCCGTAGGGATAAGCGTCCCGGAGATCGTCCTTGGTGAGGAAGGGAAGGAAGCGGAGATCCTCTGCGGATTTGATGTCTCCGGGCTCCACGCCCTTGGCCTTCATTTTTTCCCGGTAGTAGGGGACGTTCTCATACACCCGGTGAACGGTCTGTACCAGCCGCTGGCTCTGCCACTGGCGGATCTGTTCCTGGGACGCGCATTCAATCTCAGGCTGGTAATAGTGTTCCATTGTATTTCCCGTCCTTTCGTTATGTCTGAAGCGATAGGATTTTTCAGTCCGGAGGGGGCTTTGGGGGGAATCAGTCCCGGCGGGAATTCTGCGATCAACGCCCGCTCCGCATTTTATATATATCTAACAGCATACCATAAAGTCCCTTTCAGAACAAGTGCCCGCAGTCGGATGGATGAAATTTTATTGAGCGCCTGTCCCGAAAGAGACAGCGGGCGGGCCGGGCGGGCCCGCTTTTCTGCGCAAATCCGCCGCTCAAAAAGGGCGCTGGCAGAGTGATGTTAATGTGACATCTAAATTTGAAGAATTGCCGCTGGTGATTTATAATAGTTTCAGGAGGTGATCAAATGGGAAAGCAGCCAAGCGCATTCCCCCTGCGGATTGAACCATCCACCATACAAAAGATCAAGGCAATCGCAGCCAAACACGGCCGCTCGACCAATAAAGAAATCGAACAGATTCTGGCGGCTCACATTGGGGAATACGAACGCCTGCACGGGCCGATCAAGATAGAGGACTGCGACGATATGGACGAAGAGTAGAGAGGAATGGGCAGCCCATTCCTCTCCGTTGTTTGATCAGGTATTTTTCGGCCAGCGGTTTTGATACATTCCAACAGCGCCCAAAACCGTAGCGGCGGCGCCGCAGAGCACAGAAACCACGCCGATGATAAAAGCGGCGATCGCCAATCCGCGTCCCATGGTCATCACCTCGCTTCCAGACTGGGCTTGTCCGGGCCGGACGCTCCGCCGGGGGCTTCCGAAAGAGGCTTTCCGCAGCGGGGGCATTTCTCCATTCCCTTTTGAATCAGGGCTCCGCAGTAGCCGCACTGAGGACCGTCGGATCCATCGAAGGAACCGTCCAGCAGATCAATGTCGTCTCCCAGCTCCTTGAACTGTTCCCAGGAAAGCTGGTACAGATAGGTAACGGTTTTGAGTATCCGGGCCAGCACATTCAGCGAGACAAAGGCAATCAGCAGTCCCGCCAGAGCAAGAATCAGGAGGAGAACTGTCTGCAGGGTAAACGCCGGCGTCAGGAAGAGCGCCGTAGCAGCGCAGATTCCTCCCAGAACCAGCACGACCCATGCCAGTATATTCAAAATGCGGGCCACCGTCAGATTTTCAGAGGGCACATAGATCCATCCTTTCCAATACTGCGTCCTTTATAGAGTACCATACTTTCCTCACATGTTCAAGTAACCCGCAGAAAAGGCTTCACCTCCGCTGAGATCTCTGCGTGTTCGGAAGGGCAAGGCCGCGAGACGCTGTCTCGCGCTCTGCCAAAGGGACGCGTCCCTTTGGAATCCCATCTTTTTAAGGGCTTTTGAAGGGCGGAAAAGGGGTGGGGTTAAGTCTGTACAGACTTCCAAACGTCTGCCACGCAGGCAGTCTGATTCCCGCAGTACGCTTTTTTCGTAAAGAAAAAAGCTCCCCTCTGCGCGCGAGGTAATCTTTGCGCCGCCTGTTGGGATGAATTTTTTCTTTACGAAAAAATGGGTAGGCGGGCGATCGTCCCTGAAGGGAGTATCAGCGAGGCAGGGAGTAACAAGTCTGTGCAGACTTAAACCCCCACCCCTTTACGCCCTTAAAAAGACGGGATTCCCCTTGGCGGAGCTCGAGGCAGAGCCTCGAGCTCTTGCCCTTCGACGCCCTAGAGATCTCAAACAGCCTGCCTTCCGGCAGGCTGTTTGTTTACGATTGCATGTCGTATATACCTATGCGGTATATACGACATGTTTTCCTTCTGTAGGATCAGCCAATCAGATCCAGGAGCATGCCGTTGGCCGTCAGCACATCGTTTTTCTGCTGGGGGCCGGAGATCTCCCGCTCGATGGTCAGCGCGCCGTCATAGCCGATTTCCTTCAGCTTTGCCACAAAAGCGGGAAAGCCGACGCGGCCCTGCCCCATAGGCATCTCCCGGCCCAGGCTGTACCCATCGGTGGGATATTCCCCGTCCTTTGCATGGACGCCGCGCACATAGCGGCCCACCACATCCAGTGCGTCAATGGGATTGGCCTTGCCGTACATCAGCAGGTTGGCAGGATCAAAGTTCAGCCCGGTGTTTTCCGCGCCAATGTCGCCCAGTACCCGGAGAAGCGTCACAGGGGTTTCCTGCCCAGTCTCAAAATACAGGCCGATTCCCCGCGCCCGGAAAGCGCCGGCCAGCCAGCGGGCAGCGCCCACAAACTCCCCATAAGCAGGATCGTTGGGGTTCTCGGGGATGAAGCCCATATGGGTGCAGACGCCGGGTACCTCCAGCATCCGGGCCAGCTCCGCGCAGCGGACCAGCTCCTGCATCCGGGCATACCGATACGCCGCAGGGACTATGCCCAGGGTCTGGGGGCCCTGGCGGAAATTCCACTCATTGGGGCCGCTCCAGGTTCCCACCAGAGCGGTGATCTCCATGCCGGATTCCCGGCAGGCGGCAACGATCCGCTCCGCTGTTTCCGCAGTCTCCTGCTCCGGCGGAACAGAGAGCTGACAGGTAGGAATCCGGTTTTCCACGCACCAGCGGAAATCCTCCGGCAGCCTTTCACTATAATGCAGTACGACGCCTGTTTTCACAGGTCATCCCTCCTTCTATCGTAATAACGATTGTGTCTGTTGGGGTTCTGCGTTGCCGTAAGGCCCGGGGAGCGCCTTCCTAGTTGATGATCACAGCGTCCCCGCCGTCCTCCGGAGGCAGCACGACCGACTCTCCGGGAATGGGCGGAGCAGTCAGATCGCCCTCCTCCGGCTCATGGCCAGGGCACTGGCTGGGCTCCTTTCCAAGCTTGTAGTAGCCTACCTCCGTATGGGTGCATTCCGCGCCCGCCAGACCGCCGGTTTCCGTGCAGAAGGAACGGCTGACGACCCCCTCGGAGGGAAGCTCAAAGACAGCCGGATTCTTGCCCTTCTCCGTATGCAGCCGGGTCATAACGTCGTTCCATACCCGCATCTGGGAATAGGTATTGCTCACAGACTGGGGAATGGATTTGTTGTCGTCGTTGCCGTACCGGATGCCCGCCACATAGTAGGGGGTGCAGCCCATAAAGAGCAGGTTTTCCGTCTCGTTGGTGGTGCCGGTTTTGCCCACCACCTCGTAATCCTGCATATTGGCTCCGGAGCCGGAGCCTCTCGGCCCCACAATTACCTGCCGGAGCGCCCGGTTCATAATATAGGCGGTCTGGCTGCTGAGTACCTTTCGCTTGCTGATGCTGGTATTGTCCAGCACCGTCCTGCCGTCCGCGTCCAGCACCTTGGAATAGAGCTTCGGCTGGGTGTAGTACCCTCCGTTCCCAAAGACCGCGAAGGCGGCGGTTTCCTCCAGCACCGTGGTGCCCGCGCTGCCCAGCGCCATCTGATCCAGGGTCGCGCCTCCCAGGTGGGAAAAGCCGTAATTGTCCGTCAGATAATGGAAGCAGGTTTCCGGCCCCAGAATGTAGCACAGCCGGGCCGCGACGGTATTCTTGGATTCCCGGATAGCGCGGACGATCGTCACAGGACCGTCGTACTGGCGGTTATAGTTGTTGGGCCAGGTGCGCTCCTCGGGATTGGGCGTGTCGATGGGCGCCTTGTATTGGTTCAGCATGAATTGAGGCGCGTCGTCCAGCATGGTGGACCAGTTGATCAGATCCCGCTCAATGGCCGGCGCGTAGATGCTCAGGGGCTTGATGGTGGAGCCGAACATCTGCACGGCCTGGGTCGCCCGATTGAATACCCGGGAGGTGGTTTTCTCCCCCCGGCCTCCGGCCAGAGCCACCACGTTGCCCTCGTAGTCCATGATCACCATGGCGGCGTCAGGCATTCCGGCTTCCAGATCCACCGGCCCGATTTTGAAGGTTTCATCATCGGCGAACATTTCCTCCAGCATATCCTGCGCCTGGATGTCCATATTGGTATAGATCCGCAGGCCGCCGGTGCGCATGACCTGTTCGGCGTACTCCGCGCTGTACCCCAGCCGGCTTTGCATATCGTCCAGCACCTGCTGATAGACCGCGTCCTCGTACCAGTTATAAACGCTGCTCTGAGCGACGGTGCGGATCTCGCCGGTTTCGCTCTCCTTAACGCTGACAGAGGTGTTGTAGAACCGCTTGTGCTCCGATGTGGAAATATAGTTGAACTCCAGCATCTTGTCCAGACAGTATTTCCGGCGGTTGTCCCGCTGCTTCACATAGTCCGTCTCATCGGCGGAGGACGGGCGCTTGTTGTAGAGGGGGTTCAGCCGGTTGGGATTCTTGGCAATGACCGCCAGGGAAGCGGCCTCGTTGACAGTCAGCTCGGAAACATCCTTGTCAAAGTAGAAATTGGCGGCGGCCTGGACCCCGTTGACCCCGTTGCCCAGGTTGATATAGTTCAGGTAGACCTCAAGAATCTGTTTTTTGGTATAGTGCCGCTCCAGATTCATGGAGGTAAGGAGCTCCTTGACCTTGATGTCAATGGTGCGGTTGAAGGTGTCTCCATTGATGAGCTTGATGAGCTGCTGAGTGATGGTGGAGCCGCCGAACCGGGAATCGTCGCTGTTGAGGACGATCCGCTTGAACTCGTTGAAGGCCGCGCCCAGGGTGCGCTTGAAGTCCACGCCCTCATGCTGGAAGAACCGCTCGTCCTCCACGCTGACGAAGGCCTGCCAGACCACGTCGGGGATGTCGTTGAAGTCCACCCAGATCCGGTTTTCGCCGCCCTCATAGATCCGCTGAACCTCCACGCTGTTCCCATCCTGATCCAGGCCGTACATAACGGAGGTGTAGCTCATTTTGAGATCGTTGAGATCCAGAACGGCCTCTGCGTTGATAAACTGCATAACGTAGACGGTGAGCACAGTGCCAACGATACAGCCGGTGATGGTGAGTACCAGAATTACCGACAGAATGATCTTGCCGATGGTGCCGAAGAGGGCGCCGGCGATACGGCGGGCCTTGCTGGCCGGGCGCTTTCTGCGGCGGGAGGGTTTCGAGGTTCGAACAACCCGTGCGGAGGAATCGTGCCGCGAAGCCCTTTTGTCCATATCCATCTCTCCTTCCCAGAAGTCTCGGGATCAGCGGAAAGGCGTCAAGAGTCTTTCCGCAGGCTGTTCCATCCTGCCATTATACCATCAAGCGCAGCGCGGCGGTATAATCGGCCATCCCAAAATAGAAATGCCCTGGGCCTATTATACCATGGGAATGCCGCTTTGTTAAGTGAAAAATTGATTACGAAACAATGACAAGGAGCAAGCGCCCGTGAGAGGCGTTCCCCAGGCAGGCGCCAGGGTCCTGCCGCAGAGACTTGCGAAAGAAGAACAGCGGGTGTACAATCATTATCATCAGAGCCTGTTCGGAAGGCCGCGAGAGCTCTGCTCTCGCGGCTTGCGGCCTTGCCCTTACCAACCGTGCAGAGATTCCAACATACAGATTCTTAGAGGAAGGAGAGAGCCATGGAGGAGGAGCGTACGATTCTGCATTGTGACTGCAACGGGTTCTACGCCTCTGTGGAGCTGCTGTTCCGGCCGGAGCTGAGGAGCGTCCCCATGGCGGTCTGCGGGAATCCCAAAAACCGGCACGGGATCATTCTGGCGAAAAACGAGCCTGCCAAGGCGTTCGGCATTCAGACTGCCGAAACTGTCTGGCAGGCGCGGCAGAAATGTCCGGAACTGGTACTCGTACCGCCCCGCCGGGGGGAGTATGCCAGATATTCCAGGCTGGTCAACGAAATCTATCAGGAATACACCGATCGGGTGGAGCCCTTCAGCATTGACGAATCCTGGCTGGACGTCACCCGCAGCCGTCTCCTGTTCGGCGACGGCAAAACCATCGCCGACGCCCTCCGGAACCGGATCCGCTCGGAGCTGGGACTGACCATCTCTGTAGGGGTTTCCTTCAACAAGTTCTTTGCCAAAATGGGGAGTGACTACAAAAAGCCGGACGCAACCACAGTCATTACCCGGGAGAACTACCGGCAGATCCTTTATCCGCTTCCGGTGTCGGAGCTTTTCTTTGTGGGAAAGGCCACCCAGGCGGTGCTTGCCAAATTCGGCATATCCACCATTGGGGAGCTGGCGGCGTGCGACCAGCGCTTTCTGGAAAAGCATCTGGGAAAAACCGGCGCCGCGCTCTGGCGGAACGCCAACGGCCTGGATACCGAGCCGGTCCGGCTGACCTCGGACGTCCGGGAGGTGAAATCCGTTGGGCACAGCGTCACCTTCCGGCGGAATCTGATCGGTCTGGAGGATATCCGGGTGGGAACGCTGGCCCTGGCGGACGAGGTGGCGTCCCGTCTCCGGCGGCAGGGGCTCAAGTGCCAGACCGTCCAGGTGCAGATCAAGTCTGCGGACCTCTCTGTGATCCAGCGTCAAAAGGCTGTCGGCCACCCCACCAATGCAGCCCGTGAAATCTATCAGCTGGCCCTGGAGCTGATCCGGGCCTCCTGGAACCTGAGCGCTCCCATCCGGATGCTGACCATCACCGGCGTGAATCTGACGGATCAGGACATCGGCGAGCAGCTCAGCCTGGAGGGCGGGAACAGCTTCGAGCGCCGTGAACGCCGCGAACGTCTGGAGAGCGCCCTGGATCAGGTGCGCGCCCGCTACGGCAAAGAGTCCGTCTCCTTCGGCGCCCTGGTAGACGCGGAGCTGCTTCAGGAGGACGAGGAAGAGTGAGAAGCCTGTGCTCACAGCGGGAAGACCTCGAGGGCTCTGCCCTCGAGCACCTGCCAAGGGGAGCTGGCTCCCCTTGGATTCCCGTCTTTTTAAGGGCAAAGGGGGTGGGGGCAAGTCTGTGCAGACTTTTTGCTCCCCGTCTCCGATGGTACTCCCTGCGGGGACGATCACCCGCCTACCCATTTTTTCGTAAAGAAAAAATTCAGCTCCATAGGCGGCGCAGAGACTGCGACGCAGAAACTCCCGAGCGTGTTCTGCGACGCTCATACTTTCTGCGGAAGGGGAACACTGTGCTACGCACCCCCCAGTCAGGGCTACCGCCTGTCGGCGGCATCCCTGCCATGCCCCTGACGTTCCTTCGGAACGTATGGGAGAGGGGACCGCCGCTGCTCCGAAGGAACGGCGGCGGTGGAAGGATTCCCACGGGCGTACAAAGTACCCCTACCCGCACAAACCAATCGGAAGATCCAACTCAGTCTGCGCAGAAACCTCTGTGCGGCGCAGGGCGTACCCCGGCATGCAGGAAGGAGCTTTTTTCTTTACGAAAAAAGCGTACTGCGTGAATCAGACTGCCTGCGTGGCAGAAGGCCGGAAGTCTGTACAGGCTTGACCCAACCCTTTTTCCGCCCTTCAAAATAATGGGATTCCAAAGGGACGCGTCCACAATGCGCCCAGCGGCGCATCTCAGAATTCGGCGAAGCCGAATTCCTAGGTGCATCGTGAAACGATGCACCGCAGAGCGCGAGACAGCGTCTCGCGGCCTTGCCCGTGGGGCACGCATAGCGCCTACGTGTTCAGCGGGCTGCTAGGGGTGGTAGAGCGTTTCCGGCTGGGGGCATTCGGTGAGGTATTGGGTGAATTCCATCTCGCCGCAGACGCTTTTGGGGCTTTTCAGCAGCAGCCGGCAGCAGTTCAGATCAGTGGTGCTTTTCATGGCGAGCAGCTGCTCCTGCTTCCAGTGCCACAGGACCCGGCCCGCCGCGTAAGCCGCGTAGTACTCCTCCCAGGCGGAATAGTACTGGCTGGCCGCCCAGGCAACCTGCCCCAGATAGTCCGGCGCGTTCACCGGCCGGACAGCCTCCAGTCCCACCGCAATGCAGATCATATTTCCTGCCCGGCAGAGGTCATAGGCAAACAGCGTTCCCTCCGGCCAGGGCAGCCCGTAGGCCCGGAACCGGCGTTCGTATCCGCTGAACTCCGCGGCTCTGCTGAACTGCTTCTCGCTGAAGCGTCCCGCGCGGCTCAGCTGCCCCTCCCACTGGCTTTGGGGGAACTCCCGGAAGATGCGGAGGATGGGATCAAGCTCACTGGCGCAGGGCGCCTGAAGCATCCGCTCCAGCTGCTTTTGAACCGTGCTCTCGCTGGCACTCCCCCAGCTGTTTTCAAAGGCCTTTTTCATCTGGTCGTATCTTTTGTCGGTATAGTGAGGGTATCCGTCCGCCCGCTGGCCGTCCTTGGCCAGCATGGGCGCGGCAAAGCTCAGCAGCCACCGGCTCTTTGCCGGGACCTGCCCCTTTCCATACATCTGCTTCTCCAATTTCCGGCACGCCCTGGCTGAGAGGTATCCCGGCACCTGGCAGGGATGCGCTTCTCCGCCCCATGAAAAAAATCCCATCTGACCGCTCCTTTCATTGTCCCGCCGCCCCGCCCGGGACGGTGTTTCCGGCTTCGACGAACCGAACCCGGCGCGTTCCTTTCTTCTTTCTTGAAAAGGAATCAGATGCACCTTCCGGCGCTCTTTACTGTGTTCATCAAATCCTTCATACCTTTTCGCCATTATACTGGTTTTTCGACGGGAAGTCAAACCGCCGCCGGATCCTGATGATTAATGGGATCAAACGGACAAATAGAAAGCGAGGAAAGAACGTGAATCGGAAAACAGAAGAATCAAGAACAGCCTACAATAAAATTGCATCCGAATATGATGCTTCGCCAGAGGGACAGTATACAAGATTTCATATTACCGAGCTGATAAACACAATAAACCTGAGTGACGGCAATGTGGTTCTGGACGTCGCCTGCGGAAACGGGACTCTGCTGGGAGAATTGTCAAAAAAAGCGGATATTCAGGCGAACGGGATTGATATTTCCGAAGGGATGATTTCTTCCGCGAAAACGCGGTATCCTCATATAAATTTTCAGGTAAAGCCATGCTGTCCCCTTGAATGGAGCGATGAAAGCATTGACGTCATAACCGTATGCTGCGCGTTCCATCACTTTGATGATCCCCAGGGTTTTGCCAATGAGTGCAGAAGGGTTTTAAAGAAAAAAGGAATGGTCTGTATTGCGGATCCAAACTGGGGAGCCGTCATCAGATTTCTCGCAAACAAATTCTGGATTCCTTTTTTCGGAAAGGGAGACGTGAAGATATACAGCTCGAACGAGCTGGAGGCTTTTTTTCGCCATGCCGGATTTGAATCCGTGCAGACTTATACAAAAGGCGCGGGCTTATTTCTAAAAGCTGGAAAATAACGGGCGCTTTCTTGTCAAGCCGCAGAAATTGTGCTATGATATAGTCAGTTCCTGCCTTAGAGCCTATTCAAAATCTCCGTGCAGAGCGCCTGAAAGGCGCTTTTTCCGCACAGACAGCGTCAAAAATGCTCGGAATCCACAAAGGATTCCTCCGCTTTTTTCCTTGCTGTGCAAAAAAATCCCCTTCCATTCGCCCCACCCGAAGATCTTGAACAGGCTCTTAGAGCGGGGGATTTTCATAGAAGGGAACCACTTGCGTTGAACAAGCTTTTCGCCCATTCTGTCTGCAAGACAGCTACATATTTTCTCTGCGTCCTGCTCTGCCTGGGGATGCTCCTGCCCCTGAGCGGATGCGGAGGCAAGTCCGATGAAACCATTCTTCGCTGCGATCTGGCCGGGGATCCCCTCACCCTGGATCCGCAGACCGCCTCTGATCAGGCCTCCCGTACGGTCATCAGCTGCCTGTTTGAAGGGCTGTTTGTGATTGATCCGGACGGACAGCTGGAGAACGCCCTTGCCCAGGACTACACAGTCACCCCGGACGGGCTTTGCTACACCTTTACCCTCCGCCGGGACGCCCAGTGGATCGGCTCCGACGAGGACGGGCAGCCCTTCCGGCTGCCCGTCACCGCGGCGGATTTTGTCTTTGCGCTCCGGCGGCTGATGAGCCCGGAAACCGCTTCTCCCGGAGCGGCCCAGTTCCTCTGCATCCGGAATGCCGAGCAGGTGCGGGCGGGCTCCCTTTCTCCTGCGCAGCTGGGGGTTATGGCCCTGACGGAGAACCGCCTGCAAATCCGGCTGGATGAGCCAAACGACCGCTTCCCGGAGCTTCTGGCCTCCACCTATGCCATGCCCTGCAGCGAGGAGCTGTTTCAGTCCACCCGGGGAAAATACGGGCTGAACGCGGAGGGCGTATTCTCCAACGGGCCATTCCAGCTTCGCTCTTGGCGTCCGGGGGAAACACTGCGGCTGGTGCGCAGTCCCGCTTATTATGAGGCGGGGCAGGTTCAGCTGACAGGGGTGAGTTTTTCGGTTGTCTCCTCGCCGGAGGAGACGAAGAAACGGCTCCTCTCCGGCGATACGGACGGCGCGCTCCTGCAGGGGGAGGAAACCGCCCGGCTGGAGGAAGCGGGCTTCCGGCTGGATCCGCTGGAAAACGCGGTCTGGGGAGTGGTTCTGAATCTGAACTGTCCAGATCTGGCCAGCCCCCACATCCGCCGGGGAATAGCGGGCGCCTTTGATCGGAGCGCCTTTGAGGCGGAGCTTCCCGGAAATCTGCGGCCTGCCTGGGGGCTGATCCCCCATGGCGCCATGCTGGGCGGCCAGCCCTACCGGGAGCAGGCTCCGGAAAATCCCTTTTCCCTGAACGGGGACGCCGCCTACGGGGAATACCGGGCCGGGCTGGATGCGCTGGGCAAAAAGAGCCTGACCGGCCTGCGGCTGCTGGCGCCCGAGGGAACGGTGGAGACTGCCTGCTTTCATGCGGTTTCCCAGGTGCTCCAGCGGGAGCTGTCCCTGTTTATCAGCGTGGAGGAGGCTTCGGAGCGGGAGTACCAGTCCCGGCTGACCTCCGGGGACTTTGATCTGGCCATCTGCCGGCTGGATACGCCGGACACCAGTCCCTGGCCCATCCTCTCCCGGTTCCGGAGCGGCGGGAGCCAGAATTACGGTTCCTTTCAGAGCGAGGAGCTGGATGCCATTCTGAATCAGGCGTCCGGGAATATCCGCTCCGAGGAGGCGCTGGCCCTCTGCCGGCGGGCGGAGGCGATTATTCTGGAGGAGGGCGCGTTCATTCCCATGCACTACAGCACCGATTATTTTGTAATGCGGCAGGAGCTTGAGGGCTTGGCTTATAATCCCCAGACCGGCCTCCTGCGTCTGAAGGCCAAAAGCAGCTGATGCGGGAGCCTGCCTGAGCGGGAATGCGGCGGTGAAAGGGGGAAGACCTCGAGGCTCTGCCTCGAGTCTCCGCAGTGCGTTGTTTCACAACGCACTTAGGAATTCGGCTTCGCCGAATTCTGAGATGCGCCGCTAGCGGCGCATCGGGAAGGGATTCCCCTTGGCCGGAGGCTCGCAGGGTCAAAGCCTGCGGCTTTGGCCCTTGGGCAGCGCCCTCGAGGTCGGCGGGGCCTATGTCATTTTCCCCTGGATGGGATGCTGAAATCCATCCGGAAGGCCCTGGGGAAATCCGGCGGGGATCGGGTGCATGTGACTGTGACCAGGCTGGAAGGCCGAACGCCATAGAGAGGATTGGAGCAGCGGATGGGTAAAATCAACGTACTGGACAGAAACGTGGCGGAGCTGATCGCCGCCGGAGAGGTCATCGAGCGCCCCGCCTCCATTGTCAAGGAGCTTCTGGAAAACGCCATCGACGCGGGCTCCACAGCGGTTACGGTGGAGATCCGCAGGGGCGGGATCAGCTATATCCGGGTCACGGACAACGGCTCCGGCATTCTGCCGGAGGACGTGCCCGCCGCCTTCCTCCGGCATGCCACCAGCAAGCTCCGGCTCTCGGACGATCTGAACTTCATCTCCACCCTGGGCTTTCGGGGGGAGGCCCTGGCCTCCATCGCCGCAGTCTCCCGGCTGGAGCTTACCAGCAAAACCCGTGAGCATCCCTTCGGCACCGCCATCCTCCTGGAGGGCGGGGAGCAGGTTTCCCTGTCGGAGGCCGGCTGCCCCGACGGCACCACCATCCAGGTGCGGGACCTGTTTTACAATGTCCCCGCCCGGCTGAAATTTCTCCGGCGGGATCAGTCCGAGGCCAACACGGTGGGCGGGGTGGTGGATCGGCTGGCCCTGTCCCACCCGGAGATCTCCTTTAAATTTCTCAGCGACCACAAGCTCCGGCTCCATACCCCCGGAGACGGAAAGCTTCTGTCCGCCATCCACGCGGTGTTCGGCGGGGATTTTTCCTCCGCCCTGCTGCCGGTGGACTACGGCTGCGGCGGAGTCTCGGTGAAGGGCTATACCTCCTCCGCCTCCTCCAGCCGGGCCAACCGCTCCATGGAGCACTTTTTCGTCAATTCCCGGTACATCCGCTCCAAGCTCTGCGCCGCCGCCCTGGAGGAGGGGTACAAAAATTCCCTCATGACCGGGAAATACCCCTTCTGCGTGCTGAATGTGGAGCTCCCCTTTGAGCAGGTGGATGTGAACGTCCATCCGGCCAAAACCGAGGTGCGCTTCGCGGATGGAGGGGCTGTGACCAACGCGGTCTATTTTGCGGTGAAATCCGCCCTCTCCCAGGAGGACGTGCTCCGGGCCGCCCGGGAGGAGGCGGGCCGCGCCCAGCGGATTCCCAACCTCCTTTCCAAATTCAAGTCCCAGGAGGCGGAACAGTCCCGCATCCCCCTGTCTCCCCGGCCCTCCTCCGGAGAGGAGCGGCCCTACGCCGCCGCGCCCGCCTCCAGGCCGGTGATCCTCCGGGACCGGCAGGCGGAGCCCCTCCGGGAGGAGCCGCCCGTGCCTCCTTCCGCCCCAGAGGAAGCGGAGGAGGAATACCAGTTCATCCGCCCGGCCCCGCCCCCGCCGCCTGCCCCGGCGGCGCCGGAGCCTCCCCACCCGCCGGAACGGCTGCGGGAAAAGGGGATCACCTTTGTGCCGGAGCCCCCGGCAGTCCCGGAGGAGGCGGCCTCTCCGGAGGAGCCGCCTCTGGAGGTGCGGGTGATTGGGGAGGCCTTCCGCACCTATGTGATCTTCGAGGCGGAGGGGACCCTCTTCCTGCTGGACAAGCACGCCGCCCATGAGCGGCTTCTTTTTGAGCGGCTGAAGCGCTCCGTAGCCACGGATCAGCGGCAGATTCTGCTGAAGCCCGCGGTGGTTCACGTCTCTCCGGAGGAAAATCAGGCCCTGGAGGAGCACCGTTCCCTTTTGGAGGGGATGGGCTTTGTCTACGAGGAATTCGGGAACAACGCGCTGATCGTCCGGGAGGTTCCCCTGGTGCTGGCAGAGTGCGATCCGGCGGAGCTGCTGCTGGACACTGCCGGGAAGCTGATTGCGGGAAAGCGGGACGTCTCCAGCGACGCCTATGAGCGGCTGCTTCACTCCATGGCCTGCCGGTCGGCTATCAAGGCCGGGGATGAAACTTCCCTGGAGGAGCTGGCCGAGCTGCTGCGGATGGTCTACGCCAACGGGGAGATCCGCCACTGCCCCCACGGCCGCCCGGTGGCCGCGGCCCTGACCAAGCGGGAAATCGAAAAGCTGTTCGGACGGATTCAGTAGCCGGGAAGGAGGAGCCCCCTATGGAAAAAATACCGGTGGTGGCTGTGCTGGGCCCCACCGCCTCCGGCAAGACCGCCCTGGCGGTGGAGCTGGCCCGTTCCCGGCGGGGAGAGGTGATCTCCGCCGACAGTATGCAGATCTACCGGGGCATGGACATTGCCACCGCCAAGCCAAGCCCAGAGGAGAAAAAGGGCGTCCCCCACCATCTGATGGATTTTCTGGAGCCCTCCGTGCCCTTCAGCGTGGCGGAGTACGCGGCTCTGGCCCGGGAAACCATCCGGCAGGTATGGGAGCGGGGGGGGCTGCCTATTCTGGCAGGGGGGACCGGGCTCTATCTGGACGCGGTGCTGGACAACATCCAGTTTGCTGAAATGGGATCGGATCCCGCCCTCCGGAAGGAGCTGGCGGCGTATGGAGAGCGGAAGGGCTCCGCCGCCCTGTGGGAGCTTCTGCGGGCGTGCGACCCGGAGACTGCCGCCTCTCTTCATGAGAACAACCGGGGCCGGGTGATCCGGGCGATCGAGGTCTGCCGGCTCACCGGAATCCCCATGTCGGAGCACCGGCGGCGGAGCCGTTCACAGCCCAGCCCCTACCGCTCCCTGAAGGTGGGGATCGGCTTTTCGGACCGGCAGAGGCTTTACGATCGGATTGACCGCCGGGTGGACGATATGCTGGCCCGGGGGCTGTTGGAGGAGGCGCGGACTTATCTGCGCAGGCCGGATCTGGCCACGGCGGTGCAGGCCATCGGCTATAAGGAGCTTGCGGGGTATTTCCGGGGAGAGATTCCCCTGGAGAAAGCCGCGGAAAATCTCAGGCGGGAAACCCGCCGCTACGCCAAGCGCCAGCTCACCTGGTTCCGCCGGGATCCGGAAATCCACTGGTTTTACCCGGAGGAATTCGCCTCCTTTGAGGAATTTTCAGAAAAAGTTGGTTTGTGTATAGACCAATTTCTGAAAATATGATATGATGTACAGATAAGAAGCAGTCGTCACAGCGGGAAGGCCGCGAGACGCTGTCTCGCGTCTCTGCCAAGGGTCAAGACCTCGAGAGCCCTGCTCTCGAGCACTCGCCAAGGGGATTAAATCCCCTTGGAGCCCGTAATTTTTAAGGGCGGAAAAGGGGTTGGGTCAAGTCTTTACAGACTTCCGGCTTTCTGCCGCGCAGAGGGTCTGATTCACGCAGTACGCTTTTTTCGTAAAGAAAAAAGCTCCCTCCCGGGTGCGGGATGCTTCCTGCTGCGCACAGAGTTTGTGCGCAGCAGAACCCGCTTGAAACTTTCTGCGTCGCAGCCTCTGCGCCGCTCATAGGGAAAAGTGGGTGGGCGATCGTCCGTGCGGAGGAGTACCAGCGAGGCAGGAATCAAAATCCTGCCCCCCATACCCCTAAAAAGATAGGAATCCAAGGGGAGCCAGCTCCCCTTGGCGAGAGGCGCGCAGGGTCAAGGCCTACGGCGTTGACCCTTGAGCAGAGCTCTAGCGGCCTTGTCCGCCGCGAATGCCTGTCCGCCCCTGCGGGGCGGGCATACAGAGAAAAAGGCTGCGGCTGTCAGAAAGGGTGGTTGCTATGAAAAACATCAATTTGCAGGACATATTCCTGAATCAGGCCAGGGTGGAGCGGATCCCGGTGACGGTGTTCCTCACCAACGGCTTCCAGTTCAAGGGCATTGTGCGGGGATTTGACAATTTCACGGTGGTGCTGGACTGCGACGGAAAGCAGAATCTGGTTTACAAGCATGCGGTGTCCACCATTATCCCCGCCCGCCCGATTCCAATTATGGAGTCCGGCGCCAAAGAGGATGGGGCAGACAAGCCCCTATGAATTCCCTGGGGATGAAAATCGCGGTGGCGCTGCTGTCCGCAGCCATGATTGCCTATGTGTGCTATCAGGCCTATACGGCTTTTTATGAGCCCTACGAAACCCAGACGGCGGCCATCGGGGAATATATACAGAAGGTGGAGCTCAACGGCTTTTTCCTGCGGGATGAAATCGTCCTGAGCGCCAAGCGGACGGATGTGGTCAACTACAACTACGAGAACGCCCAGAAGGTTCCCCGCAGCGCGGTGGTGGCCAGCATCTATCAGAATGAAAGCGATCTGCACCATCTCCGGCGGCTGGAGCTGCTCCGCCGCCACCGGGATATTCTGGAGGAGGCTCAGGACCGGGAAAGCATCGACGGGATGAAGCTGGATCTGCTGAACAAGCAGATCAGCGCCAGCAAGCTGGAGCTGGTCCGGTATGTGGACGAGGGCCGGCTGGACGAGCTGGCCGATACGGAAGAACGGCTGATGCTGGAGATCGGCAAGTTCAGCATTTTTGTGGATCCTGCCCTGAGCTATGAGGACACCCTCTCCCTCATCAACGGGCAGATTGCCTCCCTGGAAGCCACCCTCCCGGTGGCCCAGGGCTCCATTACCTCCGAGGAGGCGGGCTATTTCGCCAACGTTGTGGACGGCTATGAGGCGGTCCTGGTGCCTGAGCTGCTGGAGGATCTCACGGTGGAGGGCGTGGAGGAGATCCTGCGGGATCCCCAGGTGCGGCAGCTGGACAACATCGGCAAGCTGGAGCGGGACAACCGCTGGTATTTCGTGGCCCTGATCACCGCCAGGGAGGCGGAGCTGTTCACCCTCCCTTACGAAAACCGCCAGACCGTGCAGCTGAAATTCAACTCCGAATCGGTCCGGCAGGTGACGGTTTCCATCGAGCAGCTGATTGTCGAACGGGATCAGGAAAACGCGGTGGTGGTGTTCAGCAGCACCGCCCTGGACGGGGATTTCGCCGTGATGCGGTTCGAGAAGCCCCAGGCTATCCTGGCGGATTATACCGGGATCATCCTCCCCAAGGAGGCTGTCCGGGTGAGCAAGGTGACCGATGTGGAGGGCAATGACATCACTGCCAAGGGGGTTTATGTCCAGATTGGGGACGCGGTCCGGTTCAAGCGGGCGGATGTGATTTATGAGGACAACTATGTGCTGATCAGCCGGCCCAACGCCAATGAAAGCTATATCGCAAACTATGATCAGATCATCACAAAGGGGAAGGATCTCCATGAGACTGCCGGCTGATCCCGGGGAGGAGGCCATTGCCGCCCGCCTCCGGCATATTCGGGAGGAAATCGGGGAATGCGCCTGCAAAAGCGGCCGCGCTCCGGAGGATATCCGGCTGCTGGCGGTGACCAAGACGGTCCCGCCGGAGCGGGTGAACTTTGTTCTGGACAACGGGGTGGAATGGCTGGGCGAGAACCGGGTGCAGGAATATCTGGACAAGCGCCCCGTCTATCATACGGACGGGGAGCACGTACATTTTATCGGACACTTGCAAACCAATAAGGTTAAGTATATAATAGACAAGGTGGGCATGATCCAGTCGGTCGGCTCGCTGAAGCTGGCCGGGGAGATCGACCGCCGGGCCGCCGGGCTCGGGCGGGTGATGGAGATCCTGCTGGAGGCCAACATGGCCGGGGAGAGCTCCAAAAGCGGCTTTTCCCCCCAGGAGCTCCGGGAGCGCCTGGGAGAGCTGGCGTCCCTGGAGCATATCCGCATCCGGGGGATGATGTGCATCCCGGAGCGGGGCAGGGGCGGTTACTGGTTCCAAAAGGCCGGGGAGCTGTTCCAGGCCCTGAAGGATGCCGGCGTGCCGGGGACCAGGCTGGACTGGCTTTCCATGGGGATGTCGGCGGATTACGGACAGGCGATTCTGTGCGGGGCCAATATGGTCCGGATCGGAAGCGCTCTGTTCGGTGAACGAGGCTGAAGTTCGGAGCAATCCGGATGTGAAGTAGATCATATAGAGACAAAAGAGACAGATAAGCGAAACCAAATGGGCTGGGGGAGCCCGATCTCCGGCGGCGGCACACTTGGAAGGAGTATGTGAATGGGTCTGGTAGATAAGTTCAAAGGTATGTTTGTGTCCTTGGATGACGATTATGAGGAGGACGAGCAGGAGTTTGTAATGGAGCGTCCGTCGGCGCCCCGGGAGGAAAGCGCGGTGCGCCGTCCGGTCCGGGAGGAGTATGAGGCCGACGAGGAGAGCCGCCGCAGAGGAAACAAGATCGTCAATATCCATGCCACGACACAGCTGCAAATGATTTTGGTAAAGCCGGAGAACTTTGAGGACGCCAGCGCCATTGCGGACCATCTGAATGCCCGCCGGGCGGTGGTGCTGAATCTGGAGAACGCCTCCAAGGAGCTGTCCAGACGGCTGGTGGACTTTCTGAGCGGCGTGGCTTACGCCAATAACGGGCAGATCAAGCGGGTGGCCAACAACGCCTTTATGATCACGCCCGCCAATGTGGAAATCCAGGGCGATCTCATCGATGAGCTGGAAAACAACGGGGTTTATTTTTAGCGCTGAAACAGGCTCTCAGGGAAGGGCCGCAGGGATGAGCTCCCTTGGGGCCCGTTCCTTTGAAATCCCATCTTGAGCGGGGAGCGTGCATACGATTATGGACAAGGAGGACGCGTTCTTCCGGTCCCACATTCAAAATTTGATTGTCCAGGCCAATGCCCGGACGGCGCCGCGGTTTTCTTCCTTTCTGGACGAGCGCCAGGCTTCCATGGCGGAGGAGATCCTCCGCCATAACCGCTGTTCAGAGCAAGGCCTTTTCTTTGGGGGCGCGGAGGACTGCGAACGGGTGATGCTGGGGGTGTTTCCGGAGGAAATCCCGCAGGATACGGGCTGCTTTCCCATTGTGGCCATCCATGTGCGGGTCCCCGGCCCCGCCCTCACCCACCGGGATTATCTGGGCTCTCTGATGGCCCTGCAGATCAAGCGGGAGACGCTGGGCGACATTGTCCTTCAGGGGGATGGGGCCATCCTTTTTGCGGCGGAGAGCGTGGCGGCGTTCATCTGCCTCAATCTGGAGCGGATCGGCCGTTCCTCCGCCAGGGCGGAGACAGTCACGGACTTCCGGCTGGAACGCTCCGGCCGCTGGGAGGAACGGGTTGGCACCGTGTCCTCTATGCGGCTGGACTGTATTGCCGCCCTGCTGATGAACAAAAGCCGCGGGATGGCCGCGGAGGCCATCGAGGCCGGGCTGGTGCGGATCAACGGGCTGGAATGCCTGTCCGTCTCCCGCCAGGTGGATCCGGAGGACCGGATTACCATCCGGGGCTATGGCCGGTTTCTGCTGGACGGCGGGGAAAAACGAACGAAAAAGGATCGGATCCTGCTCACGGTAAGAAAGCAGGTCTGAACGCCTATCTGACATCCCGGGCAGGGGCCAAAAGCCTCTGCGGTGAAAAACGGGGCGTCAAAGGGACGCGTCCCTTTGGCAGAAGCGGAACGATTCCAACCAGAGCGCGATAGGGGGACAAAGCACTGATGACAGGAAAAGAGATCCTGGAAGAGGAATTTGAAAAGGCAGGTATGCGGGGCGGCTACAACGCCCAGCAGGTGGACGCGTTTTTACAGCGGGTGGCCTCGTATGTGGACGACGTCAACCAGCAGAACAGCGATCTGAACTATAAAATCAAAATTCTAGCGGACAAAATCGAAGAGTACAAGGCCGATGAGGAAAACATCCGGGCCGCCCTCCTGGGCGCCCAAAAGCTGGGCACCTCTGTGGTCAACGAGGCCAAAGCCAAGGCGGAAGCCATGACCAGGGAGGCGAGAGCCGCCTCTGAGGAAATGCTCAGCCAAGCCAGGGCCAAAATAGACGCCCTGACCCGGGAATCCAAGCAGAAAACCTCCATGGAGCTCAGCGCCATGAAGCGGGAATGCGATCTGGAGCAGCGGAATCTGGAAAAGATGAAGCAGGAGGTCAGCAATTTCAAGAACTTCCTCCTGAAGCAGTACAAGGCCCAGCTCCAGCTGCTGACCAATCTGCCCAGCATGGACGATCGCGGCGAGCGGCCCGCCCCTGCGGCCCCCGTCCCCGCGCCCCCGCCGGAGCCTCGTCCCGCCCCGGAGCCGCCTCCGGAATATCCCAGGCAGGAGGAGCCCGAGCCGGTCCGCCCGGCGGCTGTCTCCGCCGCTCCTGAGCCGGAGCCGGAGGAGCAGGCGCTCCCCGCCCCGGAGATCATCCACAGCGATCCCGCGCCCATTGAGGAGGAGCTGGAGCAGGACGTCCAGGGGCAGACCAAGGAGTTCGCCGCCAATCAGGGCGGCGAGGGAGGCCGGCAGGAGCCCCGCCGGCCTCAGCGGCAGAATTACATTGAAAAATTCGGGGAGCTGAAATTCGGCAGCTTCACCGATAAGGAATAGCCAGTCTCATTTCTAAACAGGAGAGTGATTTCCCATGGCAGATTATAACGATACGCTGAACCTTCCGAAAACCGATTTTCCCATGCGGGGCAGCCTGCCCGCCCGGGAGCCGCAGAAATTCAAGGAGTGGGAGGAGCAGCGGCTTTATGATCAGCTGATCGCCCACAATGAGGGTAAGCCTAAGTATATCCTCCATGACGGCCCTCCCTACGCCAACGGCGATATCCACCTGGGCACGGCCCTGAATAAGATCCTCAAGGATATTGTGGTCAAATACCGGAACATGTCCGGCTATCAGGCCCCCTACGTGCCCGGCTGGGACACCCACGGCCTGCCCATCGAGCTGAAGGCTCTGAAAAAGGACGGGGTGGATCCCACCTCCATCGATCCTGTCTCCCTGCGGAAGCTCTGCCGGGAGTTCGCCATGTCCTATGTGGAAACCCAGAAGGCGGAGTTCAAGAGCCTGGGAGTGCTGGGGGATTTTGACAATCCCTACATCACCCTCCTGCCCGAATTCGAGGCCAAAGAGGTGGAGCTGTTCGGAAAAATGGCCCAGAAGGGCTATGTATACAAGGGCCTGAAGCCGGTCTACTGGTGTACCGACTGCGGCACCGCCCTGGCGGAGGCGGAGATCGAGTATGCGGAGGATCCCTGCCATTCCATCTACGTGAAGTTCCCGGTCAGGGATGACAAGGGCCTGTTCACCGCCCTGGGCGCGGATCTGAGCAAAACCTGGTTCGTGATCTGGACCACCACCACCTGGACCCTGCCGGGGAACGTGGCCATCTGCCTGGGGCCGGAGTATGAGTACACCCTGGCAAAGGCCAACGGGGAGTGGTACGTCATGGCCCGGCAGCTGGTGGAGTCCTCCATGAAGGCCGCCGGGATCACCGAATACGAGACAGTGGGCAGCTTCCGGGGCAGCGAGCTGGAGCGCCTGACCACCCGGCACCCCTTCCTGGATCGGGATTCCCTGATCATCGTAGGGGAGCACGTGACCCTGGACAGCGGCACCGGCTGCGTACACACCGCTCCCGGGCACGGCGTGGAGGACTTTGAGGTCTGCACCCGGTATCCGGAGCTGCCGGTGGTGGTGCCGGTGGACAGCAGCGGCCGTCTCACCAAGGAGGCGGGCCCCTTCGCCGGCCTGATGACCGGGGACGCCAACAAGGCCATCGCCCGGCATCTGGAGGAAACCGGGCATCTGTTTGCCCTGGAGAAGATCATCCACCAGTACCCCCACTGCTGGCGGTGCAAGCAGCCCATCCTGTTCCGGGCCACGGAGCAGTGGTTCTGCTCCATCGACGGGTTCCGGGAGGCGGCCCTGTCCGTCCTGCCGGAGATCAAGTGGATCCCCGACTGGGGCGAGAAGCGGATCGACGCCATGATCCGGGACCGGAGCGACTGGTGCATCTCCCGCCAGCGGAAATGGGGCGTTCCCATCCCGATTGTCTACTGCAGGGACTGCGGCAAGCCTGTTGTCACGGAGGAAACTATCTCCGCCATTGCGGAGCTCTTCCGCCGGGAGGGCTCCGACGCCTGGTTCCTCCGCGACGCGTCCGAGATCATCCCCGCAGGGGTGAAGTGCGCCTGCGGCTGCGGGGAGTTCGTCAAGGAGATGGACATCCTGGACGTGTGGTTTGACAGCGGCGTCTCCCACGCGGCCGTGCTGGAGGAGCGGGGACAGCTCCAGTGGCCCGCGGACCTCTATCTGGAGGGGAACGATCAGTACCGGGGCTGGTTCCAGTCCTCCCTGCTGACCTCTGTGGCCACCACCGGGAAAGCGCCCTACAAGGCGGTCTGCACCCACGGAATGGTGCTGGACGGCGAGGGCCGGGCCATGCACAAATCCGCCGGCAACGCCATCGATCCCCTGGATGTGATCAAGCAGTATGGCGCGGACATCCTGCGGCTGTGGATCGCTTCCTCTGATTATCAGTCGGATATCCGGCTGTCCAAGGAGCTGCTGAAGCAGCTGGCGGACGCCTACCGGAAGATCCGCAACACCGCCAAGTACCTGATCGGCAACCTGTACGATTTCGATCCGGACAGGGACGCGGTGCCCTTCGGGGAGCTGGAGGAGCTGGATCGGCTGGCCCTGTCCAGGCTGAAGGGGCTGGCGGAAAAGGTAAACGCGGCCTACGAGGCCATGGATTTCCACATTGTGTTCCATGCGGTTCACAATTTCTGCGTGGTGGATATGTCCAGCTTCTATCTGGATATCATTAAGGATCGGCTCTACTGCGAGCAGGCGGACGGCCGTCTCCGCCGATCCGCCCAGACAGCGGTGTTTACGATTCTGGACGCCCTGACCCGGATGCTGGCGCCCATTCTGGCCTTTACCTCGGATGAAATCTGGGGCCTAATGCCCCACCGGGCCGGCGACAACCGAACCTCCGTGCTGATGAACGAGCTGTACAGGAGCGTGGACGTTCAGACAGATCCGGCCTTTGAAGCCAAGTGGAAGCTGATCGGCCTGGTGCGGGACGATGTGCAGAAGGCGATGGAGCTGAAGCGGAGTGAGAACCAGATTGGCAAGTCCCTAGAGGCTAAGGTAACGCTCTGCTGCCCGCAGGAGCTGTACGGGACGCTGGCGGCGGCGCAGGAGCTGCTGCCGGATATCCTGATCTGCTCCCAGGTAAGCGTCAGCGACGGGGGAGAAGGCGAATATAAGGGCGAAACGGTGTCCGTGACCGTGGAGCGGGCCGAGGGCGAGATGTGCGAGCGGTGCTGGAAATACGGCCATCACCACGAAGCCTCTTCCCTCTGCCCCCGCTGCGCCCAGGTTCTGAATATCTAAGGGCAAGACCTCGAAGGCTCCGCCTCCGAGCCTCCGCCAAGGGGGCTGGCCCCCCTTGGATTCCCGTCATCTTTTTGCGGGGAGGGGCCGTCCGTGCAAGCTGACCCAGCCGTACCTGCCGCGGCCCACTCCCCGCAAAAAGACAATGGGTTTCCAAAGGGGACCAGTCCCCTTTGACGGAGGCTTGGGGGCGGAGCCCCCAAGGTCTTGCTCTTATAGAATGGGAGTTTGTATGAAATCTGATAAGCTCAAGTATGTGGTGCTGGCTTTTGCGGCGGTTCTGGTAGGGCTGGATCAGCTCTTCAAATGGCTGGCTCAGACCCGGCTCCCGCCCCGCCCCGGCGGTACCCTCCCCCTGATCCAGGACGTGTTTCATCTGACTTACCTGGAAAACCGGGGCGCCGCCTTCGGCATCTTCCAGGGAAAGGCGTTCTTCCTCATCGGGCTGACCGGCCTGATCCTGCTGGCCCTGGCCGGCCTGATCCTCAGCGGCAGGCTCAGGAGCCCCTTCCTTCTCTGGACAGCAGGCCTGATCATCGGCGGCGGGATCGGGAACCTCATTGACCGGATCTTCCGTGGCTATGTGATCGACTATCTGGATTTCCGGCTGATCCATTTCGCCATATTCAACTTTGCTGACTGCTGCGTGGTTGTGGGCACCCTGCTGGTGCTGATCAAGCTGGTCTTTTTCGATCGGGAAAAGCCTGCGGAGGAAACAGCGGATGCCTGAGCCTATCCTTTTCACCGCCGGGGAATCGGGGGAACGGCTGGACGCCTTCCTCCGGGACGCCATGCCGGATTACTCCCGCTCCGCCCTACAAAAGCTCATCGAGGAGGGGAACGTCCTGCTCAACGGCAGGCCCGCAGCCAAGAACGCCCGGCTGAAGGCCGGGGACGCCTTGTCGGTGGCGCTCCCGCCCCCGGCGGAGCTGCAGCTTCTGCCCGAGGACATCCCTTTGGACATCGTCTATGAGGACGGGGATCTGCTGGTGGTGAACAAGCCCAAGGGCATGGTGGTGCATCCCGCGCCGGGAAATCCGGACGGGACTCTGGTAAACGCCCTGCTCAGCCATTGCCGGGATCTTTCCGGGATCAACGGGGTGATCCGACCGGGAATCGTCCACCGCATTGACAAGAACACCAGCGGACTGCTGATTGTAGCGAAAAACGACCGGGCCCATCAGGGGCTGGCTGCGCAGATTCAGGCCCACAGCTTCCTGCGGGAGTATGAGGCGGTGGTTTACGGCTCCCTCCGGGAGGAGTCCGGGACAGTGGAGCTCCCCATTGGGCGGAGCCGGCAGGATCGCAAGAAGATGTGCGTCACCTATGAGAACGCCCGGAACGCGGTCACCCATTATCAGGTTTTGCAGCGGCTGGAGGGGTTCTGCCACATTCGCTGCCGGCTGGAGACAGGGCGCACCCATCAGATCCGGGTACACATGGCAGCGCTGGGGCATCCGGTGGCGGGGGATGAGGTCTATGGCCCCAGGAAGGTGATCCGCTCCCTGAACGGGCAGTGCCTTCACGCCAGGACCATCGGCTTTCTCCACCCCTGCACAGGGGAACACCTTTCCTTTGACAGCCCGCTCCCGGCCTATTTTCAGACATTTCTGCGCTCCGTTGGAGGGGCGTCCGACGACGAAAGGAGCCTGGAATGAACATATCCGATATGCTGATTGTCTCAGACCTGGACGGCACCTTAGTGCCTGAGATGGCCGGTATTTCCCTGGAAAACCTGGACGCCATCGCCCGGTTCCGTGAAAAGGGCGGGAGCTTTACGGTAGCCACCGGGCGCTCGCCCGCCTCCGCCCGGCCCTATATCGATCTCTTGGAGGTTCATCAGGGAATCATCTGCAACAATGGCGCTGTGGTCTATCACGTGGACTGGGGGCGGCACACCTGGTATCAGCCCCTGCCGCCCATCTTCCGGCAGATCGTCCGGGAGGTGCAGGCCTACGATCCTATGGTGGCCATTGAGGGCATCAATGTCCGGGACGAGTATTACCTGGTGGCCTCCAATGAGGAGCTGGAAAACATTGTCACCGTCCATGGGCTGACAGCTTTCCACTGCTCCGCCCAGGAGCTTCCGGAGGACTGCTGCAAGGTGCTGTTCGCCATCCGCCTGGAGGATTTCGACCGGGTTGCCGACTGGATCCGGGCCCGGGGGTATCCGGGGGTGGAGTTTGTGGCTTCCGGCGGGAACTGTTTTGAGATGCTGCCGGAGGGCATCAACAAGGGCTATCCCTTGGAGGAGCTGGCGAAAACCTATGGCAAGTCCCTGAAAAACACCATTGCAGTCGGGGATTATTATAATGATGCGGAAATGCTCTGCCGGGCCGGCATCGGCGTTGCCATGGGCAACGCCCCGGAGGCGGTCAAGTCCGCTGCCGATCGGGTAACCGGCCGCTGCGAGGACAACGGCGTCGCAGAGCTGATTGACTGGCTGATGGCCCATTGCGGGGAGCTGTAAGCGTCTGGTGGGGTGGTGCGTGTTCGGAAGGCCAAGACCTCGAGGACGCTGTCCTCGAGCTCCTGCCAAAGGGACGCGTCCCTTTGGAATCCTGTCTTTGGGGGTATGGGGGGCAGAATTTTGGTTCCTGCCTCGCTGCCTCGCTGGTACTCCCGTAGGGACGATCGCCCGCCTACCCATTTTTTCGTAAAGAAAAATTCATTCCCATAGGCGGCGCAGAAGGTGCGACGCAGAAAATTTCGAGCGGGTTCTGCTGCGCTCATACTCTCTGCGGGGAGGGGACACTGTACGACGTACGGAATCCCCCAGTTAGGGCTACCGCCTAGTGGCGGCATCCCTGCCAGCCCCCTTGTTAAAGGGAGGGGGGCACCGTCGGACCAGCGGGACGACGGTGGTGGAAGGATTCCGATCGTGGCACCAAATCCCTCCCCGCAGAGCCTGTGAGCGTGGTAGTACTACGCTCAAGACTTTCTGCGGCGCAGGAAGTACCCCGCACGCAGGAGGGAGCTTTTTTCTTTGCGAAAAAAGCGTACTGCGTGAATCAGACTGTCTATGTGGCAGGAGGAAGGAAGTCTGTACAGACTTAACCCCCCTTTTTTCCGCCCTTAAAAAAGCCCTTCAAAAATTACGGGTTCCAAGGGGATTTAGATCCCCGATGCGCCGCCAGCGGCGCATCTTAGAATTCGGCGAAGCCGAATTCCTAGGTGCGTCGTGAAACGACGCACCGCAGAGCCGCGAGACAGCGTCTCGCGGCCTTGCCCGACCACGGCGCAGAAACTCAGAAAGAAAGGAAGAACGGATTGATGGATGATGCAAAGAAGCGGAGCCTGCAAAAGCTGGCCTGCAAGGTTCGGATGGGTGTGCTGGAAGGAGTTCATTCCGCCAAATCCGGGCATCCCGGCGGATCCCTGTCGGCGGCGGACATGATCACCTACCTCTATTTTCAGGAGCTGCGGGTGGATCCCGCCAATCCTCACTGGGAGGAGCGGGATCGGTTTGTGCTCTCCAAAGGACACTGTGCGCCCGCCCTGTACGCGGCGCTGGCGCTGCGGGGCTTTTTCCCCCAGGAAGAGCTGAAGAACCTGCGCCATGTGGGCGCCATGCTCCAGGGGCATCCCAACATGAACGACACTCCCGGCATTGACATGAGCACCGGCTCCCTGGGACAGGGCATTTCCGCCGCCTGCGGGATGGCGTTGTCTGCCAAGCTGTCGGAAAAGGACTGGCGGGTCTGCGCCATGCTGGGAGACGGCGAGCTGGAGGAGGGCCTGGTTTGGGAGGCGGCCATGTTCGCGGCCTTCTACAAGCTGGACAATCTGACCGCAATCGTGGACTATAACGGCCTTCAGATCGACGGGCGGCTGTCTGAGGTGTGCAGCCCGGAGCCGATCCCGGAGAAATTCGCCGCCTTCGGCTGGAACGTGGTGGAGATCGACGGTCACGACTGGGAGCAGATCGAAGACGCTCTGGCCCAGGCCCGCCGGACCAAGGGCAGACCTACGGTGATCATCCAGAAAACCATAAAGGGAAAGGGCGTTTCCTTCATGGAGGATCAAGTGGGCTGGCATGGCAAGGGGCCTGACGATGAGCAGTACGCCGCCGCCATGAAGGAGCTGAACCGGCAGCTGGAGGCCCTGGGCGAATAGCCGGGCAGGATAGGAAAGGAATGATCAGAAAGATGAGTGATCAGAAAATAGCCACCCGCGAGAGCTACGGCAAGGCTTTGGTGGAGTACGCCGCCCAGGATCCGGACATTCTGGTGCTGGATGCGGATCTGGCGGGAGCGACCATGACCAAGCTGTTTCGGGCGGCGTTCCCCCAGCGGTTTATCAACTGCGGCATTGCGGAGTGCGATATGATGGGCATCGCGGCGGGCCTGGCCTCCACTGGGAAAAAGGTGTTTGCCAGCTCCTTTGCCATGTTTGCCGCAGGACGCGCCTTTGAGATCATCCGCAATTCCATCGGATACCCCCACCTGCCAGTGCGGATCTGCGCCACTCACGCAGGCATTTCCGTGGGAGAGGACGGGGCCTCCCATCAGTGCTGCGAGGACATTGCCCTTATGCGGGTGATCCCCGGCATGACCGTGCTCAATCCCTCAGACGATGTGGAGACCAGGGCGGCGATCAAGGCTCTGCTGGACTATGACGGTCCGGCCTATGTGCGGCTGGGACGCCTGCCCGTGCCGGTCATCAACGACTTTCCCGGGTATCACTTTGAGATCGGGAAGGGGATCCAGCTCCGGGAAGGAGACGACGCGGCGATCCTGGCAACCGGTCTGATGGTTTCCCCTGCTCTGGAGGCAGCGGAGCTTCTGCGGGAGCAGGGCATCCGCGCCAGGGTGATCAACCTGCACACCATCAAGCCCCTGGATCGGGAGCTGGTGCTGAAAGCGGCCCGGGAGACGGGACTGCTGGTCACCGTAGAGGAGCACAACGTCATCGGCGGCCTGGGCAGCGCGGTCAGCGAGCTTTGCGGGGAAGAATATCCGGTGCGGGTAGTCAAGATCGGCGTCCAGGATGAATTCGGCATGTCCGGCCCTGCCCTGGAGCTGCTGGATCACTACGGCTTGAACGCCTCCGGGATTGTCCGGACGGTTCAGGAAGCAGTCAAAGCAAAAGCCTGACGGCCTATAACATTTGCGCCCCGGCATCATATGCCGGGGCGCAAATGCCTGCGGGAGGTTACAGGAGTATGTAGACCAGGGCCAGGATCAGCTTGGAGTCCGCGCCTTCGTTTACCAGCAGAAGCAGAAGGAGCAGCAGCAGAACACTCTCCTCGTCCAGCCCCAGACGCTGAAAGATCCCTTGAAAGGGATTTCCGCTTTCCTCCGGGGCGGCTGTTTCCTGCGGCTGAGCCGGTGGGGCTGTCTCCTTCGGCTCCGGGGAGGGAGCAGGCTCCTGCGCCGGTACCTCCTCCGGGGGGGCGTCCGGTTCCTGAAGAAGGCTTTGCGTCTGACGGAGACGCTCCTGCGCCTGACGCTGCATCTCGTTGACTCGCCGGATAGCGTCCTTCTGCATGGCCAGCATTTGGGCGCTGGAATACCCGCTGACGACTGCCACTGCCGCTCCTCCTTTCCCTCAGATACTTTGATTCCCTCAGAGCGCCTATTCAGCCTCTTTTGTATCGGGGGAAGGTCGCGAGACGCCGTCTCGCGCTCTGCCAAGGGGATTAAATCCCCTTGGATTCCCGTAAATTTTTTTGGGGGGTGGGCCTGCCTCGCTGATACTTCCCGCAGGGACGATCGCCCGCCTACCCATTTTTTCGTAAAGAAAAAATTCAGCCCTACGTGCGGGCCAGAGGCTGTGACGCAGAAAGTCCCGAGCGCCGCTCTGCGCAGGAAGCCTGGTGCGGCACAGGAAGTACCCCGCACACAGGAGAGAGCTTCTTTCTTTACGAAAAAAGCGTACTGCGGGAATCAGACTCTCTGCGTGGCAGAAAGCCGGAAGTCTGTACAGACTTGACCCCACCCTTTTCCGCCCTTAAAAAAGCCCTTGAAATAATGGGAATCCAAGGGGAATCCCTTCCCGATGCGCCGCCAGCGGCGCATCTCAGAATTCGGCGAAGCCGAATTCCTAGGTGCGTCGTTTCACGACGCACCGCAGAGCGCGAGACAGAGTCTCGCGGCCTTGCCCTTCGATGCAGGCAGAGATTCTGAACAGGCTCTCAGAGCCCAGCGAAGATGCCGCTTTCCCGAAGCAGGGGGAGCATGGAGAACAGGCGCATCAGGCTCATTGCCTGATCCACCTTGGCCTGCCGCCGGGGGCTGAAATGCGGCTTCAGGGCCATGAGCAGCCGGGCGTTTTTGTCGTCGGCGGGGTTCATGGCCTGGAATGCTCTCTGGAGCTGGAGAATCATATTCATATCAATGCCGGGCAGAGCCGGCTGTTCCGCTGCCTGCTGGGGCCCGCTTCCCCCCAGATTCCCCAGTAGTCCCGACAGGGCTGAGAGATCCAGCGTCGGAGCGGGCGCGGAGGGGACAGGCGCCGCTTCTGCTTCCTGCGGGGAGTCCCCTCCCATTCCAAGCATGGACTGGATGCTCCGGAGCTGCTCCTGTCCTTCCGGAGAGCCCAGAATCCCTTGCAGCTTTTCGACCAGATCCTCCATAGCCGTGATCGTCCCTTCCGGGGGCTGAAGCTTCCCCCGGAAGGGGATGGCACAGGCGCCTCCGCCCCCGGAGCGGCGCCGCCCGCCCCGTCGCCGGAGCGGTCTTAAGCCTATTCAAGATCTCCGGGCGCAGCGCCTGAAAGGCGCTTTTTCCGCACAGACGGCGTCAAAAATGCTCGGAATCCACAAAGGATTCCTCCGCTTTTTTCCTTGCTGTGCAAAAAAATCCCCTTCCATTCGCCCCACCCAGAGATCTTGAACAGGCTTTTATTCTTTCATAAACTGCCGGATCAGCTGCTGGGCCTGGGGCGTTTTCAGCATCTGCTCAGCCAGTTTGGGATTGCTGAGCACCTGGCGGAGCCTCTCCGCGTCCTTGGGCTTCATTTTGGCCGCCAGATCGTCCAGCTTTCCGCTGTCAATGGTGCGCTTCAGGCTGGCGGGATCCACGCCGCTGCGGCGGCCTGCCTCCTGGATCAGATCATTCAGCCCGTTGTTGTTTTGATAAGTCATGGGACGCTCCATTCTCCGGCGAATGGGTTGATTCCCGCCGGTTTCGCCGGATACCGGCGAAGACGTCCCCCTCCCCTCAGCGCCTGAACAAGCTCTCAGAGAAAGGGACTGTTCTATATTATGTAAAAATTCCCGGAAGGATTCCCGTCTCCGAACAAAGCTCCGGTGCGTCGTTTCACGACGCACCGGAGCTTTGTCTGATATCATTCACAAGACGAAAAAGCGGGTTCTCACAAAAGTTCCCCTGCGGCCTTGACCCTTGGCAGCGCCCTCGAGATCTTGCCCGAAAGCGCTCACCCCTGAAAGGCCCTGTCGGCGGCCTCCAGGAAGCGATCGACGTCCTTTTCGCTGTGTGCGCCGCTGAGGAAAATCGCTTCAAACTGAGAAGGAGCCAGGTAGATCCCCTGCTCCAGCATCCGCCGGAACCAGCCCGCGAACGCCTTCACGTCACTTCTCAGCGCGTCCCGATAGCTCCGCACCGGGCCCTCCCGGAAGAATACGCAGGCCAGGGAGCCTGCCCGGTGAATCGTTACCCCCAGGGAGCGCCTGCGGACAATTTCCAGCAGTCCCTCCTCCAGCCGCCGCCCCAGCTCTTCCAGCCGCTGGTACAGCGCCGGCTCCAGCAGGGACAGCTGCGCCAGGCCGGCCGCCATCGCAATCGGATTGCCGGAGAGCGTTCCCGCCTGGTAAACGCCTCCGCAGGGCGCCACCTGCTCCATCAGCTCCCGGCGTCCTCCGTAAGCGCCTACCGGCATCCCGCCGCCGATGATCTTGCCGTAGGTCACCAGATCCGCCTCCACGCCGTAGTATTCCTGCGCGCCCCCCGGAGCCAGCCGGAAACCGGTAATTACCTCGTCAAAGATCAGCAGCGCGCCGTGGCAGCTGCACAGCTCCCGCAGTCCCTGGAGAAATCCCGGCTCCGGCGGGATCAGCCCCATGTTCGCCGCCGCGGGCTCCACAATCACGCAGGCGATCTCCCCGGGAAACCGGGCGAACAGCGCCTCCGCCGAGGAGAGATCGTTGTATTCCGCCACCAGGGTGTCCTTTGCCGCTTCCGGCGGAACGCCCAGGCTGTCCGGCGAGCCGGCCGTCAGCGCTCCGGAGCCCGCCTTCACCAGCATACTGTCGCTGTGTCCATGGTAGCACCCGGCGAACTTGATGATCCGGCTCCGTCCGGAAGCGCCCCGGGCCAGCCGCAGAGCGCTCATCACCGCCTCTGTCCCGGAGTTCACCATCCGGATCTGCTCCAGCCCCGGAACCATCCCGCAGATGGTTTCCGCCGCCAGCACCTCCCGCCGGGTGGGCGCGCCAAAGCTCAGCCCGTCCCGGAGGGCTTCCTCCACCGCCGCCAGAACGGCGGGATGGCCGTGCCCCAGAATCATCGGTCCCCAGGAGCCCACAAAGTCCAGATACTCCCGGCCGTCCTCATCCCAGAGCCGCGCCCCCGCCCCCCGACGGATAAAGGGCGGTGTTCCGCCCACTGCCCGAAAGGCCCGCACCGGGCTGTTGACGCCTCCGGGAATGACCTGCTGTGCCCGCTGGAACAGCGACTCGCTTTCGCTCATCCCAGATCCCCCTTCTTAATGGCTTCGGCCAGTTCCCTGGCGTAGTAGGTGATCAGCACGTCCGCTCCCGCCCGGAAGATGCCGGCGGCGCTTTCGCACATGGCGGCGTACTCGTCCAGAAGCCCCTGCGCCCCCGCAGCCCTGAGCATGGCGTATTCACCGCTGACGCTGTAGGCGGCCAGGGGGAGCCGTGTTTCCGCCTTTACACGGCTGATCACGTCCAGGTAGGACATGGCGGGCTTGACCATCAGCATATCCGCCCCCTCGCCCACATCCAGCAGGGCCTCCTTTACGGCCTCCCGCACATTGTGGAAATCCATCTGATAGCTTTTCCGGTTCCCGAAGGCGGGCGCGGATCCGGCCGCGTCCCGGAAAGGGCCGTAAAAAGCGGAGGCGTACTTGACCGCGTAGGAAAGGATGGGGGTGTCGGTGTAGCCGTTTTCGTCCAGAGCTGTCCGGATGGCGGCAATCCGTCCGTCCATCATGTCCGAGGGGGCGACCATGTCGGCGCCGGCGGCCGCATGGGAGAGGGCCGCAGCCGCCAGATAGGGCAGGGTCTTGTCGTTGTCCACCCGCCGCCCGCTGAGGATGCCGCAGTGGCCGTGGGAGGTGTATTCGCACATACATACATCCGTGATCAGGAAGAGCTCCGGATACCGTTCCTTCAGGGCCCGAATCCCCTGCTGAACCACGCCGTTCTTGGCATAGGCCTGAGAGCCCCGTTCGTCCTTTTCCTGAGGGATGCCGAAGAGCAGGAGCGCGCGCACGCCGGAGCGCAGAGCACGTTCTGCGGCTTCTCCGGCCTGATCGGGGCTGTAGCGGAGCTGCCCCGGCAGGGAGGGAATTTCCTCCCGGATGTTTTTTCCCTCCCGGAGGAACAGAGGCCACACCAGACTGTCCAGGGACACCCGCGTCTCCCGGGCCAGCCGCCGCATTCGTTCACTTCCCCGCAGTCTGCGGGGCCGAATGAAATCATCCATGGTAGTACCTGCGCGATCCCTTTGCTGTGGGATCGCTTCCTTTCCTTGCAGTGTGTATGGTGTATGGTGTATTGGGGCTCTTATGGCGCGGATGCCTCCGGGCGCATGGAGCCGGCCGGCGCTCATCCGCCGGTGTGGATGCTGTCCAGGCAGGCGGCGAGGCTTTGGATATAGGGGACGGTTTCCGGCACATCCGGATCCAGGTAGGTGAAGATGGTCAGCACATAGGGGCGATCACGGTAGACAATGGCCGCGTCGTGAAAGCCGCCGGTGCCGTTGTTATAGCCGTATTTGTGGGCGACCGGGGCGTCCACCGCGGAGCTGATCAGCTTCCGGTAGGTGGTATTGCAAAGCGCGTCCTTGAGGAACTGCCCCCGCTCGGGCTCTCCCTGACTCCAATAATAGATATCCTGGAAATAAATGCCCGCGCCCACCGCCGACATATTTCCGAACAGATTGCTGCTGCTCTGATTGGCCCCAACTCCCAGGGACTGGGCATACCCCAGGAACCCGTCAAAGCCGAAACGCTTCACCAGCATGTGATACGCGGTGTTGTCGCTTTCCCGGAGGGCCTTGTCCGCCAGCTCCCGGACAGTAAACGCCGTTCCCTCCGGGCTGTCCTTCAGGCTTCCGCTTCCCTCCAGGATATCTGCGGAGGTAAAGGTCAGGCGCTCCTCCAGATCCGCGCCGCTGGCGAGCAGCCATTTGCAGTAAGGCGCCTTGATCACACTGCCGGCCGCATACTTTTTCCCAGAATTGTACTCAATCACTGTTCCTGTAACCAGATCCTTATAATAAACCGATACGGTCAGAGGCGCCTGAGCGGTAAGCTCCCGCAGGGTCTGGAGCTTTGTTTCGTCAATATGCTGTCCGGAGGGATTCTCCACGGTTACCTTCGGCAGGGCCAGCACCGTGACCGTACAGAAGGCCTCGGAGCTGTCCGTGTAGGCGCGGATCACGGCGGTGCCGGGTGCGGCGGCGCGGACGGTGCCGCCGTCCACCCGGGCCACGGCCTCGTTGTCGGAGCTCCAGACGGCAGGCGTTCCCTCCGGCACGGTATGAAGAACAGCAGAATAGCCCTCATACAGCGTGATCTCTGTTTGATCCAGCCCCAGCTCAACCCCTCCCTGCTGAACCGGGACGCTGGAGGAGCCCGGCCCTTTGTCCAGCAGAAACCGCTGAGCCACCAGCGTGCCTGCCACGATCAACAGGCAGAGAATGCAGATGGTAAGCAGAACGGCAGGCGCGCCGGACTTTTTCTTTTTTCTGTGACGGGGTGTACTGCGGTTGCTGGCCATGAGAAGCCTCCTTTGATATTCTGGCAAGTTTCGTTGTCTCTGCGCGGTCGAAGGGATAAGGCCGCGAGACGCTGTCTCGCGCTCCGCCAAGGGGATTAAATCCCCTTGGAACCCGTAAATTTAAGGGCTTTTTTAAGGGCGGAAAGGGTTGGGGGTCAAGTCTGTAGAGACTTCCGAACCACTGCCACGTAGAAAGTCTGATTCCCGCAGTACGCTTTTTTCGTAAAGAAAAAAGCTCCCTCCTGCGTGCGGGGTATTTTCCTGCGGCGCAGAGGGTATGAGCATAATACTACCACGCTCACAGGCTCTGCAGGGAGGGACTTTGTGCCACGATCGGAATCCTTCCACCACCGCCGTCCCTTTGGTCCGACGGCGGTCCCCTCCTCCCATACATTCCTTCGGAACGTATGACAAGGGAGGCAAGCCAACTCTGTACGTTACAAAGACGCATTCTGCAAAGTTAAGAGGATGAGCGGTGCTTAACTTCGCACAGAGCGTCCGTCAGCGTAGGATGTTGGCTCGGCCCCCTTGGCAGGAGGCTAGCAGGGTCAAAGCCTGCGGCTTTGACCCTTGGGCAGAGCCCTCGAGGTCTGAAAGCGCACGAACAGACACCCTGATTGTATCACAGTTCCGGAGGAACGTCCATTGCAAATTTTTTAAATGGGGGTGTCAGTTCATGGCGACCTGTCCGCTTTGGCTGAACAGGCGCCTGACCTCTGCCCGGAGGCCCCGATGCTCCTCCAGGGAGAGGGACGGATCCTGCCGGAGCAGCGCCTGGGCGGCCTGACGCGCCTCCTCCAGGACGTCCATATCCTCCATAATACTGGCGATTTTCAGCTCCGGCAGGCCGTGCTGGCGCTGTCCGAAGAAGTCTCCCGGGCCCCGGAGCTTCAAATCCTCCTCCGCAATCCGGAATCCGTCGGAGGTGGAGGTCATCACCTGGAGCCTGCGGCGGGTGTCCTCAGCGCCTCCGCCGGAGATGAGCACACAGTAGCTCTTGTACTGTCCCCGGCCCACCCGGCCCCGGAGCTGATGGAGCTGGGACAGCCCGAACCGCTCCGCGTTTTCAATGAGCATAATATTGGCGTTGGGCACGTCTACCCCAACCTCCACCACTGTGGTGGACACCAGGATTTGCAGCTCCCCCGCCTGAAAGGCGGCCATCAGAGCCTCCTTTTCCCTGGGCTTGAGCTTTCCGTGGAGAGCGCCGATCCGGCAGGCGCTCAGCGGGGTTTTCTGTAAATCCTCCATATAGCGGGTGATGGAGGCCAGCTCTCCTCCGTCCTCCTGGATCAGGGGGCAGACAATATAGGCCTGCCGGCCTTCGTCCACCTGCTTTTTCAGGAAGCCCAGTGCGCGGCCCCGCTTTCCCGGGTCAATGGCAAAGGTGTCGATGGGCTGGCGGCCCTTGGGCAGCTCCCGAATCAGGGAGACGTCCAGATCCCCGTAGATGATCAGCGCCAGGGTTCGGGGGATGGGGGTGGCGGACATCACCAGCAGATGGGGATTGTTCCCTTTCCGATCCAGAGCCGCCCGCTGGGCCACGCCGAACCGGTGCTGCTCGTCGGTGACCACCAGGCCCAGGGCCTGGAAGGCGACCTCCCCCCGCAGCAGGGCATGGGTGCCGATGACCACTCCGTAAAGGCCGCTTTCCACCCCCTCCAGGGTCTGCCTGCGGGCCTTGGGGGTCAGGCTGGAGGTCAGCAGGCAGCAGCGGATCCCCAGGGGGGAGAGCTGGCGCTCCAGGGTAGCATAATGCTGTTCCGCCAGGATCTGGGTGGGCGCCATCACAGCCGCCTGAAAGCCGTTTTTCACGCAGACATAGCAGAGGGCGGCGGCAACCATGGTCTTGCCGGAGCCCACGTCTCCCTGGACCAGCCGATTCATGGGGACGCGGACCTCTTCGGGCGCGGGCGCGGCCTCGTCCGCCTGCCCTGCAAAAAGGGCGGGCGTCCGCCCGGTCATGTCCCGGATCCCGTCCCGGATGGTCTGGAGCTGGCCGTCGGTCAGGGTGAAGGGAAGGGACTCCAGAAAGGGGGAGAGCTCCGGATCCTCCATCCGGGCGCCGGCCTGACGGCGGTGCTTCTGCCGCAGGAGGGAGAGGCCCAGCTGGAGCACCAGCAGCTCCTCGAAGACAAGCCGCTGCCGCGCCAGATTCCGGGCCTGCGCGTCCGCAGGAAAGTGGATGTTCTCCACCGCGTAGCGGAGCTGGCAGAGGCTGTACTGCTGCCGGAGGGCGGAGGGAAGGCTGTCAGTCAAACGATCTCCCCAGACCGCCAGCGCGTCCTGCATATTTGCCTGAACCATTTTATTGGTGAGGCCCTCGGTGAGGGCGTAAACAGGCCGCAAAAGGAGGGTTTCGGAGGCGGGAAGGCAAAGGGGAGCGGACATTTCCCTGCGGAGAGGGGAACCGGTCACCTTGCCATAGAAGCAGTATTCCCCATCCAGGCTCAAGGCATCAAAAAGGAACTGGGAATTGTAAATGGTAATCACCAGCTCCCCGTCCCCATCGGTAGCAAAGACCTTGTACAGGGTCAGTCCCTTGCGGATGCGCTGGGGCCCCTGTTTTTTGAATACCCGTCCCCGCACGGCGGACACCTCGCCTGCGGGCGCTTCCGTAATCGGGAGGGGATGAGAGAGATCCAGATAGTCCCTGGGGTAAAAGCTCAGCAGGTCCCGAACCGTTTCAATGCCCAGCTTCCGATAGAGCGCGGCCCTCTTCGGCCCGACCCCTTTCAGCTGCTCTATCCCATCATTCAGCGTTACTGTCTCCATGGATGCCTCCAAGTTTCTGCTTATCCGGGAAGACCTCGAGGCTCTGCCTCGAGCTCCGCCAAGGGGATTAAATCCCCTTGGAACCCGTAATTTAAAGGGCTTTTTTAAGGGCGGAAAGAGGGACGGTTGAGTCTGTACAGACCTCCGGCTTTCTGCCACGCAGAGAGTCTGATTCCCGCAGTACGCTTTTTTCGTAAAGAAAAAAGCTCCCTCCTGCGTGCGGGGTATTCCCTGCACCGCACCAGGATTCCCGTGCAGACTGGGATAGTGCTTCCGATCGGTATATGCGGATGGGAGGATTTCTGCTCCTATGGGAATCCTTCCACCACCGCAGCTCCTTCGGAGCAGCGGCGGTCCCCTTTCCCATACGTTCCTTCGGAACGTCGGGGGCATGGCAGGGATGCCGCCGCCAGGCGGTAGCCCTGACTGGGGGATTCCGTGCGTAGCACTCAAGCCCTCCCCGCAGAAAGCATGAGCGTAACAGAACACGCCCGAGACTTTCTGCGTCGCAGTCTCTGCGCCGCCTATGGGGATGAATTTTTTCTTTACGAAAAAATGGGTAGGCGGGCGATCGACCACGTAGGAAGTATCAGCGAGACAAAGATTTGGTCTTACCCCACCCATAACCCCAAAAAGATGGGATTCCAAAGGGACGAGTCCCTTTGGCAGGAGCTCGAGGACAGCGTCCTCGAGGTCTTGGCCCTTGAGCAAAGCTCTGATGATACCATTATACCGCAAAGCGCATGGATGCGCAAGGCGGGGCGGCGTGTCTGCCGCCCGCACACTCCCCATAGGGCCTGCGCATAGAATAAAGGGAGAAGGAGGGGTGCCTATGGGGGAGCAGGAGCAGTCCGGCGGCGGTCAGACAGTCCGCTATAACTCGTCGCCCGTCTCCGCAAGAACCAGAAGGACAGTGCCGCTGCGCTGCTGCACCTCCCCGGAACAGGTTTTCGGCACCGCCAACGCGCTGGCGGTTTTGTTCGCCTCGGAGCTGACGCAGGATCAGCTCCAGACGCTGATCAACCTGCTCTCCTTTTTGGTATCCGCCCTGTCCACCATTGTCACGCAGCAGCAGATTTGCGAGGGAATCACCGTCCAGCCCTCCGAATAGCCCGGCAGACACGAAACGGCGCGCCGGGGCATATTCTGAAATAGGCAATATTCCGGGCGTGGCCCGGACGGAACGGAGGAAACAGGCAGATGGCGGCACTGATACAAATCCCCTACAAACGGCAGCTGGCGGCAGCCTACGCCAATGAATGGGCCTATCGCCGGAATCCGGATTACTACGATTTCAGCAAAATCGGCGGGGACTGCACCAATTTTGCCTCCCAGTGCATTCTGGCAGGCTGCGGCGTGATGAACTACCGAAGTACATACGGATGGTATTACAGGAGCCTGCGGGATCGGGCGCCCTCCTGGACCAGCGTAACCTACCTTTACCGCTTCCTGACCACCAATCAGGGGCCCGGGCCTTACGGGCGCCTGGCGGAGCTTTCCGAGGCGGAACCCGGCGATATTGTGCAGCTTCGCTTCCTTGGGAACGAGGCCTTCGGCCACTCGCCGGTGATCACTTCTGTGGGAGAGGAACCCACGCTGGATTCCGTCCTGGTTGCGGCCCACAGCATGGACTGCGGCAGCAGGCCCCTGTCCACCTATAAGAATCTGGCCGCGGTACGGGTGATCCATCTGGAGGGCGCGCGGCGCTGGCGGGCGTAGCCGGCCATGCCGGTTCCGCATTTTACCAGATTAGGAATCTCCGCCCCCGCCCATACTCATACCAGAGCGGTACCGCTCAAGTGATGAGTAAGGCGGGGAATGGAAAATGGCCTTTTGCAAGGTGGAAATCTGCGGCGTCAACACGGCAAAGCTGAAAACGCTGCGGGAGAAGGAGAAGATGGAGCTGCTCATCCAGGCGCGGCAGGGGAACGCCGCTGCCAGGGAAAAGCTCATCGTTGGGAATCTGCGACTGGTGCTCAGCGTGCTGCAGCGGTTTGTCAACCGGGGGGAGAATCTGGACGATCTGTTTCAGATTGGCTGCATCGGCCTGATCAAGGCCATCGATCACTTTGATATTACCCAGCCGGTACGGTTCTCCACCTATGCGGTGCCCATGATTCAGGGGGAGATCCGGCGTTATCTCAGGGATTTCAACGCGGTGCGGGTCAGCCGCTCCCTCAAGGACATTGCCTACCGGGCCATGCAGATCAAGGAACAGCTGACCACCGAAAATGCCCGGGAGCCTTCCATCGAGGAGATTGCCAGGGCCATGCGGATGCCCAAGAGCAAGGTGGTGCTGGCGCTGGAGGCCATTGTGGATCCGGTGTCCCTTTACGAGCCGGTCTATTCCGACGGGGGAGACACCATTTATGTGATGGATCAGATCGGCGATCGGAACACCGACGAGAGCTGGCTTGGCGAGATCGTGCTGAAGGAGGCGGTGAAGAATCTGAACGAGCGGGAAAAGTCGATCCTGAGCCTGCGCTTTTTCCAGGGGAAAACCCAGGTGGAGGTGGCCGACGAAATCGGCATTTCCCAGGCGCAGGTTTCCCGCCTTGAGAAAGGCGCTTTGAACAAGATTAAGGGACAGATTTGAGAACAGCCCCGGCAGGCCCCTATTGGCTGCGGCCCGCCGGAATTCTCTTCCGGATCAGCACTTGCAATTTTGGCCGCGTTGTGATACACTGAAGCTAATTCAAGCGGGAAATCCGGCTGAGAAATGAGAGTAAGACGGATGCAATCCATTGGGGATTGTATTTGTTTTACTCTTTTTTTGCTCATTACCCCAAAGGAGGAGCCCAAGTTGTATGACGTATTGATCATTGGCTGCGGCATTGTGGGCGCTGCGGCCGCCTGGGAGCTGTCCCGATACCGGCTCCGGACAATTGTCCTGGAGGAAAAAAACGACGTGGCCGCGGGAACCACCAAGGCCAACAGCGCCATTCTTCACGCGGGCTACGATCCCCCTCCGGGAACCCTCATGGCCCGGCTGAACGTGGAGGGCTCCCGGATGGCGGAGGCGCTCTGCGCTGCCCTGGATGTGCCCTACCGAAAGACCGGCTCCCTGGTGCTGGCCTTCTCCCGGGAGGAGCGCGCCCTTTTGGAGGAGCTTCTCCGCAGGGGCGAGCGGAACTGCGTGCCCGGACTGGAGCTCCTGGATCGTGAAGCGCTTTCCCGCCGGGAGCCGGGCGTCAGCCCTCAGGCGCTCTGCGCCCTATATGCGCCCACCGCCGCTATTGTCAGCCCCTGGGAGTACGCGCTGGCCCTGGCGGAAACAGCGGTTCGCAACGGAACTGAGCTCCGTCTGAACAGCGGCGTGACCGCCCTGGAGCCCCTGCCCCAGGGCGGCTGGCGGGTGACTGCCGGGAGCGCTGCCTATGAAAGCCGGTTCGTCCTGAACGCGGCGGGCGTTCAGGGGGAGCGGATCCACGGCCTGGCCGCGCCTGCCAGCTTCCACATCCGTCCCAGCCGGGGGCAGTATTATCTCCTGGACAAATCCCAGGGGAATCAGGTTTCCCATGTGGTCTTCCAGTGCCCCGGCCCCAAGGGGAAGGGGGTGCTGGTAGCGCCCACCGTTCATGGAAATCTGCTGGTGGGGCCCAACGCCGAGGAGATTTCCGATGGGGAGGACACGGCGGTCACCGCCGCCGGGCTGGAGCAGGTAGCGGCCATGGCCGCCCGTTCCGTGCCGGGAATCAGCCTGCGGGAGTGCATCCGCAGCTTTGCCGGGGTGCGGGCCCAGGCGGAGCGTTTTGACGGGGTGGATGACTTTATCATTCAGGAGGCCGCGCCGGGCTTCTTCGATCTGGCGGGGATCAAGTCGCCGGGCCTGACCGCGGCTCCGGCTGCGGCGCGGTACGCGGCGGGGCTGCTCCGGGAGGCGGGGCTCTCCCTGGAGGAAAAACCGGACTTCATCAGCTCCCGGCGGCGGATCCGGTTCAAGGATCTGTCCATGGAGGAGCGGAACGCGCTCATCCGGCAGGATCCCAGCTATGGACGGGTTATCTGCCGCTGTGAAACGGTGACGGAGGGGGAGATTCTGGCGGCCCTCCGCGGGCCCATTCCGCCCTGCTCCATTGATGGGGTAAAACGACGCTGCGGCGCCGGGTTGGGCCGGTGCCAGGGCGGCTTCTGCGGCCCCAGGGTGCTGGAGCTGCTGGCCCGGGAACGGGGAATCCCGCCTGAGCAGGTGCTTCAGGAGCAGGAGGGCTCTGTGGTTTTGGCAGGCGGCAGGATCTGAGAGCCTGTTCAGGATCACTGGGTACGGCGAAGGGCAAGGCCGCGAGACGCTGTCTCGCGTCTCTGCGGTGCGTCGTTTCACGACGCACCGCAGAGCGCGAGAGCAGAGCTCTCGAGGTCTTGACCCTTGGCAGAGCTGAAAAAATCCCATTCTTTTCAGCTGCGGTGACGATCATAACGGGGGCGTTTGAAATGATTTATGATTTGATTGTGGTGGGCGGCGGGCCTGCCGGGCTGGCCGCCGCCCTCTCCGCCTGGGAGGCGGGGCTTCGGCGGATTCTGATTCTGGAACGGGACCGGGAGCTGGGCGGCATCCTGAATCAATGCATCCATAACGGGTTTGGGCTTCATTACTTTCAGGAGGAGCTGACCGGCCCGGAATACGCGGGCCGGTTTGTCCGGCTGCTGCGGGAGACGGACATCCAGGTGCTTTCCGACGCCATGGTGCTGAACATTGGGGACGGGGATGTGCTGCGGGTTCAGACAGTGGATCCGATCATGGGGTGCCGGGAGCTGTCCACCCGCACGGTGATCCTGGCTATGGGCTGCCGGGAGCGCACCAGAGGCGCAATTGGAACCCCGGGAAATCGCCCGGCCGGCATATTGACTGCCGGAGCCGCCCAGCGGTATCTGAACATAGAGGGCTGCCTGGTGGGACGCCGGGCGGTGATTCTGGGTTCGGGGGACATCGGACTGATCATGGCCCGCCGGATGACCCTGGAGGGGGCGAAGGTGCTGGCCTGCCTGGAGGTCATGCCCTACTCCGGCGGGCTGACCCGGAATCTGGTGCAGTGCCTGGAGGATTTCGGGATTCCCCTGTACCTGTCCCATACGGTGACGGAGATCCAGGGCCGGAATCGGCTGGAGCGGGTGCTTGCCGCCCGTGTGGACGAAAACAGGCGGCCTGTCCCCGGGACGGAGATAGCCTTTGACTGCGACACCCTTCTGCTGTCGGTAGGGCTGATCCCGGAGAACGAGCTGACCCGTCAGGCAGGCATCGAGATCGACCGCCGCACGGGCGGGCCTGTGGTCTGGGAAAACATGGAAACCTCCAAACGGGGCGTGTTCGCCTGCGGGAATGTGGTGCACGTGCATGATCTGGTGGATTTTGTCACCATGGAGAGCCGCCGGGCGGGCGCCGCTGCGGCCCGCTATGTGCTTGAGGGGCCGGCCGCCGGAGAGGAAGGGGCGCTGGAGCTTTCCAATGGGGAAGGCGTGTCCTACACGGTGCCGCAGCGAATCCATAAGGTGAACGGGAATGCCCGTCAGAATGAAAAAGCGGAGATATTTTTCCGGGTAAACCGGGTCTGCGGCAAAAGCCAAATTCTGGTGGAGGACGGGGAGGGGAACCGGCTTGCGGCCTTCCGCCGGGAGCGGATGGCTCCCGGCGAGATGGAGCGCATGACCCTGCCTGCGGCCCTGCTGGAGCGGGCTGCGGGCGGAAGGCTGACGGTTTCCGTCCGGGAGGAGAAGGGAGCGGATGTACAGTGAAGGAGCTGATTTGCATTGTCTGTCCCAGGGGATGCCGCCTGCGTGTATCAGAAGACGGTAGCCAGACGGAGGGAAACGCCTGCCCCCGTGGAGCGGCTTACGCCCAAGCGGAGGTCACCAACCCTATCCGTACCCTGACCTCTACGGTTCGGGTGCTTGGCGGGCTTCGTCAGCGCCTCCCGGTAAAGACCGCGTCGCCCATCCCAAAATCTCTGCTGGGCGCGGCCATGAAGGAGCTGCGGGAGCTCCGTGTGCAGGCGCCCGTCCGGGAGGGAGCAATTCTGATTCCCGATCTCCTCCGCACCGGCGTCCCCCTTGTAGCCACCAGAGACGATCCGGGCGGGAGCGTGAAAGGATAAGGCCTCGAGGACTTCTGCCAAGGGTCTAGGAATTCGGCGAAGCCGAATTCCTAGGTGCGTCGTAAAACGACGCACCGCAGAGACGCGAGACAGAGTCTCGCGGCCTTGCCCTTCCCGACCATGCAGAGAGCCCAAACAGCCCCTGAGGGAGAGACCTCATACTGTCCCCATCTGTGCTGTCACAGACGGGGGTGGTGCGCATAGAATGAAACTGCGGGAGCGTCCTTGGCGGGATGCTCCCGCTGAAATCGGATGCGCCGCCTTCCGGCGGAGCCGCCCGGCGGCGCGCTGGGAAGAAGGTATCAGAATGCCATCCTTCAAAGGAATTGACGTTTCAAAATATCAGGGCCGGATCCACTGGGCCGGGGTGAAAAGCGCCGGAATGAAGTTTGCCATGATTCGGGCGGGAGTGGCCCAGCCGGACGGGCAGATTACGCTGGATCCCATGTTTTACAGCAATCTGAAAGGCGCGGCGGCGGAAGGAATCAGCACGGGGGTTTATGTCTACCTGCTGACCCGGACGTTTGACGCGGCAAAGCGGGCCGGAGGTCAGGTAGTGTCCATGGTGCGTGACTGGGAGATTACCTACCCAATCGCTGCGGACATGGAGGATCGGATCTATTTTTCCGGGAACAGGGAGGAGAACGCGGCGATTGTGCAGGGGTTCCTTTCCGGGGTCGCGGAGCTGGACTATTATCCGATTCTGTACACCTACACGGCCTTTGCCAAGGAACACCTGGATATGGAGGAGGTGTCGGCATATCCCCTGTGGCTTGCGGACTATCGGACGGAGCCGGGGTATGATGGAAAGTATACCATGTGGCAGTACTCCAGCCAGGGGGAGGTAGAAGGGATCTCCACGCCGGTAGACCTAGATGAATCTTATATAGACTATCCCGTTTTCCTGCGGGAGCAGGGCAAGAACGGGCTGAAGCCGCCGGCGACCAAGTGGCAGCTGAATATATACAGCTTCCGGACCCAGAGCCGTGCTGCCGAGGTTGCGGAGGCCTTCCGGACGCTGGATCTCTACTGCGAGGTCCGGCCCAACGGCCGGGAGTGGCGGATCGTGATGTACAGCTTCAGCCAGCGCGAACGCGCCGAGGCTGTCTCTCAGGCCATCCGCGCCCTCGGCTTCTACAACGAGGTGCAGCCCCTGGGGTAAGACCTCGAGGCTCTGCCTCGAGCTCCGCCAAGGAGGCGGGCCTCCTTGGATTCTCATCGCAGGAAAGAAGGAAGTCCCCTTATGCCATGCGGCATAAGGGGTACTTCCTTCTTTCCTGTAATGGGTGTTGTGGTCAAGCATATTTGTAACGCGAGATTCATGTACTAAAGAGCTTATGTACAGTAGCCGCGCTGTAATGACAGCCCCTGCGCGCCAAATAGACGGTCATGGTTCGGTATTCTGCAACCCCGTTATGCTTATGATAAATCTCCCCAATCAGCGCTTTTGCTGCTTCTTTTCGGGCATAATAACCCGCCTTTCGGCGTTTCCGATAGTTGTAATAGGCATTCGGGCAGATGCCAAGCCGCCGAAGCATCCAGCGCACGCCGAATTCTCTGCTATGCTGTTCAAACAATTGATAAGCCTCTAGTCGATTTCCTTTGCGAAAAATGCCGCTGCTTTTTTAAAAAAAGGCTCTCCTTTTCCTTTTTGCCTGAATCATATTCTTTCTCTTGTGCTGTATTAGCGTTTTGGGCACTCTGGGTGTCGATGATACAAAAACTCGTCGATTCGTGCTTTCCATCGTCGATACGCCATAGGCCTGTCAATTTTTTTAAGACTTTATCCAGGTATCGAATCCGCTCGGATGTTTCCGCTTTCGTCTTCCTTTGTCCATGTTTGAAAGTAGTAATAACTTGCAGGACATCCCGTTGTCATTGAGTATGCGGTATATTTTGACAGCTCCGTACCTTTTCTTTGAATCCTCATATGCCTGGTTCACTTTCCGTCCAAATTCTTCATACGCCTGCAGCCTGTTTAAAGGTACACAAACCAAAGCCTTGTAATAGGTGCTTCTTGGAAAGCTCAAAGTACTGCAAAGCTGGGATACAGAGTAATTTGTCAAGTGATTCCGGATAAAAGCTACAATCTCCGCTATTGTTCTTTTGCGAATATGGCGGTCGCTTGTTTTAGTATTTCATTCTCGATCTGAAGGTGCTTGTTTTCTTTCTGGAGAGCCTGATACTCCTTGAGGGTGACCGTTTCCTCTCCAGATACCTTGATGGGGGAAAGCTGCTTTACTCAGCCGCTGATAGTACTCCGATTTACGCCATATTCACGTTCCAGTTGTGGATACGAGATCCCTCCGGTATGATACAGTTCCACAATCTGCTGTTTAAATTCCGGAGTGTAAGACTTTGGGTTTTCGCCATACCCTTTCTCTCTTTGCAGTATCAAGTCTTTTGATAGTATAGGCTGTTCAACTTTTTCTGTCTACACTTCTATACTAACACCAATGATGCAGGCAAAAAGGGTTCCGGAATCAAGCGCCATATCGCGGTGGATATAAATGGGCTGCCACGTGCAATCCATGTAACGACCGCTAATATTTCGGATAAAGCTGGTGCCCTGGGGATGCTGGAAAACAATCGCCCTGCCCTGTCTTGTGTTGTGAATGTTCTTTGCGATGGCGGGTATGCCGGCAAGCCCTTTGCCCAAGCTGTTCAGGAAACCATTGGAGCCAATGTGCAGATTGTCAGGCGCAGCGGACTGCATCAGTTTGCTGTTCTGCTCAAACGCTGGATCGTGGAACGTTCCTTTGGCTGGCTTGACTAAGTGTCATCGACTTTGGAAAAACTGTGAGCGCAATCTCCACACCTCGTGTCAAATGGTTGTCCTTTCCTTTATCGCTTTACTTTCTAAAAGATTCTGAATAGGTTCTTACCTTCTATCGTAAACAGACAGCCGGGGTTCGCCTAACTGTCCATTTATATTATGGAACTTACCTTTGGGGAAAAATATTACTGGGGGCTTGAATTGGGAGATAGCTTTGTGTTATAATGATGTATAGTGAAGAAAAGTTGTCTATGTGGATCAGAGGGAACGCACGCCTCCTGAGTGGCAGATGGCTCCGAGTCTGAATTGTGCGTACAAGTTCACATTTTTACAGATGTCCACGTAGCTCAGCTGGATAGAGCACACGCCTCCTAAGTAGGGAACAGAGCGCCCCACTCCGGGGGCACAGGCGTACCGTTCCGAGTTCGATTCCAGTCCGGCAATTTCATAGGCCCGCGTAGCTCAGTTGGATAGAGCGACCGCCTCCTAAGCGGTAGGCCAGAGGT